>CABQJK010000013.1 GCA_902464495.1 uncultured Collinsella sp. | reverse complement strand
GTTTAAGTTTGTCGCGAGTTCCGCACGCAAAGGAAAGCACTTAATGTGCTTTCCGTCTTGCGCAGGACTGTAGAGCAGCAAACTTAAACGGCGGGCCGCCCGGGCCGGGAATCCGCCCCCGTGCACAGGAGGGGATTCCTTTTGTGTAGGCTTTGCGGAAATGTGCCAATTTTGGGATACGCCCGGCGGCGTGGTCTGTTGACGGCACAGCTAACGCCACGTATCCTATCGAACTGCGTGTTTCGTAGGGGGATGCTGACCCCTCGATTCAAGCCGTTGCACTTTACAGAAAGCTGGAATCATTCGAGAAGGAGTACGCTTTGCCTACTATTAACCAGCTGGTTCGCCAGGGCCGTCGTTCCGTGCCCAAGAAGTCCAAGAACGCTGCTCTGCAGCACAACTCCCAGAAGCGCGGCGTGTGCACCCGCGTCTTCACCACGAGCCCCAAGAAGCCGAACTCGGCTCTTCGTAAGGTTGCCCGTGTTCGCCTTGTCAACGGCATCGAAGTTACTGCTTACATCCCGGGTGAGGGCCACAACCTGCAGGAGCACTCCATCGTGCTCGTCCGCGGCGGTCGTGTCCGTGACCTCCCTGGTGTCCGTTATCACGTCATCCGTGGCGCCTACGACGCTGCTCCGGTCCAGAACCGTATGCAGGCCCGTTCCAAGTACGGTGCTAAGCGCCCCAAGGCTAAATAAGCCAGATAACGTTTTGATACTTTCGCCGTGTGCCGCCTAAGGGCCGCACGGTAGACACTTAAGGAGATTTCACATGCCGCGTCGTGCAGCAGCTAATCGTCGTGAGGTTCAGCCTGACGCCGTTTACAACAACCGCCTGGTGACTCAGCTCATCAACAAGGTCCTTCTTGACGGCAAGAAGGCCACCGCTGAGCGCATCGTTTACACCGCTTTCGAGATCGTTGCCGAGAAGTCCGAGGGTGGCGACGCTCTCGCTACCTTCAAGAAGGCTATGGACAACGTCAAGCCCACGCTCGAGGTTAAGCCCAAGCGTGTCGGTGGCGCTACCTATCAGGTCCCGATGGAGGTCAACTCCCGTCGTTCCACCGCTCTGGGTATCCGCTGGATCGTCAACTTCTCCCGCGCTCGCAAGGAGAAGACCATGGCCGAGCGTCTCGCCAACGAGATCCTCGACGCCTCCAACGGCCTGGGCGCTTCCGTCAAGAAGCGTGAGGACGTCTTCAAGATGGCCGAGGCCAACCGCGCGTTCTCTCACTATCGTTGGTAAGTTAAGGTAAGGAACTAACATGGCTAAGCCTAAGTACAAGCTTTCCGATACCCGTAACATCGGCATCATGGCTCACATCGATGCCGGTAAGACCACCACGACCGAGCGTATTCTTTACTACACCGGTAAGACCCACAAGATCGGTGAGGTCCATGAGGGTGCTGCCACCATGGACTGGATGGTTCAGGAGCAGGAGCGCGGCGTAACCATTACCTCCGCTGCTACCACGTGCTTCTGGAACAAGGACGGTAAGGACTACCGCATCCAGATCATCGACACCCCGGGCCACGTTGACTTCACCGCCGAGGTCGAGCGCTGCCTGCGCGTCCTCGATGGCGCTGTCGCCGTCTTCGACGCCGTTGCCGGCGTTCAGCCCCAGTCTGAGACCGTTTGGCGTCAGGCTTCTACCTTCAACGTCCCCCGCATCGCCTTCATCAACAAGTATGACCGCGTGGGCGCTGACTTCTTCAACGCTATCGAGACCATGAAGGATCGTCTCGACGCCAACGCCGTGGCCGCTCAGGTCCCGATGGGCGCCGAGGACAACTTCTGGGGCGTCATCGACCTGGTCACCATGACTGCATGGGACTTCAAGGCCGACGAGAAGGGTATGACCTACCCCGAGCCGATGGACGAGATCCCGGCTGAGTTTGCCGACATCGCTGCCACCAAGCGCGAGGAGCTCCTCGACGCTGCTGCCAGCTTTGACGACGAGCTCATGGAGAAGATCCTCATGGAGGAGGACTTCACCGTCGAGGAGCTCAAGGCTGCTCTGCGCAAGGGCGTTCTGGCCAACGAGCTCAACCTCGTCTTCGTGGGTTCCGCCTACAAGAACAAGGGCGTTCAGGAGCTGCTCGACGCTGTCGTCGACTACCTGCCCAGCCCGCTCGACGTTGAGGCCGTCACCGGTACCGATCCGGACACCGGCGAGGAGATTCAGCGTCATCCTTCCTTCGACGAGCCCTTCTCCGGCCTGGTCTTCAAGATCATGACCGACCCGTTCGTCGGTAAGCTCACCTATGTCCGCGTTTACTCCGGCCGCGCCGAGTCCGGCTCTTACGTGGTCAACGCTTCCAACGGTCAGCGCGAGCGCCTCGGCCGCATCCTCGAGATGAACGCCGCCGAGCGTATCGACCGTGACGACGCTGCCGCCGGCGACATCGTCGCTTGCGTCGGCTTCAAGAACTCCACCACCGGTGACACCCTGTGCGCCGAGGGCAAGGAGATCGTCCTCGAGAAGATCGAGTTCGCTAAGCCCGTTATTGACGTTGCCATCGAGCCCAAGACCAAGGCCGAGCAGGACAAGATGTCCCTGGCTCTGACCAAGCTCGCCGAGGAGGACCCGACCTTCCAGGTGTCCACCAACCACGAGACCGGCCAGACCATCATCGCCGGCATGGGCGAGCTGCACCTCGAGATCATCGTCGACCGTCTGCTCCGCGAGTTCAAGGTTGACGCTAACGTCGGTAAGCCCCAGGTTGCCTACCGCGAGACCGCCGGTCACGACGTCGAGAAGGCTGAGGGCAAGTTCGTCCGTCAGTCCGGCGGTCGCGGTCAGTACGGCCACGCCGTCATCAAGCTCGAGAAGATGGAGGAGGGCTTCGGCTACGAGTTCGTCAACGCTATCGTCGGCGGCGTCGTGCCCAAGGAGTACATCCCGTCCATCGACAAGGGCATCCAGGAGGCCCTGAACACCGGTGTTATCGCCGGCTTCCCGGTCCTCGACGTTAAGGTCACCCTGTTCGACGGTTCTTACCACGAGGTCGACTCCTCCGAGGCCGCCTTCAAGATCGCCGGTTCCATGGCTATCAAGGACGCCCTCAAGAAGTCCGATCCGCAGCTGCTCGAGCCGATCATGGCTGTCGAGGTCGAGACCCCCGAGCAGTACATGGGCGACGTTATGGGCAACCTCTCCGGTCGCCGCGGCAAGATCGAGGGCATGGAGGATCGCAAGAACAGCAAGCTCATCCGTGCCAAGGTGCCGCTGGGCGAGATGTTCGGTTACGCTACCGACCTTCGCTCCCAGACCCAGGGCCGTGCATCCTACACGATGCAGTTCGACTCTTATGAGCCCGCGCCCAAGTCCATCGTGGACGAGGTCATGAGCAAGAACGCCTAAGTTCGAGCTCCCTGTTACGTAATCCGCGAGAACATCTCTCGCACTCTTTGGAGGTTTAAGTTGGCTACCCAGAAGATCCGCATTCGCCTCAAGGGCTATGATCACGAGGTCGTCGATCAGTCCGCGAAGCTCATCGTTGAGACCGCTCAGAAGACCGGCGCTCGCGTTTCCGGTCCTGTCCCCCTGCCCACCGAGCGCAACCTGTACACGGTTATCCGCTCGCCGCACGTGAACAAGGACTCCCGTGAGCAGTTCGAGATGCGCACCCACAAGCGCCTCATCGACATCCTCGACCCCACCTCGGGCACTGTTGATTCGCTCATGCGTCTCGACCTCCCCGCTGGCGTCGACATCGACATCAAGCTCTAAGCGATATTCCTCATAGCTTAAAGGGCCCCGCTGCCATTACGGTAGCGGGGCTCTTTTGTTTTGCATGATGGGTTTGGATCGCCGGGTAAGGCTGCCGAGCGGCTGGCTGTGGCGACCTACTCACTCAAGGGGCGCAATGACGCTTCCTCAAAATGGAAGAATCGCAAGCCGTCTTCTGTTTCGATGCACGCACGACCAAAGCCATCGACCGTTTTAAAGATGCCTCGCGCCAGCTCGTCACCGGCAGGGGAGCGGGCGATAACGTGCTTTCCAATCCAATTGAGGTGAGCGACATATTCGCCGTGGACGGGCGCGAGCGGTCCGGTGTTTTCTTCCATGGCGTTGAGGCGTTCTGCCCAGGCATCTACAGCGTCTATAACTGCGTGATAGACCTCATCGAGGAGCATTTCGACAGCAGGAACGTTCTCGTTAAGGTCCGAGAGACCGATTGCCGGCAGGCCGCCATCGGGCACTTCTTGGGGCGCATAGTTCACATTGACGCCAATACCGCAGACGGCGAAAGGTTTGCCTTCGTTATCGCGTGCGGCCTCGACCAGAATGCCGCCGAGCTTGCGTCCACGCGCGACCAGGTCGTTGGGCCATTTGAGGCCAATCTCGTTTGCAAGACCCTGTTTTTCGAGCGCCTCGAGCACCGCTAGGCCGCTGACGGCGGCAAGACCAGAGTACTTCGCAGGATTAACGCATGGACGCAGGGCAATCGAAAGCAATAGGTTGCCGGCGGTTGAATCCCACTTGTGGCCGCGCCGGCCGCGTCCTGCTGTCTGAGCCCGGGCGGCAAGTCCCGTGCCATGCGGCGCTCCCTGTTTACCTGCTTCGAGCAGGTCATCGTTGGTCGATCCGGTTACGTCGACTATCGTTAATTTGGCATCCATAACGGCTGCTACCTCCTTAATGAATAAGTGAATAACGTAATGGTGTCGAGAGGCAGACACAATGTGAAGCCTTTGTCGCATTTGGACAATTTAATGTTAACACGTTAACAACGACTGAAATGCGCTATCCTCTCTTGGTCGATGTAAACACGTCAACAACTCAAAGGAGGTTAGTGATGGGTTTCACGATTCTTGGAACAGGCTCGGCGCTTCCCAAGCGCAGTGTTTCCAATGACGAGCTGTCCGAGTTCCTCGATACCTCGGATGAGTGGATTTTTACCCGCACAGGTATTAAGAGTCGCCACGTCTGTACCACCGAGTCACTTGACGACCTTGCCGTAGCGGCGAGCGAGCGGGCACTTCAGGTGTCCGGAATCGACGCGAGCCAGCTGGATTTGATCGTCTGCTCGACGACGACGGGTGACCACCTTGTTCCCGCCGAGGCGTGTGCCGTTGCTGAGCGACTGGGCGCGACGTGCCCTGCCTTCGATGTCTCGGCTGCCTGCGCCGGCTTCGTATTTGCGCTCGATGTTGCCGAGGGCTATATCGCCCGAGGACGAGCCAAGCATGTGCTTGTCGTTGCCGCCGAGCAGATGACGCGCGCGCTCGACTGGACCGACCGCGCCACCTGTGTGCTCTTTGGCGATGGGGCAGGCGCCGCGGTGATTGAGGCTGGGGGAGACAGCCCCCTTGCCGTTGAGCTTTCGACGGCGCCCGACGTCGAGACGTTGTGCGTTCCCGGTCTGGTCGGCACCTCGCCGTTTAAGGCCTCCGCAGATAGCGAGAGCGTGCTGTCCATGAATGGCCGCCGCGTGTTCAAGTTTGGCGTCAACGCGATTTGCGACACGGTCCATAAGCTTGCGAGCGATGCGGGCATTTCGGTCGAGGACATCGACCATTTTGTATTCCATCAGGCTAACGAACGAATCCTGAGTCAGGCGGTCAAGCGCCTCGGTGCGCCAGACAAGCGCGTGGTTCGAACGCTGCGCGAGACCGGCAACATTTCGAGCGCATGCATTCCGCTTGCCCTCGACCGGCTGGCAAACGCCGGTGCACTTCACACGGGCGACACCATCGCCCTCGTTGGATTTGGCGCCGGTCTGGATATAGGTGGCTATCTACTTCGTTGGAAGTAGTCGCACATAGGAAATAAAAACGCCCCTAGGGCACAAACAAAGGAGAACTACCATGGCAGATCAGAAGACCTTCGAGCGCGTTTGCGATGTTATCCGCGAGACCGCCGGTCTTGACGACGTCGAGATGAAGCCCGAGTCCACGCTCGAGGAGATTGGTCTCGACAGTCTGGGCACCGTCGAGATCCTCGTCGCCGTTGAGGACGAGTTTGGCATCCAGCTCGATACCGAGGAGAACCCCAAGACGGTCGGCGAGTTCGCCGATACGGTCGAGGCGGCATTGGAGAAGTAGAGATGCTCAAGACTCCTCTCTGCGATCTGCTCGGCATCGAAAAGCCCGTGTTCCAGGGCGGTATGGCCTGGATCGCCGACGCCTCGCTGGCGTCCGCAGTGTCCGAGGCGGGCGGCTTAGGGATTATCGCGGCCATGAACGCCGACGCCAACTGGCTGCGCGACCAGATTCATGAGCTGCGCGCCAGGACGGATAAGCCCTTTGGCGTCAACGTCATGCTCATGAGCCCGTTTGCCGACGAGGTCGCGCGGGTCGTGATTGACGAGCGGGTGCCGGTCGTCGTGACGGGTGCCGGCAATCCCACCAAGTACATGAAGGCGTGGAACGAGGCGGGCATCAAGGTCATCCCGGTCGTTGCCTCGGTGGCGCTGGCGCGTCTCGTGGCGCGTCATGGAGCCACTGCCGTGGTTGCCGAGGGTACCGAATCAGGCGGCCATATTGGCGAGACCTCGACGATGGCACTGGTGCCACAGGTTGTCGATGCGGTCGATATTCCCGTGGTTGCGGCTGGCGGTATCGCCGATGGCCGCGGCGTGGCGGCCGCCTTTATGCTGGGCGCCGCCGGCGTGCAGGTGGGTACGCGCTTTCTGATCGCAGATGAGTGCACCGTATCGGAGCAGTACAAGGAGATGGTCCTGAAGGCCAACGACACCTCGACGCGTGCGACCGGTCGCTCGACGGGACATCCGGTTCGCGCCCTCAAGAGCCCCTTCACCAACGCGTATGCCAAGAACGAGGCGGCGGGCGCAAGCCCCGAGGAGCTCGGGGCCATGGGCACGGGCGCGCTTCGTAAAGCCGCAAAGGACGGTAATTACGAAGAGGGTTCGTATTTGTGCGGACAGATTGCCGGCATGGTCAACGAACGCCAGAGCGCACGCGAAATCGTCGACGATTTGGTCGATGGCGCCGAGCATGTCCTGAAGGGTGCGTCCGCATGGGTGGCGTAGCGTTTCTGTTTGCCGGTCAGGGTGCCCAGCATCCCGCGATGGGCGTCGACCTGATTGAGGCATCGCCGGCGGCCGCCGAGGTGTTCGCCATTGCCGACGAGGTGCGCCCGGGGACCAGCGAGCAGTGCCGGAGCGCCTCCAAGGAGGAGCTCTCGCAGACTGAGAACACGCAGCCGTGCGTGTTCGTTCACGACCTGGCAGCGGCTGCCGCCCTGCGCGAGCGCGGCGTGGTACCTGCCGCCTGTGCGGGATTCTCGCTGGGCGAGGTCGCAGCACTCACCTTTGCGGGGGCATTCGATACGCGAGCGGGTTTTGAGCTCGTGTGTGAGCGCGCGGCATTGATGGCCACGGCGGCCGAGCGTCACCCCGGCGGCATGCGCGCCGTCATCAAACTCGATGCGGCGCAGGTCGAGGGTTTGGCAAAACAGGCCGGCGAGGACTGCTGGCCGGTCAACTACAACAGCCCCCAGCAGACGGTTGTGGCCGGAGCGCCCGATGCGTTGCAGACCCTCGACGTCCTGGTAAAAGAGGCTGGCGGTCGCGCCATGAAGGTCGCGGTGTCGGGTGCATTCCATAGCCCCTATATGGCCGAGGCGACCTGTGGCCTTGCTGCATATATCGAGGCCGGTCACGCGCCGTCCTCGTTGCTCATTCCTGTTATGGCAAATATAACAGCGGCGCCCTATCCGGCGGACCCGCGAGCAGCATCGGATGTCTTGGCCAACCAGGTGAGCCATGCCGTGCGCTGGGTCGACACGCTGCATGCTCTGCAGGATCAAGGCATCGACACGTTTATTGAGGTCGGCCCTGGCAAAACGCTGTCGGGCCTGGTTAAGCGTACGCTGAGCGACGTTCGCGTGTATTCGTGCGAAACGGCCGAGCAGGTCGCAGCTATTGCCGACGAGCTCGCATAGTCCACAGAGCTGTAACCCGAAAGGAATGACATGGGCAACTTGAACAACGGCGCGCTCGAGCGCAACGACTCACGTTGCGTGGCACTGGTCACGGGCGGCTCGCGCGGTATCGGTCGCGCTTGTGCCGTGGGCCTGGCGGAGGATGGCTACGATATCGCCGTCGTCTATGCCGGCAGCGTCGATGCGGCACGCGAGACGTGCGAAGCCTGTGAGGCGGCTGGCGCCACGGCGCGTGCATATCAATGTGACGTGGCCGATCCCGCTGCCGTCAACGCGTGCGTGGAAGCGGTCCTCAACGACTTTGGTTCCATTTGGGCGCTCGTCAACAACGCCGGCATCACCCGCGATGGCCTGCTCATGCGCATGGGCGATGACGCATTCGATCGCGTGCTCGATGTCAATCTCAAGGGAACATTCAATATGACGCGCGCGCTCACCAAGACCTTTATGCGCCAGCGCGGCGGTTGCGTCGTCAACATGAGCTCGGTCGTGGGCCTGATGGGCAATGCCGGGCAAGCCAACTACGCTGCTTCCAAGGCGGGCGTGATAGGGCTTACCAAGGCGGTGGCGCGCGAGCTTGCGCCTCGTGGCGTACGAGCGAACGCGGTCGCCCCCGGGTTTGTCGAGACAGATATGACGGCAAAGCTCTCGGAGAAGGTGCGTACGGCAACCGAGGAGCAGATTCCCCTTAAGCGCATGGCACGTCCCGAGGAAGTGGCCGGCGTGGTGCGCTTTTTAGCGAGCGATGCGGCTGCTTACATTACGGGCGAGGTCGTGCGCGTCGACGGCGGAATGGCGATGTAGAAACCAGGGCCGAAGAACGGCTTGGATGAGGAGACCATGATGGAACAGAGAGTTGCAATCACCGGCATCGGTGCCGTATCGCCGCTCGGCAACACCGCGCTTGCCACCTGGGCGGCCATGTGTGCCGGCACGTGCGGCATCGGCCCGATCACGCACTTCGATACCGATGCGTTTACCGTCAAGGTGGCGGCCGAAGTCAAGGGCTTTGACGGCAACGAGTACTTTGGCAAGCGTGACGCCAGGCATCTCGACCCCTGCGTTCAGTTTGCGATGGCGGCTTCGGACGAGGCAATGCACGATGCGGGCTTTGATGTCGAAGGCGCCATCGATCGTGAGCGTCTGGGCGTCTACGTGGGCTCGGGCGTGGGCGGCATGACGACGCTCGTCGACAACGTCCACACGATCGCCGATCGTGGACCTCGCCGCGCATCGCCCTATATGATTGCGATGATGATCCCCAACATGGCTTCGGGCAATATCGCGATCCGCCACAAGGCAAAGGGACCGACCCTGCCAGTCGTGACTGCTTGCGCGACCTCGGCCCATGCGGTGGGCGAGGCGTTCCGCGCCATCAAGCACGGCTATGCCGACGCGATCCTCGCGGGCGGCGCCGAGGCGGCCATTATCCCCGATGCCGTTGCAGGCTTTACGTCCTGCCGCGCATTGACCACCAACCCCGATCCTGCGACGGCTTGCCGCCCGTTCGATGAAGACCGCGACGGCTTTGTGATGGGCGAGGGCGCTTGCGTGCTGGTACTCGAGAGCATGGAACATGCGCAGGCGCGCGGTGCGCACATTTATGCCGAGGTCGTGGGCTACGGCAACACCGATGATGCTTATCACATCACGAGTCCCGATCCCGAGGCTGCCGGCATTGCCCGCGCGATATCGCTGGCGGTGGCCGAGGGCGACGTCAAGCCTTCCGAGGGTCTCTACATCAATGCCCACGGCACCTCGACCAAGCTTAATGATTCGTCCGAGACGGCGGGCATTAAGCGAGCGCTCGGCGAGGACGCGGCGCGCGCCGCACATGTCTCGTCGACCAAGTCGATGACGGGGCACATGATCGGTGCCACGGGGGCCATCGAGGTCATGGCCTGCGCCATGGCACTCGAGCAGGGCGTGGTGCCCCCGACCATTAACTACCACACGCCCGATCCCGCCTGCGATCTTGATTACACGCCTAATCGTGCGGTTCGCGCCGACCTTACCTGGGCGCTTTCGACCAACCTGGGCTTTGGCGGGCACAACTCCGCCATCGCGCTGCGTAGATATGCAAGGAGCTAGAGCATGGATTCCAAAAGACTTGCCGAGATAGCCGATGTTATGGAGGACCGCGGCCTCACGCGCGTGCGTGTTGAGGAGCCCGATGGCACCGCGGTCGAGCTCGAGCGCGCGAGTGCGGCGCAGCCGGTTGCCGTGCCCATGCCCGTGCCGAGTGCCATGGCCGCTCAAGTTACAGCTCCCACAGTCGCGCCTGCCGCACCGGAACCCGCCGCGCAGACACCTGCCGCCGCGCCGGAGCCTAAGGGCACCGAGGTGACTGCTCCCATGGTCGGCGTTTTCTATGCTGCCCCAGCGCCGGGCGACGAGCCGTTTGTGCACGTGGGCTCCAAGGTCAAGGCCGGCGAGACCCTCTGCATCATCGAGGCCATGAAGGTTCTCAACGAGGTGACGGCGGAGGCGGATGGCGAGGTGCTCGAGATCTGCGTGGCCGACGGCGACCTCGTGGAGTTTGGCAGCTGCCTCATGAGGATCGGATAGGTGATATCCATGAACAAAGAGGAGCTCAAGAAGCTGTTGCCGCATCGCGAGCCGATGCTTTTGCTCGACGAAGCCGAGCTGGTGGGCGACGAGGCCCACGGCAAGATCACGATTACGGGCGACGAGTACTTTTTGCAGGGGCATTTTCCGGGAAACCCGGTCGTTCCCGGCGTGATTCAGTGCGAGATGCTCGCCCAGAACTGCTGCGTGCTGCTGATGGGCGATGAGGAGGCGCGCGGCGCGACGCCGTTCTACACGAGTCTGGACAAGGTGCGCTTTAAGCGTCCGGTGCGCCCGGGCGACACGGTGGATCTAGTGTGCTCCATCACGCGTGCGCGCGGGCCGTTCCGCTTTGCGACGGGTACTGCGAGCGTCAACGGTGAGGTTTGCTGCCGCGCCGATATGTCTTTTGCACTCATGCACGAAAGTTAAGGAAGGCTTCATGTTCGACAAAGTGCTCATCGCCAACCGCGGCGAAGTCGCGGTTCGTGTTATCCGCGCGTGCCGCGATATGGGCATCAAGACCGTCGCCGTTTATTCCACGGCCGATGCGGACGCGCTGCACGTGCAGCTTGCCGACGAGGCGTATTGCATCGGCGGCCCGCGTCTTGCCGAGAGCTACCTCAACGACGATGCCGTGCTCACCTGTGCCGTAAAGTCGGGAGCTAAGGCAATTCATCCCGGCTATGGCTTCTTTTCCGAGAAGGCGAGCTTCGTGCGCGACTGCGACAAGTTCGGTCTGGCGTTTGTCGGTCCTTCGGCCGAGGTGATCGACAGCATGGGCGACAAGGACGCCGCACGCCGAACGGCCGCTGCTGCGGGCGTGCCCATCGTGCCGGGCTGCGATTTGCTCAAAAGCCCCGAGGAAGCAACGGCCGAGGCCGAGCGCATCGGCTGCCCCGTGCTTATTAAGGCGCGCGCGGGCGGCGGCGGTCGCGGTATTCGCAAGGTCGAGCGCGTGGAAGATGCGGCAAAGGCGTTCATCGAGGCGCGTGCCGAGGGTGAGGCCGTTTTTGGCGACGGCGAGTGCTACATGGAGAAGTTCGTTGCGCCGGCGCATCACGTTGAGGTACAGATTATGGCCGATAAGCAGGGCCATGTGTTTTCGCTCGGCGAGCGCGAGTGCTCGGTGCAGCGCCGCAACCAAAAGCTGATCGAGGAGAGCCCCGCGCCGTGCCTCGACGGACGCGATGATATTCGCGCGCGCATGCACAAGGCCGCGCGCGACCTGGCTCGTGCCGTTGGCTATGAGGGCGCTGGCACCATCGAGTTTTTGTACTCAGATGACGGCAATTTCTACTTTATGGAAATGAACACGCGCTTGCAGGTGGAGCATCCGGTTACGGAGTTTGTGACCGATACCGACCTGGTTAAGTGGCAGCTGCGCGTGGCTGCCGGCCAGCCTCTGCCCTTTGAGCAGGAGGACGTACCGGTCCGCAACCACGCCATGGAGTGCCGCATCAATGCCGAAACGCCGGACTTTCTACCGTCATGTGGAACGGTCACCGCGTTGCGTGTGCCGGGTGGTCCGCGCGTGCGCTGGGATTCCGCCATGTTTACCGGAGCGAAAGTTCCGCCGTACTACGACTCCATGCTCGGCAAGCTCATCGTGTGCGCGCCCACGCGTGACGGTGCCATTCGCAAGATGCGCTCGGCCCTGGGCGAGCTCGTGATTGAGGGCGTGAGCGAAAATAGCGAGCTTCAGCTCGACGTGCTGGCAAACGACGAGTTTTTGTCGGGCATGTATCACACCGATCTGATGGGGCATCTCTATGCTGATGAATAGAAAAGCGAAGACGGTCAATGTCCTTGAGGGGCCGATAACCGAGTCGTGCGCCGAGTTCCCCGCGCGCCACGTGTTTGTCAAATGCCCGGAGTGCCGCCGTGTGATCGATGAGGCGCGCCTGCACGACAACCTCGAGGTCTGCCCTCGTTGCGGCAAACACTTTCGCGTGAGCGGTCGCGCGCGCATGCACATGACGGTCGACGCGGGTACCTTTGAGGAATGGGATGCCAATCTGGCGTCGAAGGACTTCCTCTCGTTTCCCGGTTATGCCGACAAGCTTAAGAGCGTGAGCGAGCGTTCGGGCGAGCGCGATGCCGTTGTGTGCGGCAGGGGCAAAATCTGCGGCTGCGATACCGCGCTCTTCTTTATGGATGCCAACTTTATGATGGGCTCAATGGGCTCCGTGGTGGGCGAGAAGATCTGTCGTGTCTTTGAGCGCGCGGCCGAGTTGGGGCTGCCGGTCGTTGGCTTTACCGTATCGGGCGGCGCCCGCATGCAGGAGGGCGTGACCTCGCTCATGCAGATGGCCAAGATTTCTGCGGCGGTTAGGCGCCACAGCGAGGCGGGCGGCCTGTATATCACGGTGCTCACCGATCCCACGACCGGAGGTGTAACCGCGAGCTTTGCCATGGAGGGCGACATTATCCTGGCCGAGCCCGATGCCCTGACGGCATTTGCCGGCCCGCGCGTGATCGAGCAGAACATGCACAAGCGTCTGCCCAAGGGATTTCAGCGTTCCGAGTTTTTGCTGGAGCACGGCTTTTGCGATGCCGTTGTTCCGCGTGGTGAGATTGCGCTCACGGTAGGCGAGCTGCTGGCGCTGCACGAAGGGCACGCGCCCGGCCTGGGGGCACCGCATGAGATCGTGCATACGGGTCGTCGCGACAAAAAGCTGGGACACTTGTTTAAGCGCTCGGCCGCACCAAAAAGCGCGCTCGAAATCGTCAAACAGACTCGCTCGGCGAACCGCGCCACGGCAGGCGAGATGATCTCGTTGGGTCTCGACGGATTCGTAGAGCTGCACGGCGACCGCTACTTTGGCGACGATGCTGCCGTGGTGGGCGGCATCGGCTGGAAAGACGGGCGACCCGTGACGGTTATCGCCATCGAGCGCGGTACCACGACCAAAGAGCGCATGCGTCGCAACTTTGGTATGGCACATCCCGAGGGCTACCGCAAGGCACGTCGCCTGATGCACCAAGCCGAGAAATTTGGTCGGCCGGTTCTGTGCCTGGTTGATACTTCGGGCGCGTTTTGCGGCATCGGTGCCGAGGAGCGCGGCCAGGGCGAGGCGATTGCCCAGAATCTCATGGAGATGAGCGGCCTTAAGACGCCGATTGTCTCGGTGGTGACAGGCGAGGGCGGCTCTGGTGGCGCGCTGGCGCTGTCCGTGGCCGACCGCATCCTGATGCTCTCGAGCTCGGCCTATTCGGTCGTGAGCCCCGAGGCCTGTGCGTCGATCCTGTGGAAGGATACCGAGCGCGCGAATGAGGCCGCTGAGGCGCTTAAGCTCACGGCCCCCGATCTGTTGGCGCTCGGCATCATCGACGGCATTGTTGACGATAGGGGCCTGTCGCATGAGGAGATCGCCGGTGTCGTCATGTCCTCGGCATTTGATGCCTTCGATACGCTTGGGCAGCTCGACGACGCGACCCTCACAAACCTCCGCTACGAAAAGTACCGCGCAATCGGTCAGTACCGCACGATGTGACAAAGGGACAGTCCGCATGTCACATTGGGAAAGGCGTTCCATGTCACAAGTTTCTAACACCTCGTTTACAACGACGGTTTCATCAAACGCCATGGCCGTGGTGGACTATCTGTCCAAAAGCATGATGTCGGCGTTGCCGTTTATTGTCTGCGCGGCGCTGTTCCGCACCGTTGCCGTCATTATGGGCGAAGGCATGCTTGGTCTATGGCCTGCCGATTCCGAAATCTATCGCCTGTTTTACAGCTGGCTGTATAACGCCGGCTACTACTTTTTGCCCATTTATCTTGGCTGGGCCGCCGCCCGCCAGCTCGGCTGCTCGGAGCAGCTGGGCATGATGTTGGGCGGCGTATTGATTGTGCCCGATCTGCTTAAGCTCGTTGATGCCGCATCGACGACGGGGGCATCGATGACTTTCGTGTATGGTCTACTTCCCGCGCCGGTCAACGATTACACGACGACTGTTATTCCGGTTCTCATCTCGGTGCCCGTGCTATGGCAGGTGGAGCGTTTCTTTAAGCGCACTATCCCTCAGGCTGTGGCGTTTTCTTTTGTACCGTTTGCAACCATGCTTGTCATGGTTCCGGTGTCGCTGTGTGTTACGGCGCCGGCAGGCAGCTATCTGGGCATGCTGTTGGGACAGCTTATGTTTATGCTTGGCAATTCCGGTGGCATCGTGTCGCTGCTCACGCTCATGGGGCTTGCCGCGGGCTGGGAGTTTCTTAAGATCGCGGGTGTCAGCAACGTTGTCCTATCGCTCGCCTATGCGCAGTTTATGAGTGTGGGAACGGATTCGTGCATCCTGATCGCCGCGACGATGGCAACGTTCGCCGTTTGGGGTATGCCCTTTGGCGCGTCGCTCCGCGTTGCGGATAAGGACGAGAAGGCGCTCATGCTGGGCTATTCAATCTCGGGTATTCTTGGCGGCGTAAGCGAGCCAGCGCTGTACGGATGCGGCTTTAAATATGGCAGGTGTCTGACGTGCATGGCCGTTGGCGGCGCCGTCGGAGGCCTTGTTGCGGCCGTAGGCCACGTTACGGCTTATACCATCGGTATGACGAATGTTCTTATGGTCATTGGCTTTGCCACGGGCGGCATCTCGAATCTGCTGTGGTGCTGCGCTGCCGGCGGCGCAGCATTTGCGGTGTCTGCGGCGCTGAGCTGCTGTTTTGGCGTGGTGCCGACAAAGATGCAGGCGGCAGAAGACGCAGCTGATTCGCTCGAAACAGTGGCGAGCGCTGCTGAAGCAAGCGCATAAATCTGTGCGACAAAAGGACGATTCCTTTGTCATATTCCAAGGCTGCGGCCCGTGTGGGCTGCGGCCTTTTTGTATCTGGAGGACAAAGTGGCTACACTACAATCCGTTTGAGCAATAGATATATAGGTAGTACCGTGGGGACTGATGAGGATGGTCGAGTGGATTGTTCGTCGTGCGCAGGGCGACCGTGCGCGCGTGGGAACGTTGACGGGCATAGTGTGTATTCTCGCCAATGTTGCGCTTTGCGCTGCGAAGGGTGCAATTGGCGTGCTGTCGGGATCGGTTTCGATTGTGGCGGACGCTATGAACAACCTGTCTGATGCCAGCTCGAACATCGTGAGCGTGCTTGGCTTTAAGCTGGCGGGCAAGCCGGCCGACCCCGAGCATCCTTACGGCCATGGCCGCTACGAGTATCTCTCGGGTCTGGTCGTGGCGGCGCTCGTGCTGCTGATCGGCCTTGAGCTTATCAAGTCCTCGGTTGAGCGCGTCATCCACCCCGAACCTGTCGAGTTCTCGCTTGCCCTGGTGGCAGTCCTTGCGCTTTCGATGGTCGTAAAGCTTTGGATGGCGGCCCTCAACCAAAAACTCGGCGATCGCATTGAGTCCGAGACGCTGCATGCGACCGCGCAGGATTCCAAGAACGATGTTCTAGCCACGGGCGCCGTGTTGGCGTGCGCGATTGTTTCGCAGGTGACGCATATCAATCTAGATGCATGGGTCGGCCTTGCCGTTGGCGCCTATATTGGCTGGAGCGGCTTTGAACTCATCCAGGATACGATGAGCCCGCTTTTGGGCCAGGCGCCCGATCCTAAGCTGGTCAAGCACATTCGAGACAAAATCATGAGCTACCCCGGCGTTTTGGGCGTTCACGATTTGATGGTTCACGACTACGGCCCAGGCAGAAAGTTCGCAAGCGCTCACGCCGAGATGGCAGCCGAGGCCAGCCCGCTGGAAAGTCACGACACGCTCGACAACATTGAACAGGCATTTAGGAACGAAGACGGCATGATTGTCACGCTCCATTACGACCCCATCGTGACCGACGATCCAAAGGTGGCGAGCATGCGTCTGCGCATCAACGCTATGGCTCAAGAGATTGATAGCCGCCTCTCGATCCACGACCTACGCTGTGTTCCGGGCCCCACGCACACCAACGTGATCTTTGACTGCGTGCGTCCCTCGGATCTGCAGATGAGTGCCGAAGACTTAAAGCACGCGCTGGCACAACGGGTCGAATCGGAATATCCCAAGTCGATTGCCAAGATCACGATCGACGAAGACTACGTAGGCCATACCCACGGGTAGGGCCGAGCCGATAAAGCAGCTGATGCAGAAGGGGAGAGCATGAAGAAGCTATATCTACTCCGCCACGGTCAGACGGAGTTCAACGTCAAAAAGCTGGTCCAGGGCCGCTGCGATTCACCGCTGACCGACCTGGGCCGTCAGCAAGCCGGGATGGCAGCCGCGTGGCTCAAAGCCCACAACGTCGTCCCCGATAAAGTGGTCTCTTCGCCCTTAGGCCGAGCCATGGACACAGCTCAGCTCGTCGCAACCGAACTCCTCGGCCCGGATGCAGCAGTCGAGCCCTGCGAAGGCATCATCGAGCGCAGCTACGGCACCTTCGAAGAGGGCCCCCACGATGCCCTTCCCACCGACGTCTGGGACCCCGGCGAGGACCTGATCCCATTTGGCGGAGAAGGAAGCCATGCCCTGCAGGAGCGCATGGTAGGCACCCTCACCAATCTCATGGGCGCTAAGGACACCGAAACCCTCCTAGCAGTAAGCCACGGCAGCGCCAGCCGCCAATTCATCAAAGCTGCAGCCCCAGAGGGCTTCGAGCTCCCAACAAAACTCCCCAACTGCGCCATCATGATCTTCGATTTTGACGAGGAAAAGTCGGGAGAAGAGGGCGACACGCCTCAATCCAAGTTCACCTTGCGGCAAATTATCGATCCCCAACAAAGTCATTAGCCTGAGCGAGCAAGGTTTAGCAGACATCAACGTGGCGTTCCCAGTGTGCGGCGGAGGGGGCGGGCCTGAGACATATTAAGGTTGTCGCGAGTTCCGCACGAACAGGAGAGCACTTAATGTGCTCTCCGTCGTGAGCAGGACTGTAGAGCAGCAACCTTAATATGTCTCAGGCCCGCCCCCTCCGCCGCACACTGGGAACGTGCCACGCACTTTACCTGCGTAAACAATGTGAGTGAAATATGAATCTCGATGGATACGCCCGCAGCCGTGTATACTAAACAGCTGTGTGAAACCAGGGGAGTATTCTGGCTGGACAAAATGCCTGCTTAATAGGGTTGTCAGGTAGTCCGGGCGAAATACAAGGCTGGGGAGCACGTCGTGTAAGTAGTGGTCCTCTAGGGGCGTACGCTCGGTGGTGTACGCATTGTCCCAAGACCACGCGAGAGTTGGGATCATATCTTGATCAGCATGATTCTCGGCCGCAAGATTGGCATGACCCAGGTTTGGGACGAGGACGATAACGTCGTTCCCGTCACGGTCATCCAGGCTGGCCCCTGCGCTGTCTCGCAGGTTAAAACTCAGGCAACCGACGGCTATGACGCCGTCCAGATCGGTTTCGGCGACATCAAGGCCAAGAACGTGAACAAGCCCATGGCTGGTCACTTCGCCAAGGCTGGCGTCGAGCCTGTCCGCTTCCTTCGTGAGGTCCGCGTCGAGAACGGCGAGGAGCACAAGGTCGGCGAGGTCGTCACCGTCGCTGATTTCGCTGATGTCGAGAAGGTCGACGTCATCGGTACCTCCAAGGGTAAGGGCTTCCAGGGTCGCATCAAGCGCTGGGGTCAGCGCCGCGGTCCTATGACGCATGGTTCTCACTTCCAGCGTCACCCCGGTTCTATCGGTCAGTGCGCCTATCCTGCGCGCGTCCTCAAGGGCGTCAAGATGGCCGGTCACATGGGTAACGAGCGCGTTACCGTCAAGAACCTTTCCGTTGTCCGCATCGATGCCGAGCAGAACCTCATCTTGGTCAAGGGCGCTGTCCCGGGTGCCAAGAATGGTCTCGTCGCCATCCGTATGGCCTAAGGGCCCAGCCCATTTAGCCCAGCGTCATACCAAGGAGAACACTTAAATGGCAAAGTTTGAAGTAAAGAACAGCGAGGGCAAGAAGGTCGCCGAGGCCGAGCTCGCCGCTGAGGTGTACGGCATCGAGCCGAACATCCACGTTATGCACCACATCGTCAAGTGCCAGATGGCCTCTTGGCGTCAGGGCACCCAGTCTGCTAAGGGCCGCTCTGAGGTTTCCGGTGGCGGCAAGAAGCCTTGGCGTCAGAAGGGCACCGGCCGTGCCCGCCAGGGTTCCATCCGTGCTGCCCAGTGGCGTCACGGTGGCGTTGTCTTCGCCCCCAAGCCCCGTTCCTACGCTAAGCGTATGAACAACAAGGAGGTCAAGCTGGCTATGCGCTCCGCGCTGTCCGCCAAGCTGGCCGATGGCGAGCTCGTGCTCGTCGACGACTACGGCTTCGAGAAGCCTTCCACCAAGGCTGCTGTCGCCATGCTCAAGGCTCTCGGCCTTGAGGGCAAGCGTCTGACCATCATCGTTCGCGATGAGGACGTCAACGCCTACCTGTCGTTCCGCAACATTCCTAAGACGTTCATCATCACCGCTGACGAGGCCAACACCTACGATCTCGTCAACAACAACGCTGTGCTGATGCCCGCCGACATCGCCGCTCACTTCGGGGAGGTGCTTGCATAAATGACCGCCCACGAGATCATCATCCGTCCGATCGTGTCCGAGCGTTCCTTCTCCGGCATGGAGCTGAACAAGTACACGTTCGAGGTCGCCAAGGATGCTAACAAGTATCAGATCAAGGACGCTGTCGAGGAGATCTTCGGCGTCAAGGTCGTTCGCGTGAACACCCTGACGGTCAAGCCCAAGACCAAGCGCGTGCGCTATGTCGCCGGCAAGACCCGTTCTTGGAAGAAGGCCATCGTCACGCTGGCCGAGGGCGACACCATCGAGGTCTTTGGCAACCAGGCCTAAGACTCGCTGCTGTTGAGTGAGCTCATGCCTCCCAAATAGGGGAGGCGAGAGCTCAAGGTTTCGGGCGTATAAAATGGACACGCCCGGAACCGTGTATACGTCCGGTGTCATCGCACCCGAGGCAGAACCTCGAATCCCTGTCTGCGATGGCTAACGGATTCCTATTGAAAGGGATTGTAATGGCTGTAAAGCACCTTAAGCCGACCTCCGCTGGTAGGCGTTGGCAGACGATCTCCGATTTCTCCGAGATCACCTGCACCAAGCCCGAGAAGTCTCTTCTCGAGCCCCTGCCCAAGAAGGCCGGTCGTAACAACAACGGCCGCATCACCACCCGCCACCAGGGCGGCGGCGTGAAGCGTCGTTACCGCGTGATCGACTTCAAGCGCAACAAGGACGGCGTGCCCGCCAAGGTTGCCACGATCGAGTACGATCCGAACCGTTCCGCTCGCATCGCTCTGCTGCACTACGCTGACGGTGAGAAGCGCTACATCCTGGCCCCCAAGGGCCTCGAGGTCGGTCAGACCATCATGTCCGGTTCTGACGCCGACATCAAGCCGGGCAACGCTCTGCCCCTCGCCGACATCCCCGTCGGTACGCTCATCCACGCCGTCGAGTTCCAGCCGGGCAAGGGCGCTGCTATCGCCCGTTCCGCCGGTAATTCCTGCCAGCTGATGGGTAAGGAGGGCAAGTACGCTATCGTCCGTATGCCTTCCTCCGAGATGCGCCGCATCCTCGTTACCTGCCGCGCCACCGTCGGTGAGGTCGGCAACGCCGATCACGCCAACATCGTCATCGGCAAGGCCGGCCGTAAGCGTCACATGAACGTGCGCCCGACCGTCCGCGGTACCGTCATGAACCCTGTCGACCACCCGCACGGCGGTGGCGAGGGCAAGAACCACACCTCTGGTCGTCCCTCTGTTACCCCCTGGGGTAAGCCGACGAAGGGCCTTCGTACGCGCAAGAAGAAGAAGGTCTCGAACCAGCACATCATTCGTCGCCGTAAGAAGTAATTTCGGATACCGAGTTTTAGGAGAAAGCACTTATGAGCAGAAGTCTCAAAAAGGGCCCGTTCGTGGAGACTCGCCTTCTCTCGCGTATCACCGCGATGAACGAGGCTGGCAAGAAGGACGTCGTGAAGACCTGGTCCCGCGCGTCCACCATCTTCCCCGAGATGGTTGGTCACACCATCGCCGTCCACGACGGCCGCAAGCATGTGCCCGTGTATGTTACCGAGTCCATGGTTGGTCACAAGCTCGGCGAGTTCGCGCCGACTCGTACGTTCCGTGGCCACAAGGCCAAATAGGGGGTTAACCGTAAATGGCAACTAAGTCTATTGAAACTGAGGCCACCGAGGTTCGCGCCGTCGCTAAGTACGTGCGTGTTTCCCCCAGCAAGGCCCGCCTGGTGGTCGATCTGATCCGCCGCAAGCCTGTCGCTCAGGCCTTCGACATCCTCCACTTCTGCGACCGCGCCGTCGCCGTGGATGTCGAGAAGGTTCTCCGTTCCGCCGTTGCGAACGCCGAGAACAACAACGGTCTGCGTGCCGACAACCTGGTTGTCGCCGCTGCCTATGTTGACGAGGGTCCGACGCTTAAGCGCATCCGTCCCCGCGCCAAGGGTTCCGCTTCTCGCATTCTGAAGCGTACTTCCCACATCACCGTCGTCGTTGCTCCTCGAAAGGAGGCGTAAAGCTGTATGGGTCAGAAAGTCTACCCCACCGGCTTCCGTCTTGGCATCACCGAGAACTGGCGCTCCCGCTGGTTCGCAGAGAAGGATTACGCTAAGACCCTCGGTAACGATCTCGAGATCCGCAAGTACCTCGAGAAGCGTCTTTCCCGCGCAGCTGTCTCCCGCGTCGAGATCGAGCGCGCTGGCGACAAGGTGAAGGTCATCATCCTCACCGCTCGCCCCGGCGTTGTCATCGGTAAGAAGGGTGCCGAGATCGATACCCTCCGCACCGAGCTCGAGAAGGTCGCTGGCGTCTCCAAGGGCCAGCTCTCCGTCGACGTTGTCGAGATCAAGCGCCCCGAGCTCGACGCCAACCTCGTTGCTCAGTCTATCGCCGAGCAGCTCGAGGGCCGCGTTGCCTTCCGTCGCGCTATGCGCAAGGCTGTCCAGTCCGCCCGCAAGGCCGGCGCTAAGGGCATCCGTATCCAGTGCTCCGGTCGTCTCGGCGGTGCCGAGATGGGCCGTCGTGAGTGGTACCGCGAGGGTCGCGTGCCTCTGCACACCCTCCGTGCCAAGATCGACTACGGCACGGCTGTCGCCAGCACCACCATGGGCGCTTGCGGCGTGAAGGTCTGGATCTACCTGGGCGAGAAGCTCCCGGGCCAGCCTGTTCCCAACCCTGCACTCGAGGGCTCTTCCCGTCCTCGTCGTCGTAACTCCGAGAGGAGGGGTCAGTAGTGCTTGCCCCTAAGCGTATTCTTCACCGCAAGGTGCAGCGTGGCTCCATGAAGGGCCAGGCCAAGGGTAATACCGAGCTGCATTTCGGCGAGTTTGGTATCCAGGCTCTCGAGGCCCATTGGATCACCAACCGTCAGATCGAGGCCGCTCGTATTGCCATGACCCGCTACATGAAGCGTGGCGGTCGTGTCTACATCACGATCTTCCCCGATAAGCCCATCACCAAGAAGCCTGCCGAGACTCGCATGGGTTCTGGTAAGGGTAACCCCGAGGAGTGGGTGGCCGTCGTCAAGCCCGGCCGCATCATGTTCGAGGTCAAGGGCGTGCCCGAGGAGGTCGCTCGCGAGGCTCTGCGTCTTGCACAGCACAAGCTTCCCATCAAGACCAAGATTGTTGCTGCCAAGAACGCTGAGCAGCGCATCGAGAAGGAGATGGCTGAGGAGGCCGCTCTCGAGGCCAAGTGGGCTGCTGAGGACGCCGCCGCCGCCAAGGAGGAGAACTAATGAAGCCCGCAGAGATTCGTGAGCTCTCGGACGCTCAGCTCGTTGAGAAGCTGAAGGAAATGCGCGCCGAGCTCTTTAACCTTCGTTTCCAGATGGCCACCAGCCAGCTGGACAACACCGCTCGCGTCAACACCGTGAAGAAGGACATCGCTCGCGTCCTCACGGAGCAGCGCGCCCGCGAGATCGCAGCGGAGAAGTCCGCTGTCGCCGAGTAGGACCTAAGGAGAGAACATGACTGATTCGCGTAACTCGCGTAAGGTCCGTACGGGTGTCGTTACCTCCGTCTCCGGTGCCAAGACCATTGTTGTCACCATCACCGAGCGCAAGCGTCACCCCAAGTACGGCAAGATGATGACCAGCTCCAAGAAGCTGCACGCTCACGACGAGGAGTGCACGGCTGGCGTGGGCGATACCGTCCGCGTTATGGAGACCCGTCCTATGTCCAAGATGAAGCGTTGGCGCCTCATCGAGGTCGTCGAGCGCGCTAAATAAGCAGTCGCTCTTACGACTTGTACGTTTCCGAAGATGTGCGTATGCCTGGCTTGCATACCACAGGCCGCATAAAGGCTGCGCACCTCTCTTCGGTTCTTAGTTCGGAGGAACATCTACCATGATTCAGATGCAAACCATGCTGAACGTCGCCGACAACTCCGGCGCTCGCAAGATTCGCTGCATCAAGGTGCTTGGCGGTTCCAAGCGTCGTTATGCAGGCATCGGCGATGTGTTCATCGGTGCTGTCCAGGAGGCTACCCCTGGCGCCAACGTCAAGAAGAAGGACGTTGTCCGTTGCGTCGTCGTTCGCACCGTTAAGGAGATCCGCCGCAAGGATGGCTCCTACATTCGCTTTGATGAGAACGCTTGCGTTGTCATCAACAACGATGGTTCGCCCGTCGGCACCCGTATCTTCGGGCCCGTCGCTCGCGAGCTTCGTGACAAGAAGTACATGAAGATCGTCTCGCTCGCTCCCGAGACCCTGTAGTTAGGGGAGATATATGTATATCAAGAAGGGCGATAAGGTCCAGGTTCTCTCTGGTAAGGATCGAGGCAAGCAGGGCGTTATCCTGCGTGCTCTCCCCGCCGAGAACAAGGTCGTTGTCGAGGGCGTTTCGGTCGTCAAGAAGGCCGTCAAGCCCAACGCTGCCAACCAGCAGGGCGGCATCGTTTCGCAGGAGGCTCCCATCGATGCCTCCAACGTCAATCTCGTTTGCCCCGAGTGCGGTAAGGTTACCCGCGTCGGTCACGAGAAGGACGGCAAGAACAAGCTGCGCGTCTGCAAGAAGTGCGGCCACAAGTTCTAAGCTGCCCGCAACATCAAGTTGCTAGTAAAGGCCCGGATGCCACGGCACCCGGGCCTTTTTCTATACCTACTCATTGGGGACAGACTTAAATGACTAGTCGTTGGGGACGTTCTTAAACGGCTAGTCATTTGGGACGGTCTTCAGCTAAGTTGCGGTGAAATAGGGACTGATGAGGGGCTCTGGCGGGCTAAACAATCCCTATTTCACCGCAACTTACGTAGGTTCAGTTTCGATGGCGCAGCAGCTAGATGAATGCGGCAGGAGGGGACGTACCCAAGTGATGGCATCCGGGGACGTTCCCTTCCTGCCGGCAGTTTGGGACACTCATTTGGAGTCAGATGATTCGATTCTTCCTTCTTCCCATTCATCTGATAATGCGTGTTTGTGCGCATTTGTCTGCGTGGGATTGCGTGAATATGCGTATAGATGCGCCGTTTACGGGGTAAAAATGACCGTTTAGCGGTGAGATACGCAAAAACGCGCACAGACGCGCGTGTTTGTGCGAATATAGAGCTGTCAGAAATGCAAGACGTTCTATGACGCAGGAGGCACTCATGGCAGATTCCAAGCAGGCTCCACTCGACGCCGCGGCAGCAGCAAAGGCAGCGTTCGCTTCGGTCCAGGATAAGCCGTTCCCCGACGACATCTTTACGGCTCCCGAGCTCCGTTGGGCTGTGATCGGTTGCGGCGTTATTGCCAACCAGATGGCCCAATCTCTCGCTCTTGCCGGCCGCAAGCTTGCGGGCGTTGCCAACCGTACGTTGTCCAAGGCTCAGGCTTTTGCCGAGCAGTATGGCATCGAGAAGGTCTATGAAACGGTCGAGGACCTCTACGCCGATCCGGACATCGACGCCGTCTATATCACCACGCCGCACAACACGCATATCAACTATCTGCGTGCCGCGCTGGCCGCCGGCAAGCACGTGCTCTGCGAGAAGGCCATTACCCTCAACTCCGCCGAGCTCGACGAGGCCCGTGCCATCGCCGATGAGCACAACGTGGTCCTTATGGACGCCACCACGGTGCTCCACATGCCGCTATATCAGGAGCTGCGCCGTCGCATGGATGCCGGCGAGTTCGGCCGCATGAACCTCGCCCAGCTCAACTTTGGCAGCTATAAGGAGTACGGCGACCTGACCAACCGCTTCTACAACCGTAGTCTTGCCGGCGGCGCCATGCTCGACATTGGCGTGTACGCGCTCTCCGTCATGCGCCTGTTTATGGCCAGCCAACCCGCCGAGGTCGTGTCCTTGGGCAATACCTGCGAGACTGGCGTTGACGTCGCGGGCGGCATTGTCTGCCGAAACGCCGAGCAGCAGCTGGGCGTCGTGAGCCTTACGCTTCACTCCAAGCAGCCCAAGCGCTCTGTTATCAGCTTCGACAAGTGCTATATCGAGGTCAACGAGTATCCGCGCGTCGATCACGCCACTATCGTGTGGACCGCTGACGGCCGCCGCGAGGAGGTCCACGCGGGCACTGAGGCCTACGCCCTGTGCTATGAGATGGCCGACCTCGAGAAGGCCGTCGCCGGCGATGATTCCAAGCGTGAGCTTCTGGATTATGCTTCTGATGTTATGGAGCTGATGACCAAGCTCCGTGCCGATTGGGGAGTCGTCTACCCCGAGGAGGAGTAAGCGATGCTCGCGGAAGATAGGCTCAATGCGATCGTCTCGATGGTGCAGCAGGCTGGCTCAGTAACGGTGCCAGAGCTTGCCGATGCCCTGGGCGTGACGGCGTCTACCATTCGGCGCGATCTGCAGACGCTCGACCGCGCACACCGTATCGCCAAGGTGCACGGTGGGGCGACGAGCCTTGAGCGCGCGCACGTGACGCGCGACCTAACGCTTAATGAGCGCAGCGATCTCCATAACGACGACAAGGAACGTATCTGCGCCCGTGCAGCGGCGCTGGTGGAGCCCGAGAGCTTTGTATACATCGACTCGGGCTCGACGACGCTCAGGCTCATTGAGCATCTTCCACACCTTGAAGGTGTCACCTATGTGACCGACTCCGTGCTCCATGCTCAGCATCTCGCCCTGCGCGGCATGCGCACCGTGGTGCTGGGCGGCGAGCTCAAGCCCGAGACCGAGGCGCTCGTTGGTCCCGATGCCTTGGCAACCCTAGACCGCTACAACTTTAACTGCGGCTTTTGGGGCTCCAACGGCATTGCTGCCGAGCAGGGCTTTACGACGCCCGATATCGAGGAGGCACAGGTCAAGCGCATCTCGATGCGCCATACGGCCAAACGCTTCGTAATCTCGGATGCCAGCAAATTTGGCATGGTGGCGCCCGTCAAGTTTGCGGACTTCCGCGACGCAACGATTATCACCGCGGGTGAGGTGCCCGCCAAGTACCAGGCGATGGAAAACGTCATCACGGTCTAGCAAAGGGGCGAAGTAAGGCCAAAACCATTTAGTTTTCTCAATAGAAAAGCGGCAACATCCATTACGGGCGTTGCCGCTTTCGTTGTCTGCCGGTTTGTCTAAATCTGTAACAACCAGACCGTTAAAAGTGGGTTAGGTGTTACAGATCGAGATACTTACGAACCGCGCCGTCCCTTTGTCTCGATCTGTAACATCTGGGGCTGATTTTGCTGAATTACTGTTACAGATTGAGATTTTCCCTTAAGGGGGATTTGAATGTCTCGATCTGTAACAGATAGACCGGAAAACGGGTTCTAACTGTTACAGATCGAGACGTTTTGGGACCGCGGCTGAGCCATTGCGGCAAAACCACCATAAAGGTGCTTGTCCCCTTTGTGGTGGTTTAGGGCTCCCAGGGGCAGGGGGCTTCGATGTGGATGTGCTCGCCGGTTACGGGATGCGTAAAGGACACGCTGTGGGCATGGAGCATGAGGCCGCAGGGGCGCGGCGTTCCGTACAGGTCGTCGCCAACCAGGGGATGATGCTCGCTTGCCAGGTGCACGCGAATCTGATGCTTGCGGCCGGTGAGCAGCTCGACATCAATATACGAGCGCGTGGGCAGGCCGCGGCGGCTCTTAAGACGCTTGAGTACCTTGACGCGCGTCTGAGACGGCTTGCCGCTGGCGCCAACGCGCATCTTGCGGCTATCGTGGCGGTCGCGGGCGATAGGCTTGTCGATGAGCTTCTCGTTCCAGTCGATTTTGCCCTCGGCGAGCGCCAGATAGTGCTTTTCGAACGCGTGGTCGATGACCATCTGGTCAAAGGCGGGCTGCGTCTGTTTGTCGAGCGAAAACAGCACCACGCCGGTGGTGTTGCGGTCCAGGCGGTTGAGCGGCTGCATGTCAGTCGCGGCAAAGCCGTCGCCCATCGCCAGCAGCAGATCGCTGGCGTAGTCGGTAAGCGTGCGCTCGCCGGTGCCGTCACCGTGGACGATCATGCCGGCAGGCTTGTCGATAGCCATGAGCCAGCCATCGCAGTAGAGGACTTGAGGTTCTTCGTTCACGTGTAAGCCTTTCGGTTAGCTAATTCCCACAAACATGCAGCCCGAGGTCGCCCCGCGCAGGCGGGCGGCGGGCTTACGGCCGGCCTGCGCGGCCTCGACGGCGCGACGGACGCGTGCGACGGCGCGGCCCACCTCATCCGTCTCGAGCAGCGTTCCGTCCACCATGAGACGGCGCACGCCGGCGTCGAGCAGCTGTGGAACCTGCGGTGTGAGGTCGATGGGGTAGGCGTCGTACAGGCGAGAGCGGCCGTGGATGTCGGTGCGGACGGGCATGACCTTTCCGTCGATATTCTTGAGCGAGAGCTTGCAGGCACGCAGGCGGCAGTTGGCGCAATCGTGGATGCAGCCGTTGGCAACCTGCAGAATGCAATGCTCGCTTGTCATGACGCGCGGGCGGCCAAAGACGGTGATGCCTAGAGCCGCGGGCGCGGCGGCGCCGAGCGAGACAATCTCGTCGAGCGTGATCTCGGGCGAGAGCCAAAACGCACCGGCTCCGCGCTCGGCAAGCGCCTCCATGCAGGGCGTGTTGTGCACCGGCAGGCAAGAGCGAATCTCGGCCGTGGCGCCAACCTGGGCGGCCAGGGCAAGCTCAGAGATGTTGCCAATAGCGACCGTGGCGCCGGCAACAACCCATGGGTCAACGCGGACGTGGTCAACGGCGCGGCAGACCTCATCGAGCACGGGTACGATGTCCTGCTCAAACGTATCGGCGGGGGAGAGCTTGGCCGCATCGAGCGCGTCGGTGGTCATGTAGATGCGCGTTGCACCCTCCGCCCGCGCTGCCTCGGCGGCCTCGAGCGAGGTGACGGTGGCGCAGGTCTGCGGCTCGTCGCGGTAGTGCTCGGGCGCGGGGCGGGAATCACTGGTGACAATCGCCGGCAGCTCGAGCGTTTTCGCGCGCTCCGCGTACGGCGCCAGAATGGCCTCCTCCAATGCTTTACAGGCGGCGGCGCGCACCTTGTGCACGGCGGAGAAGCCCATGCCGCAGCCCTCATCGAGCGCCACCTCAAAGCTCGCTGCCTCAAAGGGCGAGGAGCCCATGCGGCCCACATGCTCAACCAGATCGGACGCCTCGACCGCACGGGTCTTGGCGGCTTCGACGGTAAAGCCCGTGGCCGTGGCCGTAAGCGAAGGGTCGTCGCAGCAGGTGAGCGTAACGGTAAACGGCTCGCCCAGACGCGCCACGACGGACACATCAACAGCTCGGCGGCGCAGCACATCGCGCTTGAGCGCGGCGCCGGCGGCGTCGATGGCACGCTGACTGCGAATCACGCGGACGCGGCAGCCCTCGGGCATACTGCGGGGTACGCGACATTCGATGACTTCACCGGCTGCGGCATCATCGGCGGCAATGGTGGTCAGGAACTGGTCAAACTCGTTATCGTGGCGAAGCTCCAGCAGGTCGCCCTTGCCCACGGGCTCAAACAGCTCAATACGGGCGATGGCGGCGCGGCGACGGCGGTCGTCGGGCTTGAGGCCGCGCACATCGCGGTTGGCCGGGCGGCTGCCCAGCACCGTGCCCACGATCTGGCCGCGGTTGTTGGAACGCTCATAGCTCATCATCTCGTCACCCGAGGTGCCGTCTTGGTAGGCGTGCGTAAAGTCACGGTTAAAGCAGCGCTTGAGCTGGCGCTGACGGGCGGCTTCCTCGTCCTTAGAGGTCGAAACATCGGCCAGCATATCGTCAATCTGATGACGATACACGTCGACGATGGAATACACGTAATCGGGCGCCTTCATACGGCCCTCGAGCTTGAGCGACGCGGCGCCGGCGTCATACAGGCGGCGAACAAGTTGTGAGGTGTTGGTGTCACGCGGGCACAGCGCGCGCTCGCGACCGGCAGGGGAGAGCGAGCGACCGTTCTCGTCGATCAGCTCGTAGGGCAAGCGGCAGGGCTGGGCGCACATGCCACGGTTGGCCGATCGTCCCGCCATGGCAAAGCTCGAAAGCAGACACAGGCCAGAGTAGCAAAAGCAGATGGCGCCATGGCTAAAGACCTCAAGGTCCACATCGGGCGCGGCATCGTGAATGGCGGCAATCTCGTCGATGGAAAGCTCGCGCGAGAGGGTCACGCGGTCGGCGCCCTGCTCGCGGCACCAGATGGTTCCGCGGTCGTCATGGATGTTCGCCTGGGTTGAGATGTGCGTCTCGATGCCGGGCATCGTGCGCTTGACCTCAAAGAACAGACCCCAGTCCTGGATGATGAAGGCATCGGCGCCCAGCGTGGAGCAGCGATGGATGAGTTGCAGCGCATCGCTCATCTCGGACTGCTTGATGACGATGTTGACCGTGACGTAGACGCGCGACCCGGCTAGATGCGCGGCGCGGCAGGCTTGCTCAAAGGCCTCGTCGGTAAAGTTGGTGGCCTTGCGGCGGGCGTTGAAGCTGCCCATGCCGCAGTAGATGGCGTCTGCCCCGGCAGCGAGTGCGGCGGCAAAGGGCTCCGGGCCTCCGGCGGGGGCCAAGAGTTCGGGTCTGCGGTTGGTGGTTCGACTGGCGGTTGCGGTCATATCCTGCCTTTCAAAATGCTCAGATACTCAAAAGTATAGTGGTGCCGTCGCGGCAGGCGATGCCCGTGCTCTAAGCGGGATAAAGTCTTCAGCAGCTTGGACTGGCTGCTTCACATGAGAACCGTTCAGCGGTCCGGGGAAACCGTTGGGCGATAAAATATTCTCGCAACGTGATAATAATCTTGCATCGCGCGGAAACCTTGAGTACTATCCCAATCAAGCGCGGTGTTCAGGCCGAACTGTGCCTCCCGGTGTGAACGCCGCGCTCACGCTCTCTCAACTGATCGTAAGGAGAAAAACATGAGCAAGACCGTCGTGTCTTCCGATAACGCACCCGCAGCCATCGGCCCGTATTCCCCTGGTATCCAGACCGGCAACATGGTGTTCCTGTCCGGCCAGCTGGGCATCGATCCCGCAACTGGCAAGATGCCCGAGGGCGTCGAGGCCCAGGCCAAGCAGTCCCTTGCTAACGTCGAGGCCCTGCTGACCGCTGCCGGCGCCACCTTTGCCGATGTCGTCAAGACCACAGTCTACCTGGCTGATATTGCCGACTTCGCTGCCGTAAACGAGATCTACGCCTCCAAGTTCGAGGCCCCGTTCCCCGCGCGCAGCGCTTTCCAGGTTGCCGCTCTTCCGGCTGGCGGTCTGGTCGAGATCGAGGTCGTCGCCGCTCTCTAAGGTGTTGGTAACAACTAAACATGACATGCAAAAAGACCCTGCAGCGCGTGCGAGCTGCAGGGTCTTTTGTCAAGCGATGCGACAAAAATGATCCGTTTCCCTTCGTCCCCAAGGGATCACGTTTAGCCCTCCTTGCGGACTTTTTGCAGGTAGCGGTACACGCTGGGCTCCGAGATGCCCAACGCGGTGGCAGCGCAGGCCACGGCGCCCTTGAGCATGAACACCCCGTTGCCGTTGAGGTGGCGAATGACGTCCACGCGGTCGCTCTGACCAAGCGACGCTACATCCAGCCCGCGCGCGCTCAGCAACTCGGCAATGCTGCGGTCGATGAGCTCCTGTGTGGACTCCGAAAGGCTTTCGACCTCGATAGGGGCGGGCTCCGTCTGCCTTGGCACAGCGTCGAAGCAGGCCATGAGCTGCTGCGCCATGGCGTTGATGGAGCGCACGGTCGAGAGGTCGGTGTTGACGCAGAGCATACCGACGATCTCGTCATTCTCGCGGATAAAGTACGTCGCGGACTCCAGCGTCTTGCCGCCGGCGCCGCGCCCCTCGTAGCCCGTAATAAACGGCAGGTCGCGATACTTGGGGTCGTGCATGATCTTGAGCGCCAGATCGGTGGCAGGACCGCCGACCTTGCGGCCGCTCACGATGCCGTTGCGAATATCGACGATGGCGTGGTCGGGATCCGAGAAATCGTGCAGCACGATTTCGCTGTTTTTGCCGAGTATCTGCTCCAGGAAATCGACCATCGGCAAAAAGCGGCGTACGGTCTCGTTCACGGGCAACTCCTTTGGGTGAAATCGGAAATGTTCATAACAATTTTTTCTCATGGTAACACGCTGCTCATCATCTCGTATATCCGCAGGTACATTGCGTAATGCAGATGAGCGGTAGATATTTGGCGGTAAACGGTTGACCAAAAGAAAAGTTAGATGCTATTTTGACCAGACACTTTCCTGACCTGCGGAAATGCATTATCTCAGCTGAAGAATAGTCTGATAACAAAAAATTATTATTGAGAATGAGAATCATCTTTAATACGATATGCAACGAAGGCACAACCTCAACCCCGCACTGCGTCACAATAGAGCGTTAGATGCGAAAACAACTATTTCGAGGATTGGTGGTCAAATGACCCAGGAGACGGTTAAGAACGGCACTGAAGCCCTGTTCACTCGTGAAGGCATGCCTCCCGTTAAGGAAATGATCCCGTGTGCCCTTCAGCACGTACTGGCATCGTTTGCCGGCATCATCACCCCGGCTGTCATCATGGCCGGCGTCTACGGCTTTAATAGCCAGCAGAGTACCGACATCATCCAGGTCGCGCTCATTCTTTCGGCAATCGACACGGCCCTTCAGGCCTTCGCTCCCTTCCGTCGCATCGGCGGCGGCCTGCCCATCGTCATGGGCGTTTCGTTCGCGTTCCTCCCGGCCCTGCAGGCCATGGGCGCCTCGGGCTTTAGCTTTGGCGCGCTGTTGGGCGGCGAGATTGTCGGCGGTGCCGTCGCGGTCCTCTTTGGTTTGGCCTACAGCAAGATTAAGTGGCTGTTCCCACCCGTCGTGACCGGTACGGTCATCTTCTCCATCGGCGTTTCGCTGTATCCCACGGCCGTCAAGTATATGGCCGGCGGTATGGGTACGCCACTGTGGGGCACCCCGCAGGCCTGGTGCGTCGCTCTTATCACCTTCGCCGTGGTCTTTGCGCTCGCCAACTTTGGCAAGGGCACGCTCAAGCTGGGATCCGTGTTCTTTGGCATGATCGTTGGCATGATCGTCTCCATCCCCTTTGGCATGATCGACTTCTCAAGCGTCGCCACCGCTCAGGTCTTCGCCCTTCCCAAGCTCATGCCCTATGCGCTCGAGTTTGATCCCGAGGTCTGCATTACCCTCGCCGTCGTGTTCCCCATGGTTGCCATCCAGGTTATCGGCGACGTCTCCGCCGCCTGCCTGGGCTCCATCGACCGTATGCCCACCGAGCGCGAGCTCTCCGGCGCTATCGTGTCCCAGGGCCTCACCTCTATGGTCGGCGGCCTGCTGGGCGGTCTTCCCACCAGCGCCCTTGGCCAGAACGTGGGCATCATCTGCTCCAACAAGGTCGTCAACAAGTGGGTCTTTGTGATCATCGCGGCCGTCTTTGCCATCGCCGGTCTGTTCCCGCAGCTCTCTGCCGTCCTTTCCGCTATCCCGCAGCCCGTCATCGGCGGCGCGACCGTCGGCGTCTTTGGCACCATTACCATGAACGGCGTGCGCATGTTCACCCGCGAGGGCCTCACGCAGCGCACTACCACCATCGTCGGTACCTCCGTCGTCTTTGGCCTGGGTATCTGGATGGCCAGCGGTTGCCTTGCCGGCGAGGGTATGCCCGCCTGGGTGTCCACCGTCATCGGCTCCAATGCCGTAACCCCCACCGCCATCATGGCCATCGTCCTTAACCTGATTCTTCCGCAGACGCCGGTCGTGGCTCAGCACATCGATGCTGCCAAGGACGCTGCCGTGGATCTGGTCTTGCCCGAGAGCAAGAAGTAACCAATTCGGTGCTATTCGTCGGCGGACGCATCGCCTCGTCCGCCGACGTCATGCGGCGTCAAGCCGCACTTCAAAGGGTTTGTCCCTTTGGTGAAGCGTTGACGGGAGAGGGCCCGTTTCCGGTGTAGGCCGGCGCTTCGCACTCCGCCATGTCAGAGGTGTCAAACCCCGCCTCTGATGTTGAAGGGAGCATCCATGCTTCTGGTCGCTAACGGTTCCGTCTTTACCCGCAACGCTCAGACCCCGTTTATTCCAAACGGTGCGGTCGCCATTGACGGAGATACGATCGTCGAAGTGGGCCCCGAGTGCGAGCTCAAGGTCAAGTACCCGGATGCCGAGTACGTCGACGCCCAGGGCAACCTCATCATGCCCGGACTCATCAACTGCCACACCCACATCTACTCGGGTCTGGCCCGCGGCCTTGCCATTAAGGGCTGCAACCCCACCAACTTCCTGGAGAATCTTGAGCAGCAGTGGTGGAAGATCGACGACAACCTGACGCTCGACGGCACCAAGGCAAGCGCCTATGCCACGATTCTGGATTCCATCCGCGATGGCGTCACCACGATCTTCGATCACCACGCGAGCTTCTGCGAGATCCCGGGAAGCCTCTTTACCATTAAGGACGCCGCGCAGGAGCTGGGCATGCGTTCGTGCCTGTGCTACGAGGTCTCCGATCGCCGCGGCCAGGAAAAATGCGACCAGGCCATTGCCGAGAACGCCGAGTTTGCCCAGTGGGCCGCCAAGGAGCGTCGCGATAACGACAACCACATGATTGCCGCCATGTTTGGCGGTCACGCCACCTTCACGCTTTCGGACGAGACCATGGATAAGATGGCCGAGGCCAACAACGGCCTGACCGGCTTCCACATCCATGTGTGCGAGGGCATGAATGACGTGTGGGACTCCCGTCTCAACCGCGGTGGCATCAGCCCCGTCGAGCGCCTGCTGCAGCACAACCTGCTGGGTCCCGACACCATGCTCGGCCACTGCATCCACGTGACGCCTGCCGAGATGGATATCGTCAAGGAGTCCGGTACCTGGCTGGTCAACAACCCCGAATCCAATATGGGCAACGCCGTGGGCTGCGCCCCCGTGCTCGAGTTCTTCCGCCGCGGCATCCCCGTGTGCATGGGCACCGACGCCTACACCCACGATATGCTCGAGAGCCTCAAGGTCTTCCTGATCATTCAGCGCCACAACGCCGCCATGCCCAACGTGGGCTGGTGCGAGGCCATGACCATGCTGTTCGAGAACAACGCCAAGATGGCGAGCAAGTACTTCGATCGCAAGCTCGGTGTGCTCGAGGCCGGCGCCGCTGCCGACGTCATCGTCATGGACTACAAGCCCTTTACGCCGCTGAGCGAGGAGAACATCGACGGCCACATGCTCTTTGGCATGATGGGCAAAAACTGCCGCACCACCATCATCAACGGCCGCGTCCTGTACAAGGATCGCGAGTTCGTTGGCATTGATGAGGACAAGATCAACGCGTGGACCATGGCTGAGTCCAAGAAGCTCTGGAGCACGCTCAACGATCGCGCCTACTAATTACAAGTAGATTCACGCGCGTCGGATGTTTCGCCGCATCCGGCGCGCGTATAGGCGGCCTCCGCGGGGTCGCCGGCGCTGTGCTAGCGCTACACCGTATTTCGCCCGCCGCGCGGTCTCGTCGGGCGTTACAGAGAGGAGCTCATTATGAGCGACATCATGAGGCCGATCCCGTTTTCGCAGCTGATGAACTGGATCATCGAGGAGCACAAGACCCAGGGCGCCGTCTTTGGCGTGCGCAAGGTGGTCATGACCAACCAGGAGGGCGCGCTTCCCATTTTTGACGAGCGCATCGAGACCCCGTTTGGCCCGGCCGCCGGCCCCAACACGCAGCTTGCCCAGAACATCATTGCCTCCTACGTGGCGGGCGCGCGCTTCTTCGAGCTCAAGACCGTTCAGGTCATGGACGGCGAGGAGCTCTCCAAGTGCGTCAACAAGCCCTGCATCGTGGCGCAGGACGAGTGCTACAACTGCGAGTGGTCGACCGAGCTCGAGGTTCCGCAGGCATATGCCGAGTACGTGAAGGCATGGTTCGCCTGCCACCTCATTGCCCGCGAGTATGGCCTGGGCAGCCCGGACGGCTTTGTCTTTAACATGTCCGTGGGCTATGACCTCGAGGGCATCAAGAGCCCCAAGGTCGATGCGTACATCGAGGGCATGAAGGACGCCAGCGGCTCCGAGGTCTGGAACGAGTGCCGCGAGTGGGCCCTTGCCAACCTGGACAAGTTCGAGCATGTCGACGCCGCGTTTGTCGAGTCCATTCCGGCGCGCGTGTCCAACTCCATCACCGAGTCCACCCTGCATGGCTGCCCGCCGGCGGAGATCGAGCGCATCGCGACCTACCTGATCACCGAGAAGGGCCTCAACACCTACATCAAGTGCAACCCCACGCTGCTGGGCTATGAGTTTGCACGCCAGCGCCTCAACGAGCTGGGCTTTGACTACATCGTCTTTGATGACACGCACTTCCGCGAGGACCTGCAGTGGGTCGACGCCGTTCCCATGTTTGAGCGCCTGATCGCCCTGTGCGCCGAGCGCGGCCTGGAGTTTGGCGTCAAGCTGACCAACACGTTCCCCGTCGACGTGACCAGGAACGAGCTGCCTTCCACCGAGATGTACATGTCCGGCCGTTCGCTGTTCTCGCTGACCATCGAGGCCGCCCGCCGCATTACCGAGCAGTTCGACGGCAAGCTGCGCATCAGCTACTCCGGCGGTGCCACGGTCTACAACATCCGCTCCCTGTATGACGCAGGCATTTGGCCTGTTACCCTGGCGACCGACGTGCTCAAGCCCGGCGGCTACGAGCGCTTTAGCCAGATGGCCTGCGAGTTCACCGACCTGGACGGCAAGCCGTTCGCGGGCGTCTCTCTCGACGCCGTGACCGCGATCCAGACCGATTCGCTCACCAACCCGCTCTACAAGAAGCCGCTGCGCCCGCTGCCCGACCGCAAGGTCGCCGGCAAGAGCCCGCTTAACGATTGCTTTACCACGCCGTGCCGCACGAGCTGCCCCATCCAGCAGGACATTCCCGCCTACCTGGCGGCTGTTGACGAGGGCCGCTACGAGGACGCGCTCAACATCATCATCGAGCGCAACGCCCTGCCGTTCATCACCGGCACCATCTGCCCGCATCCCTGCGGCCGTGCCTGCGAGCGTGCATTCTACGAGCCCGAGGGCGCCCAGATCCGCGCCAGCAAGCTCAAGGCCGCCCGCGAGGCCATGACCGCCGTGCTGCCCAAGCTGCGCGCCCAGGCCATCGCCAACGACGGTGAGCGCAACGTTGCCGTTATCGGCGGCGGCCCGGCCGGCCTGGCGACGGCGTTCTTCCTGACGCGTGCCGGCGTGCCCGTCACTATCTTCGAGGCCCGCGATTCGCTCGGCGGCGTGGTCCGTCACGTGATCCCCGAGTTCCGTATCGCGAGCGACGATATCTCCCACGATGCCGAGCTCTGCCTGGCCTTTGGTGCCAAGGTGCAGCTCAACGCCCGCGTGGAGTCCATTGGCGAGCTCAAGGCCCAGGGCTTTACCGACGTGGTCGTGGCCACCGGTGCCTGGATGCCCGGCTCTGCGGGCCTAGGCGAGGGTGCCGAGCTCGATGTGCTGGAGTTCCTCGAGGCCGCCAAAAAGGGCGAGAAACTCGAGCTGGGCGAGGACGTCGTGGTCATTGGTGCCGGCAACACCGCCATGGACGCGGCCCGCGTGGCCAAGCGCCTGGCCGGCGTGAAGAACGTGCGCCTGGTGTATCGCCGCACCAAGAAGCAGATGCCTGCCGACGAGGAAGAGCTCGATCTTGCTCTTGCCGATGGCGTTGAGTTCTGCGAGCTGCTGGCGCCCAAGGCGCTCAACGGCGCCGTGCTGACCTGCGACGTTATGGAGCTTGGCGAGCCGGATGCAAGCGGCCGTCGCAGCCCCGTCGCCACGGGCGAGACCGTCGAGCTTTCCGCCACCACGGTGATCTGCGCCGTGGGCGAGGGCATCGATGCCAGCCTGTACGACGCCGCGGGCGTCGAGCACGACCGTCGCGGCCGCCTTGCCGCCACCTCCACCGGCGTCGAGGGCGTCTGGGCTGCGGGCGACTGCCGCCGCGGTCCTGCCACCGTTGTCGAGGCTATCGCCGACGCCGCCGATGTCGCCCGTGCCATTGCTGGCGTGGACTTTAACAAGTACGCCGACTGCAACGAGCAGGCCGGCCGCGAGGACACCTGCTACGAGCGCAAGGGGTCGCTGTGCCGTGACAAGCGCAACTGCACCAAGACTCGCTGCCTGGGCTGCGGCTCGGTGTGTGAGGTCTGCTGCGACGTGTGCCCCAACCGCGCCAACGTTGCCATTAAGGTGCCGGGCCTGGCCAAGCATCAGGTCGTCCATGTCGATGGCATGTGCAACGAGTGCGGCAACTGCGCCGTGTTCTGCCCCTACCAGGAGGGCCGTCCCTACAAGGACAAGCTCACCCTGTTCTGGAGCGAGGAGGACATGGAGAACTCCGAGAATGAGGGCTTCCTAGCCGTGGACGAGGATCACTTTAAGGTCCGCGTCGCCGGCACGGTCCGCACCGTCTCGATCGATGCCGTCAACACCGGTCTGCCCGAGGCCGTCCGCCTGACCATCAGGGCTGTGCGCGACAACTATTCGTACCTTCTTAAGAAATAGGCGAGTCTCTTATGGCCAAATCCATTCAACATAACGTGGCCTACGTTGCCTGCGGAAGCGGTTGCGCCTCCGCAGGCGGCGACGCCCGCTGCAGCGAAGGCTGCATTGGCTGTGGCGCCTGTGTCACGGCCTGCCCCCACGGTGCCGTCGCACTGGTCGATGGTATCGCCCGCGTGGATCGCTCCAAGTGCACGGGCTGTGGCCTGTGCGGCATGGCGTGCCCGCAGCGCGTGATTGCCTTCGTTCCCGGCTACCAGAACATCCTGGTGCGCTGCAACAACACCGATAAGGGCGCCATCGCTCGCAAGATCTGCGACACGAGCTGCATCGGTTGCGGCATGTGCGCCAAAAAGTGCCCTGCCGGCGCTATCCGCATCGAGGACAACTGCGCCCATATCGACGGCGCGGACTGCCTGTCGTGCGGCATGTGCGCCGTCGTCTGCCCACATGGCGCCATTCACGACCGCACCGGCATAGCCGCTGGCGTGTAGAAGGGAATCACCATGGCACAGGAATTCACTTTTACCGTTAACGGCGTCGAGCGCACGACGACCCAAAACAAGCCGCTGCTGCGCTACCTGCGCGACGACCTGCACATCCATTCCGCCAAGGACGGCTGCTCCGAGGGCGCGTGCGGTACCTGCACCATCCACGTGGACGGTGCGGCCGTCAAGGCGTGCGTGCTGACCACCGCCCTTGCCGCCGGCCGTAACATCGTGACCGTCGAGGGCCTGCCCGAGGACGTGCGCGAGGCCTTTGTGTACGCCTTTGGCGCCGTGGGCGCCGTGCAGTGCGGTTTTTGCATCCCCGGCATGGTCATGGCGGGTGCGGCGCTCATCGCCGAGGACCCCGAGCCCACCGAGGAGCAGATCAAGTACGCCATCCGCGGTAACGTCTGCCGCTGCACCGGCTACAAGAAGATCATCGAGGGCATTTCGCTGGCAGCTGCGGTGCTCCGCGGCGAAAAGCAGATCGACGAGGACCTGGAGCGCGGCGACGACTACGGCGTGGGCAAGCGCGCCTTCCGTATTGACGTGCGCAAGAAGGTGCTCGGCGAGGGCAAGTATCCCGACGACATCGACGAGCTCGATCAGCCGGGTCTGACCTACGCCAGCGCCGTGCGCTCCAAGTATCCGCGCGCCCGCGTGCTCTCCATCGACACTTCCAAGGCCGAGGTCCTGCCCGGTGTGGTGGGCATCCTGCGCGCCGAGGACGTGCCGGTCAACCAGGTCGGCCACCTTATCCAAGACTGGGACGTCATGATCGCCCAGGGCGATATCACCCGCTGCGTGGGTGACGCCATCGTGCTGGTGGTCGCCGAGGACGAGGCGACGCTCGAGAAGGCCAAGAAGCTCGTAAAGATCGATTACGAGCCGCTGGAGCCCGTGCGTAACATTGTCGAGGCCAGGGCCGCCGACGCCCCGCGCCTGCACGACAGCTTCTTTGCCTTTGGCAACACGGTGGAGCTCAAGGACAACGTGTGCCAGAGCCGTCACGTGACGCGCGGCGACGCCGCCAAGGCGCTGGCAGAGAGCGCGTTCACCGTGACGCAGCGCTTTACCACGCCCTTTACCGAGCATGCCTTCTTGGAGCCCGAGTGCGCCGTCGCCTTCCCGTACAAGAACGGTGTCAAGGTGCAGTCGACCGACCAGGGCGCCTACGACACGCGCAAAGAGTGTGCCCACATGTTTGGCTGGGACAACGAGCCCGAGCGCGTGGTCGTCGAGACCATGCTCGTGGGCGGCGGCTTTGGCGGCAAGGAGGACGTGTCCATCCAGCACCTGGCCGCGCTCGCCGCATATAAGTTCCAGCGTCCTGTGAAGTGCAAGCTCACGCGTGCCGAGTCGCTCGCGTTCCATCCCAAGCGTCATGCCATGGACGGCACCTTTACGCTGGGTTGCGATGCCGAGGGCAACTTTACCGGCCTGGACTGCGAGATCAACTTTGATACCGGCGCCTACGCGTCGCTGTGCGGCCCGGTGCTCGAGCGCGCCTGCACGCACGCCGTCGGTCCCTACAAGTACCAGAACACCGACATTCGCGGCTTTGGCTACTACACCAACAACCCGCCCGCCGGCGCGTACAGAGGCTTTGGCGTGTGCCAGTCCGAGTTTGCGCTCGAGAGCCTGATCGACTTGTTGGCAGAGAAGGTCGGCCTGGATCCGTGGGAGATCCGCTACCGTAACGCCATCGAGCCGGGCGAGGTTTTGCCCAACGGCCAGATTGCCGACTGCTCCACGGCGCTTAAGGAGACGCTGCTCGAGGTCAAGGATGCCTACTATGCGCATCCCGGACACGCCGGTATCGCCTGCGCCATGAAGAATGCTGGCGTGGGCGTGGGTCTGCCCGATGCCGGCCGCTGCAAGATTCGCGTCGAGGATGGCCGCGCCGTGGTCTACGCCGCCACGTCCGACATCGGCCAGGGCTGCAACACCGTCTTTTTACAGGACGTTGCCGAGGCCTGCGGTCTGCCGCTGAGCTGCATTGCCAATGGCGAGTGCTCTACCGAGAACGCTCCCGACTCCGGCACCACGTCTGGCTCGCGTCAGACGGTCGTGACCGGCGAGGCCGTGCGCGGCGCCGCCTTCCTGCTGCGCGATGCCATGCTTGACGTCGAGGCCGGCAAGCCTGCGCCCGCCGCTCCCGTGAGCGCGCATGGCGACGGCGTCAAGATCGAGTACGACGACGGCCGCGCCTATCAGCTGCGCTCGCAGGAGCTCGTCGCCGGTCAGGGCATGCATCCTCAGGACCCCGCGGCTGCCATCAAGGCGCTCGAGGGTTGCGAGTTTAGCTACGTGTACTTGGAGCCGACCGACAAGCTGGGCGCCGACGTGCCCAACCCCAAGAGCCACATCTGCTACGGCTTTGCCACGCATGTGGTCATCCTGGACGACAACGGTCGCGTGAGCGAGGTCTATGCCGCGCACGATTCCGGCAAGGTGGTCAATCCCATCTCCATCCAGGGCCAGATCGAAGGCGGCGTGCTCATGGGCATGGGCTACGCGCTTACCGAGGACTGGCCGCTCAAGGACTGCGTGCCCCAGGCCAGGTACGGCACGCTCGGGCTGTTCCGTGCGCCCGAGATTCCGGATATCCACGCCATCTACGTGGAGAAGGACGAGCTGCTGCCCGTGGCATACGGCGGCAAGGGCATCGGCGAGATCGCCACGATCCCCACGGCGCCCGCCGTACAGAATGCCTACCGCGCGTTTGACGGCAAGCTGCGCCCGGATCTGCCCATGGTGGATACGCCGTACAGCCGCGCCCGTCACCGCGGGTAGGGTAGAGCGCGGACGGCCATTGCTGACTGCCGTCTGCGCTTGCCATCAACTGTATAAGCTGCGCCTTTGGCCCCAGCTCCATCGTGAGCCGGGGCCTTTTGCTTGGAGCGGAAACTGCGTCCCGGAATTCGACTCCAGAGTGGGACACACTTTCCCGTTGAGCTTGTTTGGGAAACTGTGTCCCAGAATCAGGCTCCAAAGTGGGACAGGCTTTCCCGTAGGGCCCCAAGCGGAAAATGCGTCCCGGAATCAAGCTCCAGAGTGGGATGCACTTTCCCAAATGGCCCCCATCGGGAAATTGCGTCCCAGAATTTGAGCTTGGAGTGGGATGCGCTTTCCCTCTGGGTACACTTTGGGAAACTGCATCCCAGTTCGAGCGTCTGTTCCGTGACGCGGTTTCCGCTGAGGGCTTCATCTGGAAAGTGCGTCCCGTTTTGAGTGCTCGGACTGGGACACGGTTTCCGTTGTAGCGGTCAATGGGAAAGCGTGTCCCAGATGGGGGAGATGCGATGCGTCAATGCGTGGCTCAACGGCCCCTACAAGTCCACGTCGTTGAGCCATGTCGGTAGCGCGGTTTGCCTGACCCCTGCCGTTTGCAGCTTTTTCGCGAGGACTCCTGCCGAGCGGACTTCGTTCATGGTGAAGCGGATGAGCGGATGACCGTAAAGTGACAGGTGTGCTTCGCGCTGGCGTTCGGCAACGAGTGTCTCGGCTGCAGTGCGTCCCGCAAGCATGGTCTGGTCGGTATATTTGATGAGCCCGTCGAGCTCACCCAGCGTGAGCTCCCTGGCTTGGCGCTCCCAGGCAAAATCCGTTCGCATGCTTTCGGTCGAATCGAAGGGATCCGTCAGCTCATACTGGAGCCGGTCGGGCGCAAAGCCCGTCTCGATCATGACGGCTCGAGCGACTGATTCCCCGCCGCTTTCGGCGCGCGCGTCGGCATATTGCAGCGTGGTGAGCGCAGTACGCACCGCGCGACCGTTGCGAGCTCCCGCCCGTTTTTCGACTGTTTCCATCAGCTGCTCTCGCGTTAGACCGAGCTTTGAGATCGCCGAATCGGCAATGGGCATGCCGTCGGCAAAACCGGTCTGAAGCAGACAATCCGTTACCGTTTGGATGGGCGGCGTTATCGATATGCCGCCTTGATCTATCGCGCCGGCCGGCTCGGTCCGATGTCGTTGGATCCGTGCGCCCGGGCGAGCCGATGGCTTGGTTGCACTGCAGACATGCACGACGTTCAGATGCCGCCATGAGACCTCGAGTCCCAGCAGACGTGCTGCCGAAAACGAGCAGAACGTCCAATCGGGATGGGCGACCGCAAGCGCACGGATAATCTCGACATGACGTTGTGCCCGGTTGAGCTCATCCCAACGCGCCTTGCGTGCAAACAGCCCCGGCGTGGGCGAGACGACCGTGTCGCCGGTGCGCCGCAGCAGCGCTTTTCGGATTGCCGTGCTCGGGGGAATAAGGCATCGCCCCTCCCGCTCGGCTTGGGTTAGTAGTTGGTCGATGATTTGGTCGTTGCAATGCGTCATGGGCCACCGCCTCCTTTTTGGGGTGGCAAAAACGTATCAGCCGGAACTTGCCGCTCAGCTGACCAAAAACTGACCAAAATCTAACCATGCAGGTAGATGGCCTGTTTTGACGTCGTATTTTGAAACTGAATCGGCGAGCGGTAATCGGCACCCCTGAACGGTCGAAAGTTATGAAAATCAGGTAAGTTTAGGGACGTGTACTTTTCCGAAAAACGGCAGTTTTCCTGCTGTATTGAAACTGCTGAGCACATGCTCAAGGACGTGTGATATGAGCGTTGGGCCGGCGGCCAGAGTGGGATGCATTTTCCCAAAGAGCCCGCTCGGGAAAACGCGTCCCAGAATCAACCCTCAGAATGGGACGTACTTTCCCGCTGAGGCCGCTCGGGGAAACCACGTCCCAGAATCGAGTCTCAAACCGGGACGCGCTTTCCCCTTTAAGCTCGTCTGGGAAAGTGCATCCCAGAATTCGGCTCCAAAGTGGGACGTCGTTTCCCGAAAGGACCGCTTGGGGAAACTGCATCCCATTTCTCGGCCCCAGAGTGGGATGCCGTTTCCGGATCGGCCCTCAAGCGGAAACTGCATCCCAGATTTAGCCTCCAAACCGGGATGAGCTTTCCCAGCGGCACCTCTGCTGGAAACTGTGTCCCGGAATTGAGTTTCAGAGTGGGGCCCATTTTCCGTTTGAGGCATGGGGCGGAAAGCGCGTCCCGGAATAAGGGTGATTTAGTGATCAGGTGGTTGAGCGAGCGTCGCGCCAAGGATGCCAAGCGTAAAACCTACATCGAGAATGGCGTAAAACCTACAATGAAAACGGCGTAAAAACTGCATTGAGAATGGCGTAATTTCGCAGGATAGCGTCGCCCGCTGGTGCTACAGGGCGGTTGACCTGCAAACCTTGGGCTTTCGGACGAGCTTGCGCAAGAGGCAGCAAGCCAGTACGTACGCTCGAAGGCCCGCGTTCGCGTGCTCCCCAAGCGCTACTTCTGCGACCCGTCACTTGCGGCGGCGTTGCTGGGGGTTACCCCTGAGCGGCTGCTTGGCGATATGCAAACGCTGGGGATGCTCTTTGAGAACCTCGTTCTGCGCGACGTGCGCGTGTTCCTTTCCACCTACGGCGGTGTCGACAACAGTGTCCATTATTTCCGAGATGAGAAGGGCCTTGAGGTCGATCTGATCGTTGAGCACGACGGGCGCTGGGGAGCCATTGAGGTCAAGCTGAGTGATGCGAAAGCAGACGATGGAGTGAGAAATCTCAAGGCGCTGGAGAGGAAAATGCTCTCCAATCCTGCCGTCCAGAATGCCGCGCCGGCGTTTTTGGCGGTCGTGGTTGGAAAGGGGAGCATTGCCTACACACGCGACGACGGCGTGGCGGTGATCCCTATGGCGGCACTTGGGGCGTAGTGTTTTTGCGGGCGTGCCGTGCTTCCTTTACCGAAAATCCATTTGGTAAACCCGGCGCCCGTGGGTAAAATAAGGTCGACGGCAGCCCAAGTAGTGAAGAGCTGGGCAGCGCCGTTGCTTGGATTAAGGGGTCATCGCCTTAGCGGCGTCGACCCCTCTTTTTATGCTTCGTACGCTGCTTGAGTGCCTCGGTAAGTCCGATAAGCGCCGTGAGGAGCGAGACCAAAGCGGTCAGGAGCTTCACAAAATCAGTCAGATCGGTCATGGGCATCACCTCCCGTCGCATGGAGGGCGCTGCCCGGCACATGGAACTGCCGTCAACAATAACCAGTCTATCAAACTGCAGCCATAAATACGAATATATGTTCGATAATAACAGCGACGTGACCATCTCAAAGTGCAGTTTTACGCAAGGATGCCGGAAAGCTGCACTGTGCGATTTCATGTCCGCACGGACACTTATCCTTACGGCAATGTAGCTGCCTGTGAAACAGGCAGCAGTTGACGGAGAAAGGCCCTCACCGTGTCAGCTGAAAAGACGCCGTGTATCTCGGCTATCGATACGACGAACTTTGCGCGCCAGATCGTGCTGGACTTTGAGTTTGCGCCGGTGCCAAAGCAGCGCCAGCGCCGTGGACTGCGCAATGAGATCATCGAGGTCGGCGCCGTCAAGCTCGATTACCACGGCAACGTTATGGGCGAGTTCTCGCAGTTTGTGCAGACGGAATTTACCGAAGGCGTTGCGTTTCCCGTCCGCGAGCTCACAGGGATATCGGCTGTGGATACCGCGATGACCGATCCGCTCTATGTGGCGATCAAAAGGCTCAGCGATTGGATCGGTCGCTACTCCGCCCAGGTGGTCTGTTGGAGCGGGGCGGATCGTCGACAGCTTTTGACCGAGTGCCAGGCAAAGCATATCGATCTTTCCGCATTTCCTACGGATTGGGCCGATCTGCAGGCGTTTTATACCTCGATCATGGACGTGGGCAGCCACGGGTGCGTCTCTTTGAGTGACGCGGCAACGTGGTTCGGCATCGAGTTCGACGAGTCGACGGGTCACGCCCACAGCGCCCTGGCCGATGCGCGCGTGACCGCTAAGCTGCTCAAGCAGATGATGGAGGGGGACTATCACGTGAGTCCGCGCGCCCAGGAAGTCCGCCAACGGTGGGGGATGGGCGAGCGAGCTCAGACGCGCCTTTCCAGCAAGTGCCCCGAGCTGGGCGACCTGCTGCTGAAGCTGAAGGCGGAGGGGAGATAGGCGGCGTTGGCCGTCTGCATGGCGCGTGGCCTGTCGCGTATCACTACTCTTCCTGCCGCTTGGCAGGCAGGATGTAGACGTTCTCGGCGTCCACGGCGATCTGCGTGGGGCGGTTGTAGAGGGTGTCTACTTCCATTACGCTCTGCTTGAACGGTGCGACGTCAGGCGTCTTTGCCCGATGGAGCTTCTCGAGGAGTTTCTCGGATTGCCTGTCGTTGAACCTGCCGATGTCCTCTCCTGCACCCTCGAGTGCCTCGTCGATGAGCGTATGTTCGCCCACGGGGGTCTTTGCGATGGCGTGACCGAGCAATTTGCCCGCGGACGCGATGCCGCCCAGCAGTGCCGCATCGACGGTGTCGGCAGTTCCCGCCTCGAGGGCGTCGTAACACTCGGTGTAGAGCTCGCGATACGCAATCGAATCGGCCTCGATCTTCGCGGTGGCGTCCGCGAGCTTTGCGGGCTCGAAGTTCTGGGCGAGCATGGGTTCGAGGAACAGCGAGAACGCGTGGATGTAGGTGGCGAGCTGGCAGTCTTTGAGGTAGTCGAGCACCTTGTCGAGGCGTCTGCCCAAGCCGTCTCGCACCTCGATGAACCCTTTCTTTTTCAGATCCGCTTGCGCCTGCGAGCGGAAGAGTTCCATGTCCTGCGCGGACGACTGCTTGATGTCGAGCACCTTCATATGGGCGTTTGCCATGTAGGTGGCGTTGCCGTAGTTGAGGCCGTAACCGTTGAGGATGTCTGCGAGCGTCTTGAGGTTGCCACGCATGTTGGCCTTGTCGCGCTGACGCATGTACTCGAACATCTCGTCGACGGACTCCTGGATGGAGTCGAGCTTTTGGTTTATCTGCGCGATTGCGGCTGCCATGAACAACGACGTCGGGTCGTAAGGCACTTGAGTGACGCTCGTGGCGATGTCGCCCTCGACTACGTGGAAGCGCGCCTGTCCAAAGCCCTTGACTGCGTCGCGGTAGCCCCCTGTGAGACCGCTGCCGTCCTTGAACGAGTTGAGTTTCGACGGATCGAGCGGGTTGCCAAATTTGTCAGTCGCCTGGAGCAGCGTGGGTACGCTCACCGTGTTAGTGACGGTGCGAAACATCGAGGGGAGCGAGGCGAACGCCACGCCGAGCTGGGGAATTCGCTCGAGCGGCAGCTTGATGGCGCCGGAGATGTCCGCCCGCTCCTGGGTGAGCGCGAGGTGGATTTTGGTCGATGCGAGCTGTTTTGCCACGAGTTCCTCTCGGCCGCCGTCCGTTGAGGGTTTGATCTCGTTGTCTGCCATAGCGTGCTCCTTGTTTGCGTTGATCGCCGTGGGCATTATCTCATTGCTAGGTGGCTTGCCAGAGCGGGGTAGAGACCGAGCGTCTGGCAAAACTCGTTAACTGATTGCATTTCAGCGGATTGGGTTGATTGCAAGAGAAGGACGGCTATCCATCTGCCCTTCCCAGTTGAGTTCGCTTTGAGCTACTGTTCGTGCCTATGCTGCTTGGGCTCAAGCCTTCTCGCTGCCGCGAAGCAGGCCGTGGCCGCCATGGCTAATGCGATGCTGGCCATCCAAGCGGAGTCGCCGGTTACGGCGAGCTTTGGTTCATCGGTTGTCGTGTGTCCCGACCTTTTTGTAGACGCCTCGTCGGCGTCCTTTTCAGGAGTGGCAGGATCACTTTTGTTGTCGCCGGGTGAATCTACATCGGTCTTGCCGCCCGCCTGCTCCCCTTGGGCCTTCCCCTCCACGGTGAAGGATGCATCGGTCGCCGTCCCGTCCTTCCAGACGGCCGTGACGGTGTGTCCGCCGGCGGCAAGCGTGTCCAGGTAGGCCGGCTTGAGCTCGATAATCGTGCTGCCCTTGGTTGCGGTGTAGTTCTCAGCGGAGGCCTCATTTCCGTCCACGAGGAGACGCGTGAACTCATCGAGAGGACCGCTGAAGCGGAAGGTCAGACCGTCCTCGTTGCCCTTTGCATATGCCTGCCCGTTGCCCTTGGTGGCGGCATACAGCGGGGCGGTCACGTCGAAGGTGACGTCCTCCGCGTCGTCGACATCAAAGGTCCGGACGCCGGTCTTGCCGTTACGCTCGGCGTAGGCGGAGCTGTAGACGAAGGTCTCATGACCCGTCTTGTCGAGGACCGCGAGGGCATGGATTTCAAACGAGCCCATCGAGAGCGACGTGGGGAACTCGATTTCGATATAGCCTCTTGCCGCATCGTAGCTGCAGCTCAACGTTTTACGGGCCTTTACAGAGTTCGGGTCCTCGACATAGCCGGGGTCGCCGAGAATCGGGGAGACAGACTTCACGCCGTCCGCGTCGCCTACATTGCAATAGATGCGGAGGAGCCCGCCGACAGGGACTCTCTTCGCGGGGATGGAAACGTTCGAGACCGTGGGCGGGTTCCGGTCGATCGCGCTGCCGGTCACCTCGAAGCACAGCTCGCTCGGGTCGGCAACCGAGAAAGTCGCGCCCGAGATGCCGTTGGCCCTGGCGTAGGAACTCTCGTACACATCGGTCTCGAACCCTAGGTCATCGGTGACCGAAAGGCCGATCAGCCTGTGCCTTCCGATCCTATTGCTGTCGAATGTGAGGTCGAGCCCGTCGATAGACGAGCCTCCGTGATAATAGGCCGACGAAACGGAGCAGCCGTCGTCCTTATCCTCCCAGCCCCGCTGCAGTATGGGGGAAACGGAGCGAACGCCGTCCGGGTCCGCGACGGACCAAGAGATGTGGAAGTCGGCACCGGTCGCGACCTCCCTGCTCGAGAGCGACACGGAGGACACGGTCGGCGGGTTCTGGTCCGCGGGCCCCTCGGTCACCTCATAGACGAGGGGGCTGGTGGCGAAGGTCGGAGAGTTGAGCCCCTTCTCCTCGGCATACGCCGCGTCGTAGACATCGGTAACCCATCCAAGGCTATCGGTCACGCCGAGGCCGATGATCCGGTACCTGCAGGGCCGGTCGCTCGGGGAGGTGGGGATATCGAAGCCCGCGGTCGTGTCGCCGGTCGACCGGAAGGCGAGGCGGGAGCTGTTGCCCTGGTCCCCGTCATCGCTATCGACGACGACCTCGACTATCGGCGTGACTGACCGCACCCCATCGGGGTCGTCCACATCGTAGCCGACATGCAGCGTGGAGCCGGCCGTGACTGTCGTCGCGGATAACGTCATGTTGGAGATGCTGGGCGGGTTCGGGTCCGACGCAGCGAGGACGGTTGAGGGCAAAGCTAGCGCTACGGCGGCGGACAGCGGGACGAGCAGACTAAGCGCGAAGCGCCTGGAGAATTTCAAGGAGGTCATTGACGATGCCGATCTTCCATAATTGTTGCAACGATACCAGTATATCTTTGGCCCACGCTAGCCTGATGTTCTTTCCGCGAACGGCTCGTTAGTTTAGAGACGGCGTATGGACGCCCGTCTCGTCCAAGTTTCTCGTAAGGGCGATTATGAGGGCATGAGGAGACTTTCTCGGAACAATCAATTGGGGATATCAAAGAAATGCTGGACGCCGCCCGATCGCTCAATGCCTTTGAGGCGAAATGCGGCGCATCGGCTACGTTGTTGAGATCATTTATCGAGCGATACGTCATTCCAGCCGAGGCCACCATCATGAGGCTTCTGTTCCTACGCCCCCGCAATCCCGCGGGCCGCACTCAACAGCTCATACTCCCTCTGGCTCCACTAGTACAGCTCGGCCGTGCGTACGGCGTCGCGGCACAGGTCCAGGAATGCCTCGGCTCCCTCGCAGAAGCACTCTCGGGCAAAGGCGCCGGATCCGTTCGCGATGCATGCGCCGTCGGCGAAGAGCTTCCAGTTGGACGGCTCGCGCGAGTCGTCTCCGAGCAGCTTGATCTGCAGAACATGTGGGTTGCCAGCAGCACAGAGCTCCTCCTCGAGCTTCTGTATGGTAAAGCGCATCTGGTGGGAGAGGCAGCTCTTCACCAAAGCCGAGGTGTAGCCGCTCGGCTTGTCCAGAAGATGCATGCGTTTTGGCTTGACGATCAGGTTGTGGAAGTTACGCTCGCTGCGCACAGAGAAATTGTCCATATGGACCCCTTTCATCGATGTTGGCAGGGCCACCGTGCCTCTTGGCCGGTTGGCGTCGGGATCGTGGAGCCAACTCTCTACCCCGACTCTGGATAAAACACGCCCGCTCCTTGCGGGCACGATGGAGTCTATCAACGTGTACGGACAGAAATCAAGCGCCGCTTGCGAAATGACGCGCGGGCGGCGCTTGATTTCGCCGACTGTTGCTAGGCTTAAATCCGAAAAGGTGTCGAAATCTCCCGTGTAAAAGTACGGAAAAGTGTCGAAGATAGGCACCTTATAACTTCGGAAAAGTGTCAAATTCGATAGGCAAATTATCAGCAAAAGTGTAGCTGGATGACAAGGCAGCACTTAGAAGCCGGTGCTGGATGCGGGATCCTGCGGCAGCCTTCAGCTCTCGCTACTCATCGTCTCCGTCGTTGGGGTCGCCCTTGAGGGTGTTGATGTCCAGATACTCGTTATCGTCCTCTTTTTGCTGGGTCTCCGACTCCGCTTGGGTGGGGCCGGAGAACAGCCGGAATCCCTCAAACGCAATGACGCCGAGCAGGGCAATGACAATGGCGATAAAGGCAACCTTGACTGCCTGCGGAAATTCCGAGAAACGCAGCGCCTTTTCCTCGGCGTAATAATCGGCGAAGCGCTCTTCGCCCGTGCTTTTGGTATACGCCGGTGCGGACGCGGCCTCCGGGTCATATTCCGGTGCAGGCGTGGCGGCGTACGGATCGTTGAGATAATCGCTCGATGTGGTGCCATAATCCTCGGTCTCGATGCGACCGGCGTCAGCATAGCCATCGGAATAATCGGAATATGCCGCACCGCCCTCATAGCCCGCGGCGCTCGTGTTGGCGGCAAAAAGCGGATTAACTGGAACGTCGAGCGCCGGCATGCCGGTAGAGGTCTCATCCAGATCGGCTGCAGCCCAGGAATCGTAGGCAACCTGATGGGCAACGGGCTCATCGAGCCTTGTGACCGGAGGCTTGCGTGCCGCAGGAACAGGCAACTGCCGGGCGCTGTACATAACGGTGCTGTCGGCCGATTTGCCCTGCGTCGCTGCAGCGAGAAACGCCGCCGTCTCGGACGGGTCGCTTGCGGGGCGGGGGGTGGGCGTGGGCGCCGAAGTGGGTGTGGGCGCAGACGCGGGCGTCGAAACAGGCGACTGCGCAGGAGCCGGCGCAGATGCGGGCTTAGGCGCAAGTGCGGGATTGGGGCTTGACGGGCGAGCCCCGCCGCCCATGAGTTCGTCGGCGGTCCACGGGCGATCATCCATCACGTCGTCAAGGCTCAGCGAAAACAGGTCGTCTTCACCCTCATCGAACATGCGGTGCACATGTCCACCAATTGCCGGAATCAATCCGCGACCGGTGCATGATGCCTTGCTCAACGCCATTCTGTTCCACCCTTTCGAAATACTAATGACACCGATTATATGGAACTTTCCAAGCGGCTCGGTCTTGGATTCATGCTTTCCAGAACTCGCGCCCAAAAGGGGAGGGGCAATCTAGGCGAGTGCCTACTTGTCGTCGGCCGCCGCCTTGGCCTCATTGAGGTAGCTATAGAAGCTGTACTTGGAGATGCCAAAGAACTCGCAGGCGCGCTCGCTCGACTTGGAAATGAGGAAGGCGCCGCGACGGTCGAGGTAGCCAATGGCGC
>CABQJK010000012.1 GCA_902464495.1 uncultured Collinsella sp. | reverse complement strand
AAGGTCGCATTATCAGAAACGGGTTTGTTACCGGCTAGCGCCTCGCATGGGCGCCAATCGGCCGAGTCGCATAGTGCACCAACGCCGCTGCCAGCAATACCAGCAGCATCGCGGTGACATAGCCCGCAGCATCGAAGCCCAAGTCGATCATGTCGAAATGTCTGCCGGGAACAAAAATCTTATGCACCTGGTCGCCAACGGAGCAGGCAGCGCAAAAGGAGTGTAGTCTAAATAGCAGTGTCGTTGTAGCAAAATTTGAATCGCAACAGGAAGCGCCAAAGCGGCGCAAACCCCTACCCCGCCTCGCGCATCCAGCGATCGAACGTCCCCACGCACACGCCCAGGCACTTTGCTGCCTGGCTGCGGGTAATATCGCCTGCCTCATAGCTATCGCGTACCAGCTCAAACTGAGGAGGGCACGGCTTGCGAGGTCGACCGAAACGGACCCCTCGCGCCCGCGCCGCTGCAATCCCCTCCGCCTGGCGCCGATGAATATTCTCGCGCTCCACCTGCGCCACGTAGCTCAGCAGTTGTAGCACAATATCGGCAATCAGGGTATTGGTCACATCCGGCGCGCCGCTGGCCCTGGCGCGCGTGTCAAGCAATGGCATGTCCAACACCACAATGGCAACCCCGAGCTCCTTGGTAATGCGTCGCCATTCCTCAAGAATCTCGGAGTAATTACGGCCAAGTCGGTCGATAGAAAGCACCACCAGCACGTCCCCGTCTCCCAGGATGTGCAGCAGTTCGCGATACCGCGGGCGATCGAAGTCCTTGCCGCTCGCATGGTCGGCATAAATATTCGCCGAGCCCACGCCATAGGCGCCCAGCGCATCCAGCTGCCGATTCAGATTCTGATCGCGCGAACTCACCCGCGCATAACCGTACACCGTCGCCATCTCATCCCCGCTTTCTTGTAAACCTGCCAAAAAGGGACAGGTTTATTTTGGTAGGTTTTACCTCTCAAATAGCAGGTAAGCGGGCGGCCGAGCAGACGGCAAGATAGCCGCGATCCAAATGCGGAGGGCGGCCCCGAAAGACCGCCCTCCGCCCTCCCGCCGCGAGTCGGGATTTGGCTAATGGATAAGCTTAAAGTCCAAGTGCCCGCGCGTGGTATTGACGCGCGAGACCTCGATGATCACACGCTGCCCCAGTTCGTAACGAGTGCCCGTGTCGGCGCCCGTCAGCGTAAGCGCATCCTCGTCGAACTCGAACCACTCGTTGCCCAGGCTCTTGATCGAAACCAAGCCCTCGACCTGCGTCAGATCCAGGCGTACGAACAGGCCCATGCTGCTAACCCACGAGACGGTTCCGGCATAGCGCTCGCCCAGACGGTCCTCATAGTACTGGGCAATCTTGATCTTTTGCGTCGCATGGCTGGCGGCATCTGCCGCGCGCTCGGCATCGCTGCATGCGCGGCAGATCTGCGGCAGAATGCGCGGCAGCGACTCGCGCCCCTTGCCGATCAGCCGCGGCGTACGGACCAAGGCGTCCTTGCCGCCGAGCTGCTCATAGGCCAACTGCAGTTTGAGCACGCGGTGCACCACCAGATCGGGGTAGCGACGGATGGGACTCGTAAAGTGGCAGTAGCACGGCGCGGCGAGCGCAAAGTGGCCCTCGTTGCGCGGCTTGTACAGCGCGCGCTGCATGCTGCGCAGAAGCAGCGTGTTGACGAGCGGTGCGTTGGCCGTACCAGCGGCAGCATCAACTGCAGCCTGCAGCTCATCGGGACTCCCCAGGGCAATACCGGCAGCACGGCGATCGTCGATGATGCCCAGCTGCGCCAGCGCAACGGCGGCACCGTGCAGGCTATCGGGGCTCGGATCCTCATGCACGCGATAGCAGGCCTCGATATCACGGTCTGCCAGCCACTCTGCAACGCACTCGTTGGCGAGCAGCATGGCTTCCTCGATAAGCGACGTGGCACACGAACGCTCGCGCGCCACAATCTGCACGGGTACTCCGTCCTCATCCAATAGAGCGCGAATCTCTGCCGTGTCAAAATCGACTGAGCCGCGGGCGCGACGAATACGACGGCGAAGCTTGGCGAGTTCGTTGGCGGCGACAAGAAAATCGCCGAGGTCGACGTTGTAGCCGCGGGCGGCCTCCTCGCACGCAAGACCGCGCTCAAGCGCTTCCTCGCGCGAGACCTCAGCAGCCGCAACATCCTCGGCCGCACCCTCCAGCACCCCATACTCCACCGCGCCGGCACGCACCAGCAGCGCCTCGGCGCCGTCATAGTCCATACGCACACGCGAGCGAATCACGCTGGGGTACGGATCGTAATGCCGCACGCGACCCTGCGCATCAAGCTCAATGTCAACGGTAAACGCAAGACGGTCCTCGTCAGGGCGAAGCGAGCACAGGTCACAGGACAGGCGTTCGGGCAGCATGGGAAGCACGCGATCGGCCAGATACACCGATGTCGTGCGATGGCGAGCCTCAAGATCGATATGTCCGTCCCAAGCCACATAGTGAGAAACGTCAGCGATATGCACACCCAGTCTGTAGCCACCCTCGGGCGTGCGCTCAAGCGAAATGGCATCGTCAAAGTCGCGCGCGTCGACCGGGTCGATCGTGATGACAAAACGGTCGCGCAGATCGCGACGGAGCGGGTCCTTAAGCGCCGCGGACACATCGAGCGAAAGCCCCTCGGCCTCGTCCAGCGCGGCCTCGGGATAGCTATCGGTATAGCCGTAACGCGCCATCACATATTGAACACCCAAATCGGGCGCGTCATCTCCGCCAATGCGGCGTTCGATCGTCACGGTGCCCGATTCCAGGCGCGTCGGGTAGGTCAAAATGCGCGCGACAACGGCATCACCCGGGTGGACGCCCAGACGATCCGCCGAGGTATCCTCGGGCAGAATGAAGAAGTCGGCCTTCAGGCGCGAATCGAGCGGCTCGATCACACCGAGCGGACCAGCGGTCTGGTACGTACCCACCACGCTTATGGCTGCGCGCTCAACCACGCCTTCGATCACGGCGCGCCGCTCACCGTGCGGGCTGTTCTTAATGCTCACGGCAACGGTATCGCCATCCATGATCTCGCGCTTACCGCGGCCCATAACCTTGTAGTCGCCGCTCTCGGTTATGACATAGGCGCCATGCTCATGGAGCTGCACGCGCCCGGTCAGGCTCGGACGGCGTTCGCTGCGCACCGGCCCACGCTTATTGCGGGCACCGCGCTTATGCTTGTTATTGCGCCCCATGGCGCCTCCTAACTATCGATTGCATACTCCAAAGAGTCTACCCAAATGATCCCTATGCGACAGAGGAATCAAAAAACGGGCCGCCCCATAAGAGACGACCCGTTGGAAGGGATGAATTCCAGGCATGCCTACACGCGCAGATAGCGGCGCATGGCAATGGCAGAACCAAAGAGACCGATAATCACACCGACCAGAATCAGCGCAGCATAGGTCACCAGGTAGTACTGCATCGGCAGGGCAAACGACATCCAGCCGATGCTCTCCTGCAGACGCGGAATCATCAGATTGCGCAGCAGCTCCAGAACACCGATGGAAAGCAGCGAGCCCAAAATGGCCTGCAGTACGCCCTCGGTGATAAACGGGCCGCGAATGAAGCCGTTGCTGGCGCCGACCAAACGCATAATCGCAATCTCACGACGACGCGCCGTGATGGAAAGGCGAATCGTGTTGTTGATGAAGATGAATGCGATAAAGGTCAGAAGGCCAACGAGCACCACGGCGGCGATGCGGATGTAGTTGGTCACCTGGAACAGGCGGCTCACTTCCTCCTGGCCGTACAGCACGCTCGCGTTGACGTCGCCGTCATCCGCGATCTTCTGGAAGTCGGCGTTCTTCTTGAGCTTCTGGGCCGTGCTTTCGACCTTGGACGGATCGTCCATCTCGATCGCAAACGAAGCCGGCAGCGGATTCTGGCCATCGAGCGCGCTCATGGTAGCGTCGGCGTTGCCCGACATCTTGCTCGTATACTCGGCCAGCGCGTCGTCCTTGTCCTTATAGGTCACGGACTTGACGTTATTCCACGTCTTAAGCTCGGCCTCAAAAGCCTGAACATCTGCCTGGTCGGCGTCATCACTAATGAACGCGTTGATGACAACCTGATCCTCGACGGTGCCGATCACGGAGTTCAGCATCGCGGAGCCCATAATGAACAAGCCGATGATAAACAGCGAAAGGAAAATCGTGATGACGGCGCCGAGCGAGGTAGTCCAGTTACGGAAGAAGTGGCTGATTGCCTCTTTGAAGGAGTAGCCCACGTTAGTTGGTGCCATAGTTGCCGTAACCTCCCCTCTCCTGGTCGCGGATAACGTGGCCGCCCTCGAGGGCGATCACGCGACGGTGCATGCTATCGACCATCTCGCGGTCGTGCGTGGCGACGATCACGGTGGTGCCGGTGCGGTTAATACGCTCGAGCAGCTTCATGATGCCCAGCGAGATCGCCGGGTCGAGGTTACCCGTGGGCTCGTCGCAGATCAGCAGCGGCGGACGGTTGACCATAGCGCGGGCGACGGCGACGCGCTGCTGCTCGCCACCGGAAAGCTGGTCGGGCAGCGAATCCATCTGATCGGCCAGACCGACCAGACGCAGCACCTCCGGCACCTGGCTGCGAATGACGCCCTTGGGCTTGCCGATGCACTGCAGGGCAAACGCCACGTTTTCGTAGGCGGTCTTTTGCGGCAGAAGCTTAAAGTCCTGGAACACGGCGCCAATCTGGCGGCGCAGGAACGGAACCTTGCGGTTCTTGATCTTCATGAGGTCCTGACCGGCAACCAAGATGCGGCCGCTCGTCGGCTTGACGTCGCGGTTGAGCGTCGACAGCAGCGTGGTCTTACCCGAGCCGGAGTGACCGACCAGGAAGACGAACTCGCCCGGATAGATCTCGATGTTGATGTCGTCGAGTGCAGGCTTGTTGGGCTGTGCCGGATAGATCTTGGTGACATGCTCCATAAGGATGACGGGCTCGACACCGGCCTGCTTGGCCATCTTCTTGCGGCTGGCTTGCGGATCGATGGGCGCAAACACCGACGTAAAATCGGGGTTGTTGAGCGCGTTATCGAGGCTTGCGACCTCGGCGGCCTGATCGCTCTCGACCACCGGGGCAGCAGGCTGCGTGGGATCGGGAATAGCGGCAAAGAGACCGGACTGCGCAGGCTGAGGAACCGGCGTCGCAGGGGCCATGGGGTCGGGAATGCCGGCCATGGTAGGCTGCGGCGTGGCGGCGCCAGCCTGAGGCTGCTCCACGCGAGCGGTCACGGCCTGAACGGGCTCAAAACCCGCCGTGCCGGAAAGCGCGACATCGCTGGTGGGATTGTAGGCAAAGGGATCGGATGCCGGCTGTGCCTGATCTGCCGGCTGAGTGGGGGCCTGAGCAACAGGCTGGCCCTCTGAATCCGGAGTGGCGAAACGACTGCCCTGGACGCCCGTCTGCGTCTTGGGGGCATCATCGCCCGCACCGGAGGTACGGAAGTGGTTACCCACTGGTGCTCCTTATCGTCGTGCGTTTAAACTACATGAGCGCTTTACATTTTAGCAGCATTAGCTTTGCTGCACATAAGAAGCATGGCGCGCCTTGGATTCCCGTCGGCCCCCTTGAATATCAACTTCATCCGAACACCTCCCCCGTCCGCCTCAATCGGGTATACTTCAGTCATTGTGAAAAGCCCTAGGGCTTTTAGCGGCTGCGGGTACCTGTACCTTCAGCCGCATTTTTCTTATCTTTTGGAGCCGATATGGGAGATTCCGGCACCGCCACAACAAGGGAACGGCCACTCATCGGCGCCGCCCAGCAAGTCCGCCACCTCAAGGACCGAGGGGTCCGCTTCGAGCTGACAGACGAGCGGGAGGCCGAGCGGTTCCTGCGAGAGAGCAACTTCTTCTTCAAGGTGAAGGCGTTCGCGAAGTGCTTCTCCCGCTACACCAACCCCGACTCGGAGCACTTCGGCTCCTACATCAACCTCGACTTCGCCCACCTCGCCGAGCTCACGAGGCTCGACCACCACCTTCGCGAGACAGTCCTCTCCCTCACACTCGACATCGAGCACTACATGGAGGTCGAGCTCAACAAGATGATCATGGACGAGGGAGACGATCCCTACGAGCTCATGGCGTCCTTCTTCAATTCCGAGCGCGAGAGAAAGGTCAGGGTACTCGAGAAGAGGGTCGATCTCGACTCTGTTCGGTCGAAAGCCCCGACGGTCATGGGCCTGTCCGGAGACCTGGCCGCCTAGGACGCCGAGACCGTCATCTCCGCTCTAGCCTCCATTCTGCACCTTGCATCGGATTCGCTCGACGGGATAGACCCCGAGCACACCGAGAGGAGTCTCGCCGGGCTGGGAGGGTCCTCATACACCCGCGGGCTCATCGAGAAGTACGGAGACCCTGGACACATGGCGGTCGAGGAGCTGGGGATCGACCGCGAGCTCGTGTCACTCACTAAGAGAGCGCCCATCGTCCACGACTTCACCGCCCTCGCCCTCTGCTACATGCACATAGCCAAGAGCGAGAACGCAAGAGGGGACGCCGCCGGGCAGCTCCGAGCCCTGCGCAGACGATTCATGGCGCACAGGGACTACTTCTCCAAGCAGGGCGAGCTGAAGAACGGCCTGGCCATGCTCAGCGAGGTCATGGACAAGACGGCTGACCGGCTCTCACGGCCATAGCGGACACGTCTCGTAGCACCAGAAGTCAGCTCTCCGCATCCATCACCGCCCAGCCCACAGGTGCAATACTCGGAATAGATATTAGACAAGAGGGACAGGTGGCCTGATAGTCCCCCGATTTTGTCCTGCGCTGCATCGAGGCGGAGGCATATACCGCCTTTCGAGCGCGCGTGACGCCGACGTATAGCAGGCCGATTTCCTCGATAAGCCCGTCTGGCGCTCTGCGCATCGACCCGAAGGCAAAGGGAGCCCAGAAGCTTGACGCTGCCATCAAGGCATGGCAGGACGCACAGGAGAACCTCAAGTCGGGGAAGATGACTCGGGACGGTTACGGTCTCCGGCGCGTCTCGTTCAAATGACCAGAGCGGTTTGGGAAAGCGAATAAGCTCCCTTTCCGCCTGCCACACCCTCGCATATCCGCCACTCACCGAGCATCGCTGACTGCGGTTTCCCCCATTGCATGGGACGTAAATTTCAAAATTCCGCGCACATCCCGGCGCCAAACCACGTTATGCCCTATAGGAGGTGAGGGAAGAGAATGCAAGGCTTTCCATACGGCAGCAACGGCAGGACGGACGCGCCAGGCCGCGAAAACGACTCTTTGGTGGGGCGCTTCGCAGAGGAGCACTACGACGAGGTATACCGCTACTGCGCGCGAAGGCTCCCCTCGAAAGAGGATGCCCGAGACGTGACTCAGGAGGTGTTCCTTCGACTCGTGCGGAGCGATGCGCTATACGCCGAGCATGGAAAGCCCCTCGCGTATCTCTACACCTGCGCGCGCAACGTCTGTGCCGACTTCTACCGAGGCCAAAAACCGGTTGGCACCTTGGACGAGGACGATGCGCCGGCAATTCCTGACGCGCGGCATGTGGACATGGACGGACGGCTGATCATGGCAGATGCCCTTGCCCGCCTTACGGAAGAGGAGCGCGAGGTCATCGAGCTGCGCTACGGCCAGGACCTGCCTATGTCCGACATCTCCGCCGTGACGGGGAAGTCGAGGTTCGCCCTCTATCGAATCGAGCGGCGCGCGCTCGGCAGGCTCAAGGAACTGATGGGAGAAGGCCATGAATGACTCGAAGCTAAAGGATGCGCTGAGGAGCTACTACGCCGCTGACGCGGCATCCCCCGACGCTTCGGCGCGCAAGCGCACCTTGCTGCTCGTGGAAGCAGAGGCGGCTCGCGCCTGCGGAGGCGCGAGGGAGGCGGGTTACATCCCGCTCTGGCGGTTCGTCGCGAGCCAGGTTCGGTTCGTGCGTCCCTGGGCATGGATGCTCCAGATCGCGCTTCTGGCATGCATGCTCGTTCTCGTCGGTGAGATCGGCCCGCACTCGGGAAGCCCCATCGTCGTCATGGCGGCATCGGCCCTCTCGGTTGCCATAGCGGCACCATCGGTATTCAAGAGCTTCGAGACCCGCGTCTGCGAGATGGAGTACTCATGCCGGTTCAGCTGCGTGCAAGTGCTGGCGAGCAGGCTTTTGCTTTTCGGCCTGGCCGACGTGCTTTGGATTACGCTCGCCGTTGCGGCAGTGCCAACGCTCGCGGGGATCGACGCGCTTCGCGTACTGCTGTACGCATGCACGCCGTTCTTCTGCTCGTGTGCCACCTGCTTCTATGCGGCGCGCCGTCTGCCGGGCAACTCGCTCGTCGCCAGCGTCGCTCCCGCGATGTCCGTACTCGCGGCGCTCTGGCTGCTGAGCGCGACGTTCCCCCTCTGGTACGAGGGTGCGTCTCTCGCCGTATGGGTCGCGGCGCTCATGGCCTCCATGGCGCTCGCCGCCCTGGAGGCGTCAAGGCTCATGCGCTGCGTCTCGGGCGGCCTCTCGCCACACCTGTCAAAGGCGGCGCTCTAGCTCTCCTCCTGCTTATCTGCAACATCGAACGAAGGACAAGGAACGAACATGGAACTCAGGCTCGACAGGCTCACCAAGCAGTTCGGCAGCCATATCGCTGTCGATCGCGTGAGCTTCAGCTTCACGCCCGGCGTCTACGGCCTACTCGGGGCCAACGGCGCGGGCAAGACCACGCTCATGCGCATGATATGCGACGTCATGAGGCCGACATCGGGAAGCGTGCTGTTCGGGGGCACCCCCATAGACCAGCTTGGCGACGGCTATCGGGCACGCCTCGGGTACCTGCCCCAGGACTTCGGCTACTACCCGGATTTCACGGCTTGCGACTTCATGATGTACCTGGCATCGCTCAAGGGGCTCACCGCGCAGCAGGCGAAAGTGCGCACGCGCGAACTCTTGGGCGTTGTCGGCCTCGCAGAGGCCGCAAAGCGGAAGGTCAAGACCTTCTCCGGCGGCATGAAGCAGCGGCTCGGCATCGCCCAGGCGATGCTCAACGACCCGTCCGTCCTCGTGCTCGACGAGCCCACCGCGGGGCTCGACCCCAAGGAGCGCGTCCGCTTCCGCAACCTCATATCCCCTCTCGCCCAAGACAAGATCGTCATCCTCTCCACGCACATCGTCTCGGACGTGGAGTACATCGCCGACGAGATTCTCGTGATGCGCGCTGGCGGCATCATCACGACGGGCACGGTCGAAGAGATCACGGGGGACATCAGGGGATGCGTCTGGGAGTGCGCTGTCGCCCCGAGGGAGGCAGACGCCATGTCGGCATCGCTCACGGTGGGCAACATCCACTACGCCCAGGACGGCTCTGCCATCGTTCGCGTGGTGGCGCAGCAGCGTCCGCATCCGAGTGCGCGCGCCGTGGAGCCGACGCTGGAGGACGTCTACCTCTACCTCTTCCAAGAGCAGTCCGGGTGCCTGCCGGTTTCGCAAACGAAAGCGGAAGTGGGGCAGGACGCAATCGCACGCAGGAAAGGAGCGCACCGTGGGTAGCCTCATCAGATACGAGCTCAAGAAGATGCTCTCAAGGCGCGTCTCGCAGGTCTCTATAGCAGCCGTCCTGGTGTTGGTCGCGGTCATAGCCTTCTTCTACGTAACGTCCCAGTACGCCCTCGAACCCAAGGAGATGGGCACCGAATTCGAGGGCACTGCCGCCATCGCCCAGATAAAGGCAAACGCGGAAGCGCTCGCAGGCCCCATCACCGACAAGAAGGCCACCGAGGCGCTCCGCGAGTTCAAGGAGTTCGTCGGTCCGGACGGCGAGGTCAAGGAAGAGTACAGAATGGACAGAAAGCCCTACGGGGAAAAGGCGGACGAGTACTGGGAGTTCAGAGCGAAGAACGGCTCCCTTATGGCGCTGCTGACAAGCCCTTGGATGCAAGACAACCAGATGCCCGTGTCCGCGGTAGCCACTATCGACACGACTGGCACCGTCGACCTCTACGGACAAGTCCGCTCGAAGATAGTCTCCGAGCTCCACGCGAACGGGGCCCTCTCGTACAACGACGAGGAGAGGGCGTTCTGGAGCGAGAAGGCGCAAGGTGTGCACACGCCCATCGAGTACGGATACGCAGGAGGGTGGGCGGAGTTCCTCAACCTCGCCCAGTTCCTCATATTCGCGATGCTCGCAGTCGTGATAACGTGCGCATCGGTGTTCAACGGGGAGTACCGGGCCAAAACCGACGCCATCCTGCTGTCCACCAAGTTCGGCAAATCAAGGCTCGGGCGCGCGAAGGCGGCAGCCTCTGTGATCGCGGCAAGCGCCATATACTGGGTCTTCACACTCGTCTTCCTGGCAATACCGCTCGTCTTCTACGGAGCCGACGGCGCAGGTCTACCCATCCAGATCTGCAACATCACATGCACCTACGGCATAAGCCTGTCAGCCGCCGCCCTCATATGCTGCCTCGTCGGGCATCTCGCAACCCTCGCCCTCCTTGGGATAGTGCTTGCGCTATCGGCCAAGGTAGACAGCCCCATGGGAATCCTCGCAGTCGGCGTTGCTCTCATCTTGATTCCGATCTTCGTGCCGACGATGACGAGCAGCATCGCGAACCACATCATCTACCTGTTCCCCTACGACGCACTGAACCCCTTGAACCTCTTCGACATGGTCTCGTACGCCATAGGCCCTGTCGTGGTCGAGCTCCCCGTGTTCCTCGCTGCTTTCTACCTTCTGCTTTTCGCGGCGGGCATTGTTCTCGCGATAAGGACGTTCAAACGCCATCAGGTTGCCTGATGATGTCAAGCAGAGCCGTTGCCGCCAAGAATGCATGAATCGGCGAACCTTCGAGTGATTGCGTACCATCTGGGCGAAGATGGATTGTCTGAAGGCGGGAGTTAATCCCGCCTTCTTGTTATCGCGCCGCCGATTTAGCTCGCAACGCCCTGGCCTGCGGGTGCCAGCCCCGAAATTTACTCCCTCTTTCTGACCTGCGGAAACTCACGTATGTCAGGGCGAAATCCTCTCCGATTCGCCTCTGGCTGTTAGGGTTTAGGGCTGAACGTTGCGCAACTGCGCCCTGGCCCGACCGTAAAACCTCTCTAACTTCTTTCCCCGCCGCCTTCAAACACAAAGCCGGGGTGCCCTCCACATGGAAGGCGCCCCGGCTTATTCGTTACCCAATGCGAAAAGCGGCTCTCAAGTTAAGGCCAAAGCAGACCGCCTTATGCCAAGAACTCCTTGGTGGTTGCCACGATGTTGGCGGCGTCCAGGCCATACTTGTGCAGGAGCTCGGCGCCCGGGCCGGACTCGCCGAAGGTGTCGTTGACGCCGATCTTCTTGAGTGGCGTCGGGCACTGCTCGCACAGGACATCAGCGACGGCGCTGCCCAGGCCGCCGATCACGGAGTGTTCCTCGACGGTCACGACGTGGCCGGTCTTGGTGGCGCTCTTGACGATCAGGTCGGCATCGATGGGCTTGATGGTGTGCATGTTGATGACCTCGGCATCGATGCCCTCGGCAGCAAGCTGCTCGGCGGCCTCGAGAGCCTCGCCGACCATCAGGCCGCAGGCGATGATGGTGACGTCGGCGCCCTCGCGCATGACAATGCCCTTACCCAACTCGAACTTGTAGGTCTCGGGGTCGTTAATAACCGGCGAGGCCAGACGGGCGAAGCGCATGTACACCGGACCGTCGCACTCGTAGGCGGCGCGCGTCACGGCGCGGGCCTCGACGTCGTCGGCAGGAACGATAACGGTCATGCCGGGGATGACGCGCATCAGGGCGATATCCTCGCAGCACTGGTGTGTGGCACCGTCCTCGCCCACCGAGATACCAGCGTGCGTGGCACCGATCTTAACGTTGAGGTGCGGGTAGCCGATGGAGTTACGGACCTGCTCAAAGGCGCGGCCGGCAGCGAACATGGCAAAGGTGCTCGCAAAGGCAACGCGACCGGTGGTTGCGATACCGGCGGCGACGCCCATCAGGTTGCTCTCGGCGATACCCACGTCGAAGAAGCGGTCGGGGCAAGCGGCCTTAAACTTACCGGTCTGCGTGGCGGCGGCCAGGTCGGCGTCGAGGACCACAAAGTCATCGTGCTCGTTGGCGAGCTCGACGAGGGCCTCGCCGTAGCTTACACGCGTGGCGATTTTCTTGACGTCTGCCATCCTAGAGCTCCTCTCCGGCGGCCGTGAGCTCTGCCATGGCCTGCTCAAACTGTTCATCGTTGGGGGCCTTGCCGTGCCAACCAACCTGGTTCTCCATAAAGGACACGCCCTTGCCCTTTGTGGTCTCGGCGATAATGGCGGTCGGCTGCCCCTTGGTGGCGCGAGCCTCGGCAAAGGCGGCGCGGATCTGGTCGAAGTCGTTGCCGTCGGCGAGCTCAACCACGTGGAACTTGAACGCGCGGAACTTGTCGGCGAGCGGCATGGGGTCGTTGACCTCCTCGACGGGACCGTCAATCTGAAGGCCGTTGTGGTCGACGATCACGCAGAGGTTATCGAGCTGCTGGTTGCCGGCAAACATGGCGGCCTCCCAGACCTGGCCCTCCTCGCTCTCGCCATCACCCAGCAGGGCGTACGTGCGATAAGTATCGCCCCAGTGCTTGGCGGCAACGGCCATGCCCACGGCGGCGGAAATGCCCTGGCCGAGCGAGCCGGTGGACATGTCGACGCCCGGGGTGTCGTTCATGTTGGGATGGCCCTGCAGGTGGCTGCCGATGTGGCGCAGCGTCTCAAGATCCTCCTTGGGGAAGAACCCACGCTCGGCGAGCACGGCGTACAGACCCGGAGCGCAATGGCCCTTGGAGAGCACAAAACGGTCGCGATCGGCCTTGCGGGGATCGGCCGGGTCGACGTTCATTTCCTCAAAGTACAGATAGGTCATGATGTCGGCAGCGCCGAGCGAACCGCCCGGATGGCCGGACTTGGCAGCGTGCACGCCGGTGACGATGCCCTTCCTTACCTCGTTGGCAACCTTTTTGAGCTCTTCGTCGCTCATTGTGCCTTCCTTTCATCCTCATTAGACAAAATGCGCACGGCACAGAAGATCATCCCAACCCAGCCGCGATGCACGTACGTCCTTCATTATGCTGGAAACTGATGGCTTTACCAGACTTTTTATCATTATTTGAGCAATTGAGCAGGCAGAACCGCTGATGAAACGGTTTATCAATGTGAACGTCTTTTGGATGGAACGCGGTCGACCCTACGCGTTAATGTCCTTAAAGCCCTCACCGAAGGTTTCCGTAACGTCGGCAACCGTCACGATGGCATGAGGATCGCGCTCGCGCACAATGGTCTTGAGCGTATTGAGCTCGCGACGGCTCACGATGACCATGATCACCGGCTTCTCGGCGCCCGAATACATGCCAGTCGCCTTAAACTTGGTACAACCACGACCCAGGCCATACATGATATCGGCAGCGATATCAGGGAACTTGTCCGAGATGATGAGTACCATACGGCGTTTGTTGCCACCATCGACCACGGCATCGATCACGTAGCCGCTAATGACCATCGAAAGGCCTGCATATAGTGCATTTTCGATTGAAAAGACCGGAGCCGACAGCGCGCATACGGCAACATCGATCGCCATGACGGTCGAGCCCACGGGCAGCGAGGTATTACGCGAGATGATTTGGCCAATCGTGTCCGAGCCGCCGGTGTTGGCGCCGGCGCGCAGCACCATGCCGTAACCGATGCCTGTAATAATGCCGCCCCACATGGCAGGGAGCATCAAGTCCGCATCCGCCAGAGGTGCTACAAACGGGGCGAACAGATCGGTAAAGAAGCCCAGCAGCACAAAGCCCGTCGCGGTCTGCACCACGTAGAACATGCCGCCCTCGCGCATAACGACCAGCAACAGCAAGGCGTTCATCACAATCGTCTGAATACCAACGGGAAGCGATATGCCGCGCGATGCGCCGACCGCCTGGATAATGGTGGCAAGGCCCGTAACACCACCGGCAGCAAGGCCGTTGGGAATCAAAAACAGGTCGGTCGCAATAGCGGCCAGAGCGCACCCCAACATAATCTGGGGCAGGTCGTGAAAGAAGTTCATCGATAGAATGCGCTTGATGTCCAGACGATATGCCATGCTACCTCCCTCAAAAAAGCGCACCCAAACGGATGCGCTTCGAACTTCTTGCTGTATTCGATTCTACCGATTCGCCGAACAAAAACCACCCCTGCGCAGGGTTTGCTTTGGATACAAAACCACCCTGCTCGGAGGGTTTTATCCATTTCCACATAAACCGGGCGGTTTATGCAGATGGGATCTCTGCGTCAGCGTTGCCGGTGGCCCAGCGATGGTAGCCAATAACAAACGGGTCCAGGTCGCCATCGTCAAGAACGGCCTCGACATTGCTGGTCTCCACGCCCGAACGCAGATCCTTGACCATCTGGTACGGGTAGAGCACGTAGCTGCGAATCTGGTTGCCAAAACCGATCGTGGTCTTTGGCCCGCGAATCTCGTCGAGTGCCTCGGCGCGCTTCTCGAGCTCGATCTCGTACAGACGGGCCTTGAGAATCTGCATGCACGCGGCCTTGTTTTGAATCTGGCTGCGCTCGTTTTGGCAAGTGACAACGATGCCGCTGGGAAAATGCGTCACACGTACGGCGGAGTCGGTGGTGTTGACGCCCTGGCCGCCCGGGCCGCTCGCGTGATACACGTCCACGCGGATATCGTCGGGATTGATCTCGATGTCGATATCGTCAGGCAGCACGGGGATGACCTCGACGCCGGCAAACGTGGTCTGGCGGCGCTTCTTGTCGTCGGTGGGGCTAATGCGCACCAGGCGATGCACACCGGCCTCGGCGCGCAGCATACCGAACGCGTCCTTGCCCTCGACGGTAAAGGTCGCGCGATCGATGCCGATGACCTCGGCCGCGGGACAGTCGTTGATGGTGACTTTCCAGCCGCGACGCTGACAGTACTTCATGTACATCTTAAAGAGCATGAAGGTCCAGTCCTGGGCCTCCAGGCCACCCTGTCCGGGCTTGATGGTCACAATGGCATCGCCGTGATCGAACTCACCGGTAAACCAGCTCGAAAGCTCAAGCTCGTCGATGGCGCGGGCCAGGCGCTCTGCCGTAGCCGCAGCCTCCTCACGAAGGGCAGCGGCGTCGGGGTCATCCCCCATCTCCTCGGCAAGCTCCAGCGCCGCGCGGGCATCGGAAAGCTCGCCGCGCGCTGTATCCACGGCGGCGATGTCTTCCTTGGCGCGCGCGATCTCCTCCATGGTGGCGCGAGCGGCGTCGGCGTCATCCCAAAAGCCGGGAGCCACGCTTTTGGCCTCGAGCTCGGTCACGCGGGTGCGCTTCTCGTCCAGATGGAGATACGACTCGACCTCGCCGAGCCGGTCCGCAAACGCGTCCAGCTCGGCGGGCGTTACCTCTAAAGCCTCTGCCATTAACGATTCCTGCCGTGGCAGTGCTTAAACTTCTTACCGCTACCGCAGGGGCACGGATCGTTGCGGCCGACGTTGACGTACGGATCGTCGCTCTCGGACTTGCGATAGGTGGTCACCTTGCCACCATTGTTGACGGCAGCCGGTCCACCCTGGACAGCCGTGCGGGCCTGCACCTGTGCCTGCTTACGAAGCACGGAATCGCCGTTGTCGCCATCGACCTCGGCAGGACCCGAGAACTGGGCACCCTCGAGCGCGGGCTCCTCCTTGTGCTCCACGGCACGCGGGGCAGCCTTGATCTCGATGCGCAGGACGGTACGCAGGTAGTCCTCGTACATGGTGTCGACGAGCATCTGGAACGCGCCGTAGGCCTCGGTCTTGTACTCGACCAGCGGGTCGCGCTGGCCAAAGCCGCGCAGGCCGATACCGGTCTTGAGGTAGTCCATCTCCTGCAGGTAGTTCATCCAGCGGGTATCGATGACGCGCAGCATGACCTGGGTGTTGAGCTCGCGCATCAGGTCATCGCCCAGACGCTCGGCCTTTGTGTTGTAGCACTTCTCGACATAGGCCAGAACATCGGCCGTCAGGGCCTCAAAGTCCTCGTCGGGGAACTTGGGCGTATCGATATGGCCGGTGAGCTCCACGACCCACTTGCGCAGGCCCTCCAGATCGCGCTCGCCCTCGTGGCTGTCCTTGGTGCAGAACTCCTGCACGCAGCGGTACACGGTGTCGTGCATGACCTCGGTGATGTGGTCGGTCAGGTCCTTGCCGTCCAGAATCTTATTGCGCTCAGCGTAGATGACCTGGCGCTGCTTGTTCATGACGTCGTCGTACTCAAGGACGCTCTTACGCATGGAGAAGTTGATGCTCTCGACCTTGTGCTGGGCGCTCTCGACGGCCTTGGAGATGATCTTGTGCTGGATGGGCATATCGTCGCCCATGTCGGCCGTGACCATCATCTTGGAGACGCGGTCCATCTTGTCGCCACCGAACAGGCGCATGAGGTCGTCCTCGAGCGACAGGTAGAACTGGGTCTCGCCCGGATCGCCCTGACGGCCGGAGCGGCCGCGCAGCTGGTTGTCGATACGACGGGACTCGTGGCGCTCGGTGCCGATAACGGTCAGGCCGCCGGCGGCAAGCACGCGCTCGCGCTCGGCCTTGCAGGTCTCCTTGGCCTCGGCGTTAAACTGCTCGAGTTGCTCGGGCGTCACGTCCTCCATGGTCAGGCCCTCGTACTCAAGGCGCTCGCGCACCAGCTCGTCGGGATTGCCGCCCAGCAGGATGTCGGTACCACGACCGGCCATGTTGGTGGCGATAGTCACGGCGCCGTAGCGTCCGGCCTGGGCAACGATATGAGCCTCGCGCTCGTGATGCTTAGCATTGAGGACCTCGTGCGCGATGCCGCGCTTGGTAAGGGCGGCGGACAGCTTCTCGGAGCTCTCGATGGAGACGGTGCCCACCAGGACCGGCTGGCCCTTGGCATGGCGCTGCTCGACATCGTCGGCGACGGCGTTGTACTTGGCCTGAATGGTACGGTACACCAGGTCCTCGTGGTCAACACGCTGAACGGGTTTGTTGGACGGGATGACCTCGACGGGCAGCTTGTAGATCTCGCGGAACTCGGCATCCTCGGTGAGTGCCGTACCGGTCATGCCGGAGAGCTTGTCATACAGACGGAAGTAGTTCTGCAAGGTGATGGTGGCCAGCGTCTGGTTCTCCTCGCGTACGAGCACGCTCTCTTTGGCCTCGATGGCCTGGTGCAGGCCCTCGGAGTAGCGGCGGCCTTCCATAATGCGGCCGGTGAACTCGTCGACGATCTTGACCTCGCCGTTGGTGACCACGTACTGCTTATCGCGGTGGAACATGTACTGGGCCTTCAGCGCCTGCTGCAGGTGGTTGACCAGCTGGCCGGAGAGATCGGCATAGATGTCATCGATACCCAAGCGGCGCTCGATTTTCTTAAGGCCGCGCTCGGTGGCAGCAATGGTGTGCTTGGCCTCGTCCATGACGTAGTCGCCCGTGGGCTCAACATCCTCGGTGGCGGTAAGCATGTCGTGCGACACGTCCTCGCCGCGCTCAAGGCCACGCACGGCACGCGCGAAGTCCTTGTAGGTACTGGCGGACTTGGTACCAGCGCCCGAGATGATCAGCGGGGTGCGAGCCTCATCGATCAGGATGGAGTCAACCTCGTCGACGATGGCGTAGTTGTGGCCGCGCTGCACGCGCTGCTCGGGACGGGTAACCATGTTATCGCGCAGGTAATCAAAGCCGAACTCGGAGTTGGTGCCGTAGGTGACGTCGGCCTGGTAGGCCGGACGCTTGAGCTCGAGCGGCATGTTGTTCTGGAGCAGACCGACGGTCATGCCCAGGTACTTATAGATGCGGCCCATCCACTCGGAGTCGCGCTTGGCAAGGTAATCATTGACAGTAACGACGTGCACGCCCTTGCCGGCAATAGCGTTGAGATAGCCGGCCAACGTGGAGACGAGCGTCTTGCCCTCGCCGGTCTTCATCTCGGCGATGTGACCCTCGTGCAGTGCCATGGCGCCAATGAGCTGCACGTCAAAGTGGCGCATACCCATGGTGCGCTTGGAAGCCTCACGCACGGTGGCAAAGGCCTCGGGGAGCATGTCGTCGAGCGACTCGCCGTTGGCGTAACGCTCGCGGAACTTATCGGTCTGGCCGCGGAGTTCCTCCTCGGTCATCTTCTCAAACTGGGGCTCAAGACCGTTGATCTGGTCGACGATCTTGTAGTAGCGCTTAAGGTCCTTATCGGATCCAAAGGACAGCAGCTTTGACATGAATCCCATGTGGTTTTCCTTTTTGGCCATCGCCCACGCCGTGCAGCTGCGGGCGAGTTAAACACAGATGATTGTACTTTAGCCAAACAAGGCGCGGCCTATACGGTCGACCTCGACCGCCACGTAATAACTATGACCAACCTGCCGCAATGGAACGGGTTTATTTTGGCAGGTTTTATCTGAGCAAACGCCGTCTCTCTGCCATTTGGTGCCACGGGGACAGGTTAGCTTGCACCAATAAAAAGAAAAGGGCCGCGCACCCAAATGGATGCACGGCCCTCATGCCATGAATGCGAGTGATTCCGCGGCGAGCTATTTACTCAGCAGCCTCGGTGGTCTCGGCCTCGGCAGCGGCCTCCTCGACGGGAGCCTCTGCGGGAGCCTCGGCGGCCTGCTTGGCAGCCTCCTCGGCGAACTTAGCGGCACGTTTAGCCTTCTCGGCAGCCTTAGCCTCAGCGGCGGCCTTGCGAGCGGCCTCGGCCTCAGCAGCCTTGGCGGCCTTGGCAGCCTTGGCCTCCTCAGCCTTCTTGAGCTGGGCGGCAGCGGCGCCACCGAACTTGTCGGCGAAGCGCTGGACGCGTCCACCGGTGTCGACGAACTTCTGCTGGCCGGTGTAGAACGGGTGGCACTCGTTGCAAAGCTCGACCTTCATCTCGGACACGGTAGCGTGCGTCTTGAAGGTGTTGCCGCAGGAGCACGTCACCGTGCACTCGACATACTGGGGATGGATACCCTGCTTCATGGTAGGACTCCTTATTGGTCAGGCGCTGGTTACCGATCAGCGCATAAGGCGTCTTGGTTTCCGACCAAGACAACAAACTTGGCTATGGTACCACGGCGCCGCGTGTCCCACAAAAGGTTCACGGTCTTTTCGGAACGACACGAATCTGACCCATCGAAACACATCTCCACCGTTCCTTCAACTGGGAAAATGCCGTCCCCGGGGCCTGAGAAGGGCCCCGGGGACGTTCGACTGACTGCGGGAACGGCCTTTCCGCTCAATGTGTTCGGCTGAGATCGGAAATCAACCAAACTGAACTAGGTTCAGTTGACATGGTTAAAAACGAGGGGCGACGCTTTTGCGTCACCCCTCGTCCCGGCCGGTTGCTTTAGTTGTACACACGGTAGTTACACTTGAACTGGGTTATGTGTCCATAGTTGGAGCGGTGCCAACCCGACGTATAGCTGATTGCCTCTGCGCCTAGATAGTCGTAGCCCTTGTTGTAGCGAAGCTGACGGTAGGTCGTGTCGTACTCTGCTACGTAAAACGTGTCTCCAGAGAAGGCTTTGTACCGGTCCTTAACCGTCGAAGCCATGTACGCGGGTTCGACATCGCCTTTCTCCCCGTTGAGCGCATAGACGGGTGCCGCGATTCCGCATAAAGCCGTTGCCACGAGGATGGCGTAGACAGCCATGCGCGACGCATTGGACTTCAGCTGTTCAAATAGTTTCATGTCATTCACCTCGCTCGTATGTATCGAGGTATTCCTGCTTGAGCGTCTGCGAGGACGACTTGATCTTTTCCACGAGCGTGCCGGCCTCGATGAAGTAGAACGAGTTGGTGAGGTCTGCCAGGTCGTCGAGCAGATGGCTTGAAATGAGCACGCTTCGTCCCCGCGCCACCTCGCTGCGCATCGCGTCGCAGGAGGTTTTCCGCTTTCCCGGATCGAGGCCGTTCAGCGGTTCATCGAGGATGAGGTACGGGCAATCGGTCGCTATCGCCATGGCAAGCTTTACCTGCTGCTTCATTCCTGTCGAGAGTTTACGGGTCGGCTTGTCGAGATATGGGGAGATTCCGAGGGAGTCGCAGAGCGAGTCGATGTCGGCGGCCGATTTCCACGCCTCCCTAACGAAAGCAAGGTGCTCGATGGCCGATAGCGTGGGATAGAGATCCGCGCCGCCCGAAGAGCTCAGGTAGACGAGTTCCGCAAATTCGGCTGATCGACGTTGGCAGATTCCGTCTGCCGCCAGGCTTCCCGAGCGGATGCGGGTGGGAAATTGGCCCGACAGCGCTTCAAGAAGGGTGGTTTTCCCCGAGCCGTTGGGAGCAACGAGGCCCGCCGCCGTTCCCGGGCTCAGGAAAAGCGACCCGATTGAAAGTATCGTCGTGCTTCCGTATCCCACGCTCGCGTCCACAAGCTCGAGCCCATGGTGCTTTTTAGCGGGTCCAGGCTGTTTGGGGGAACGTGTCGCAACGGCGCCGACCGCGAAAAGGACCGCGACGTATACCAGGGCCACGGCAAGCATCGATGCGCTGCCTGAACCGGAGCCAATGAATTCTGTCGGGAAGCATCCTACGTAACCCGTTGCCTCGATAGGCGAGAACACGGCCAGCGGCAGGAGCTCGAGCGCGGCGTTATGCCCCAGTGCCGAATCGGACAGTAACGGGAATGCCGGGGCCGCGACAAGCAGCGCGGAGGCAAGGGGGCCCGCGAGGACGCGCCTCGTTGCGGTCGATAGGACGGCGGAGCAAACGGATATCAAGGTTCCGCCCGCGAGCAGCGCGAGAAGCAGGGCCGTGAAGACGTTTCCCGCGGTCGTGGTGGTGAGCGCGCCGTCATGGAAGAAGGCGATCGGGTACCCGATCTGCCCGAAGCCGTTTAGGGCCAAGGCGTAAATGCCCCCGGGTGCGAGGCCGGCGAGGAGCATCGCGGTCCCCGCGGCGATTATCGAAAACACGATCTGGATAAGGCGCCGGAATTTGGGTGCGGGCGCCTTTGCCGCCAGGGTCCCGGGCCTTGTGGCGCCGAGCACGAGTATCGACGAGAGAAGGAAGGGGATGAAGGGAAGGAAAGACGGCGCCGTGGCAATGGCGTAAGGCAGGAAGGAAAGGAATGGCAGGTCGTTTGCGGAGGCCGGGATATCCGTGATGCCGGAGCTGCTCAGGGCGCGGCAATATGCGAGCGCTGCGTCATTGGTCTCTCGGTCTCCCACGATGGACCCGGATTGGAAGCCTTCGCCCATGAGCGCGTAGTAGCTCTCGGCAGAATCGAGAAAGGCGGCGTCGGTTTGAGCGGCAAGGGCGGCGTTCGCGTATCTTGCAAGCTCCGCGTCATTTTGCTGCTCTGGAGATAGGTCTGTGCCGCTGGCCTGGGGCGCGCGCGTATTGAATGCGTCGACAAAGCCCTGCATGCCCTGTTTCATAAAGAAGGGCCCGTAGATGGGTGAATTGAACGCAATGGGGACGGAAAAGGCTGCAGCGAGAACGAGCGTACAAATCCATACGGCCTTGTCTCTTAGGATTAGTTTGAGAAGAAGTCGACAGTACATTTAGAAGCACCTACGTTCCTCAAAGAATTGTTAGATTAAAAGTAACAGACCGGATGAAGATACGTGCGACGGGGGCGAGGCGAATGGCTGAGCGGTATCGATATGCGGGTTCAACGGTATCACATTGGCCACATAGATTTTTAACTTGCATTTCTACCCGCCCTTTTCGTAGAGTCGCCGATACGTGCTTAGCGCACCCTCGGCGCGTCCGGCAGGCTTTGCGAAATGGGATCCAGGAGACTTCGGCGCAGCATCATCTTGCGGAATGCTTCTAATGAGCCTCCCATCCTTCAAAAACAGAATCTCATCGCACAGCCTATCGACCGAATCCAAGATGTGGGATGACATGATGATGCACGTACCAGAATCGGCCAGCTTCCTGAGAATCTCGGAATGCAAGTCCACCCTGCTGGGGTCGAGCGCGTTCATGGGCTCATCTAATAGAAGGTACCGCGCGCCCGTCGCATACGCAATCGCCAGGGTAAGCTGCTGCTTCATGCCCTGGCTCAGAGTGCGGATCCTCATCCTCGCGAACTCGCCTATCTGCGTTTGTTCCACTATCTCTTCGATATCGCGAGCATGCGGCCACATATCGCAAACCATCTTGAGGTGATCTTCCGCACGCAATCCGGGATACAGCAGCGTCCCCTCACCAGGTGCATAGAAGATCATAGAACGGACCTCTCTCGCACCCGTACCCTGCACCTCATCCAGAACGATGCTCCCGTCCACGCGAGGACCCGGCAAACCTGCCATCGCACGCAGCAACGTCGTCTTTCCATGCCCGTTCGGAGCGACGAGACCGTAGACCGTACCCGGGGCAAACTCAGCGTTCACCGAATCTACGAGCACCTTCTTTCCATAAGAGATCGTCAGCGTTTGAAGGTCAATCATCGAGATCATCCCCTTTCGATCTTTGGAACACTCAGGCGCACCATCAACGGAGATACGGCGCCCAAGACCACCAGCAGAGCGCCCGATGCGCCGACGACCTCTCCAAAAGGCATCGCGTTCGTCCCTCGCCCAAGGAACCCAATCGTCCCCACCTGGGAAGCGGGATCAAACGAGGCGAATGGAGCCAGCAGCGCGACGCCCATGCCCACGCTTTCAACATGAGCGCTCAACGAACCAAACACCAAGAGAACCGCGCAAACCATTCCGGTGACAACGGGGTTGCGGCTAATCGCTGCTGTCAACGCAGCGACGACGGAAATCACGCCGTATGCCATGACCAGCAACGGAATACTGCACAACACCGCCTCCCCCACCATGGACGTTGTCGAAGCTCCCGCCCGAATGAGAGCGACGGGATACTCCGATCCACCCGCACCGTTCTTAATCACGGACACAACGACAGCGGGAACCATCGACACCAAAAGCAGCACCAAGCCAAGCAGGAGAGCCAGCGCAACAGCCGTCAGAAAACGCACATGCGCTGTTGCGGGGATCTGGAGAACCAGAAGGGAACGACACTGCAGGTGGGTGCACGCGAGCGATGTGACAACCACGGGCAACAGCAAAAATAAGGAGGGAAGCGCTGCCTGGAGATACGAAAGGAGGATTAATGGGGGCATCTTCGTACTTAACTCGTAAACCTTGGGGTCCGGCAAGCTCGCGATCGACTCAAGCAGAAGGGCGCGCGCCTCCGCACGAGAAGGAGTCTCCGGCTCGATTCCGATCGATTGCAGGAGAGTCGCATCTGCCGCGCCCAGCTCACCTCGAGCGCGCTCGTACGTCGCAAGGCTTCGAAACCCCTCCGCAGGCATAGGCGCGTACACGAAACCCGAAAGAGCATCCCGCATGTCTTCCAGGGCCGCTTTGCCCTCGACGTCCATATTCGCAGCGTTCTGCTCTAGATACCGATCTATTGAACGGAGCTCCCCATCCCTATACCGAACAGCGGAAACGTTATCAGCGTCAGGAAACATCTCGACCAGAGCCGGGGCCAGCATCGTCGTCGACATTGCAATCGCGCATACGGCGAGGGTAGGAGAACGCAGGAGCAGTTTCCCCATCGTTCTTACGTATGCAACGGCGGAGGCACAAGCGCTCGAACGAGTTGCCGTTCTCGATGCAGTGAAGGAACCTCTCTCAAGACAAATCGGGGATATCGGGCACGCGCAGCCGCTCTTTCCAGCAACGCAAAGCAGGCTAATTGCCAGCACCTCGATCCCGATTGCGCATACGAGGGCAATCGCGCCACGCTCGAAGCAAAGTCCAGGCAGATTCACTATCTGCGTTGTCGGGTACGGGCTATAGGCGCCGACGGTCAACTCAGTGTTCGCATACGTAAGGGGATTCAACAGGGCGAACTCACGTAAAGCGATGGATCTTCCGTAATACCCGGGAACCATCGTCACCCCCATCAGGGCACATACGAACACGATTCCAAGCGTAGGGTTATTGGCAATCTTCACGGCAAGGTGAACGACAAGCGAGATGAACGCTGCCACCAAGAATTGCAAGATGGCCGTCTGCGCGAACACCAGCCAAGCCGGTTTGATAACCGGAGTCGCATATTGAATGTAGCCTATCGGATAGAACGGCGAGCCCGGGCCATTCTTCACAAGCGCGGCGATTATCCCTGGAAGATTGATGGCGAGGACGGCAAGCATTGCAAAAACACTCGCCCATACGCTCGATGCAACAAGTCTACCCAGCTCGCCCATCGGTGCCTGGATGATGAGCTTTTCACGTTTGTTAAGACGCGCGGCAAGGAACGAGACGGCAACGGCCGTTGCGACCCATAGCAAGTACTCCTTCGATCCGTCATAATAGGTGTACTCTCCATCCGATATCTGCAGAAACGGAAGTAGGGGAGAGAGCGGTGCCAAGATAAGACGTCCCGCGGCAAGAAGGTACAGAAGCGCGGGCATGCTTGATGAAGAGGTATAGACACCGTCCTCCCCCGCATTCACAAGCGCATCCGCATAGGATGCTGACAATTCCTGCTCAACACGGGTTATTCCCGACTCGAGGTATTCGACCCGTCCGTCGATGCCAGCCGCGCTCCTGAAGACGGGCAGAGCACAAAGAACCATCAACGCAACAACGACAACACAGAGCGACCTGGAGGAGAGAAGCGACCTAAAGATCGCCTTCGAGATTTTGAGCATATTCATCGCCAACCTTAACCTCATCCAGTCGGAACAGAGGGGCCGAACAAAATGCTCGGCCCTTATTACTTGCCGGCAAAGTCAATTTAACATAAACTGTTAAAAAGTAACCTGAGTTTTTTAAATTCTTCGGAGGTTATTATGAGTTCCGACAATCGCACTCCCCGGCTTCATTCCTTCCGCATCGCATGTGCGATAGCCTCTGCGACCCTTTGCGCCACCGCCATCGCACAAGTGGCGTTCTCCTTAAAGCCAGCAATCGAAGTGCTCGACAACCCTGTAATTGCAGACTCCCCCGCGTATCCAGCCCTTGCGATCTCGACATTGGTCCCTGCCGTCATCGGTATCGCTACGACCATCCTCAGCGCCGTTCTCGTGTGGACGATCAAGAGCGGAGACCCCTTCAAGAAAGGGTCTGCGACATGCTTGAAGGTGCTCGGCATTCTCTTCGTTGTTCAAGCTGCCACCAGCCTCTACGCCGGCTCACTCAAAACCTCCGTTTCGATGTTTGGCGGCGAGGGGGCCGTCGGCGCCCAAGAGATCGCTTCATCATTCGATTGGACCTCTCTGGTTCTCGGCATCGTCCTGTTCATGCTTTCCCAGCTCTTCTTGTACGCCCGAGAGCTGTACCTCGACTCCGACGAGATTGCGTAAGGAAACGCCATGCCCGTAATTGTTCGCCTCGACAAGATCATGGCCGAGCGAAAGATTTCCTCGAACGAACTTGCCGAAAGGATTGGAACCACGCCCGTGAACCTGTCCCGTATTAAAAAAGGGCATATTCGCGGCATTCGCTTCAACACACTCGAGCAGCTATGCCTCGCCCTTCGTTGCCAACCCGGAGACCTTCTCGAAGTCATGAGCGAAGAGGATGCCCGAAAGGAGTTCGGACTCGATTGGTCCGCCGAGGATTAGAGGGCGGTCGTACTCGCCCTGCACACGGGGATGCGAATCGGCGAGGTCTGCGGCCTTCGGTGGTGCGATGTGGATTTCGAGACGGGCCTGATCTCGATCAGACACTCGGTGGCGTACGCGAAGGGAATGGGTTCGTTCATCAAGGACACCAAGACCCATGACGCCAGGGGTATCCCCATCGACCCGGTCGGCCTACTCCCCTTCCTGAAGGAGACCCACGAGATCGACTGCGGAAAGCTGCGCTTGCGCGGCCTTACCGGGGCGGTCGAGATCGGGGACTGCTACATCCTGTCGGAGCCGGGCGCGACCTTCGCGACGACAAGCTATATCCGCAGGGCGTTCAAGACGTTCTCGGAGACCAACGGCCTCATGGGCACCAACGACGAGCTGATCACGTTCCACGGCCTTCGCCACACGTTCGCAACGCAGTGGATCCGCCAAGGCGGCGATATCAAGGCGCTCCAATCGATCCTCGGCCACAAGGACGCCATGGCGACGCTCAACGTCTACGCCGACATCGAGCCCATCTCCAAAATCCATAACATGCTGCGCGCCACGCCGTGCCTTTGGCGCGGGCACCTCGGGCCGAGGGTCGATCCGGGTCCCATGTTCCAACAGAGGATCCAGGAGTCCATCGAGACGCTCCAGGCGTTCGGCTACGGCATCACCGAGCCGGACGACCGAAATATCGCCATACGCGACGTGAAGACGAACAGTTGGCTCTAGCTCACCGAGTACGCGGCAGTGCTGGGCCCATCCCAACTGAGGTCACGGTGGTCCGATAGGGGCGCCGCCCGCGGCATGCGCCGCGGAGCGGTATCCCCTACCGAAGGGCGGGGATGCCCTCCGCTTCCAGTTCGGAATCAGCCGTCGGAGGCGTTCGGCTGACTGCGGGAACGGCCTGTCCGCTCAATGTGTTCGGCTGAGATCGGAAATCAACCCAACACGAGCCGGACACGCGCCAGACGGCTCTTCCCCGTGCGGCCTTCCCCCTTACGCTCATGTTGCAGGCATGTAACGCCGCAGCGAGCGCGCCTTTTTTGCGCCAGACAGGTACAATGATGAACACTGTACCGTAGCGGAGCGCCCCGCGCGCGCCGCAATCACGCGAAAGGGTTTCCCATGGCCGAGATCTCGTCCTCCCGTATCGTCATCACCGTCCTTGGCAAGAACCGCCCCGGCATCGTCGCCGGCGTCACCCGTGTCCTAGGCGAGGCCAACGTCGACATCCGCGACATCACGCAGTCCATTATCGAGGACATCTTCACCATGACCATGCTGGCCGATACCGCCGAGTCCAAGCTCGACTTCGCCGAGCTGCAGAAGGCGCTGGCCGAGGCCGGCGAGCTTTCGGGTGTCAACGTGTCCATCCAGCGCGAGGACGTCTTTAACTTTATGTACCGCCTGTAGCGAGCAAGCCGCTGGGGATAGCCTGACGCGCGCATGCCCATGCAAGTCACCCCGATGCGGCCCGGAGAGGAGCGCGCATGGCCTACGACGCCAAGAAAATCTATTACCGCTTCGATGACCACTTGAGCCGCCTGGTTCTGGATTACGAAGCAAGCCGCCAGATTTCGCCTGAGAGCGAAAACCTCTACCACGGTCTGCCGACCGACCCTTATGACGAGGGCCTGTTTGTCGAGCACAATGTCAAGCGCGGCCTGCGCAATGCCGACGGCTCGGGCGTGGTCGCGGGCCTCACTCGCATCTCGGATGTGCACGGCTACAACAAGGTCGACGGAAAGGTCGTGCCCGATCAGGGCAAGCTCACGCTTCGCGGCTACAGCATCGAGGATCTGGTCAACAATGCCCAGGCCGAGAATCGCTACGGCTACGAGGAAGTCGCCTATCTGCTTATCACGGGTTCGCTGCCCAACAAGGAAGAGCTCGACGGCTTTTGCGAGCGCCTGGGCGCCTTTAGACATCTGAGCGACGAGTACGTCAAAGAGTTCCCTATGACCACAGTGTCGTCGAGCATCATGAACGTGCTCCAGCGCGCCGTGCTGCTGCTCTACGCCTTCGATGCCGAACCAGACGTGATCACGCCCGAGCACGAAATCGACGTCGCCATTTCCATGCTCGCACGTCTCCCGCGCATCGCCGCCTTCGCCCACATGGCCTCGATCGCCAAGCTTCGCGGCTCCGAGGTTCACGTGCCGCACCCCACACCCGGTCTCTCCACCGCCGAGACCATCCTACAGGTCCTGCGCGGCGGCATGGCGTTCACCCGCGATGAGGCGATGCTGCTCGACGTGATGCTCATGCTGCATGCCGAGCACGGCGGCGGCAACAACTCCACCTTCGCTTGCCGCGTGCTGTCGTCTTCGGCCACCGACCCGTATTCCGCCTACGCCGCGGCTATCGGCTCGCTCAAGGGCCCGCGCCACGGCGGTGCCAATGCCAAGGTCGTGTCTATGCACGAGAACATCCGCGCGCATGTTTCCAACTGGGAAAACGAGGACGAGGTCGCGGCTTACCTGGGCAAGATCCTCGACAAGCAGGCCTTCGACGGCACGGGCCTCATCTACGGCATGGGCCACGCCGTCTACACGCTGAGCGACCCGCGCGCCGAGGTGTGCCGCCGTTACGCGCGCTCGCTGGCGGCCAAAAAGGACCTGGGCGAGGAGTTCGCACTCATCGAGCGCATCGAGCGCCTGGCCCCGCAGGTCATGCGCGACCACGGCATGACCAAGCCCATCTGCGCCAACATCGACCTGTACACGGGCTTTATCTACAAGATGCTCGGCGTGCCCGAAACGCTCTTTACGCCGCTATTCGCCGTCGCCCGCATGGCCGGCTGGTCGGCACACCGCATGGAAGAGCTCTTCTGCGCGCACCGCATCATCCGCCCCGCCTATCGTCCGGTGATCGAGCCGCTGGAGTACAAGCCGCTCGCCGACCGCTAGGACGCGGACCGTTATAGAACTCGAGCGTGGCCAGGGCATCACCGCCCTCGGCCACGCTTTTTATGCCAGTAGAAAGGGCTGCATCAAATGATTGTGTTTTCCGATATGGATGGGACGCTGCTGACGAGCGATAAGCAAATGAGCGATGCCACCTGGGCGATGCTCGACGAGCTCGCACGTCGTGGCATCGAGTTTGTTCCCTGCACGGGACGTCCACTGTCGGGCATCTTTGAGCCCATTCTCGCCCATCCCGCCGTGCACTACGCGGTCTGTGCCAACGGCGCCAGCGTCTGGCAGCTCGACGAGGATGCGCCCACCGACGCCTCGCGCGCCACGTGCATCTTGAGCCGTCCGCTCGACCGTGGCATTGCCCACCGCATCCATCGCATTGCCGCCGGCCACGATGTGACCTTCGATATCTTCGCGGATGGGCAGTGCTTCCTCCCCCGCTCGCTCTACACGCGTCTGGATGAGTTCTGTGGCGGCGACCCCCACATCGCGGCTTCGCTCAAGCGCACACGAACACCGATCGACATGGATATCGACAGTAAGATCGACGGGGTCGAGACGCTCGAACGCATCGCCATGTACTGGCACGACCCGGCCGATCGCGACGCCATCGCGGCGGCGCTCGACACGCTCGGAGGCATTGAGGTCACGCGTTCGTACGCCATGAATATCGAGGTTATGGGCGAAGGCGCCACCAAGGGAACGGCCCTCACGTGGCTATGCGAGCACCTGGGCGAGCGCCTCGCCAACGCCTGGGCGTTCGGCGACAACATCAACGACATCCCCATGCTGCAGGCAGCGGGCCACGGCATGGCCATGATCAACGCCGAGCCCGAAGATCGCGAGGCCGCCGACGCCATCACCGAATACGACAACGACAACGACGGCGTCGCCCGCACCATCATGGCCGCCCTCGCCTAGTCGTTGGGGACGTTCTTAAACGACTAGTCGTTGGGGACACTCTTCGCAAAAATCTGCAAGGACTGTCCCCCACTGTCGGCAGAAAAGGAACGTCCCCATCTGCCGGATTAAGCGAGGCTATCCAGCACACGACGGAGTTCTTGCTGTACAGCGTGATCGCGGTTGCAACCCACGATGCGATCGGCCACCGCCTTAAGCGCGGGGCGCGCGTTTTCCATCGCGCAGCCCGTGCCGACAAAGCGAATGATCTCGTAGTCGTTCATCGAGTCGCCAAACGCCATGACCTCGTCGCGACCAATGCCGTAATGCTCCGCGAGCTGCGCGATACCCGAGGCCTTCGACACACCGGGCTGCATGGCATCGATCCACGCGTTGCCCGAAGGCGCAAAAGTAAAGAGCTGACCAAGTTCGCGCTGTAGCACGTACGCACTGTCCATAACCGCACTGTCGTCGCAAAAGATACTCGCTTTGATGATATTTACGCTGGGATCGGGCAGCTCCCAAATACGCTCGGCATTGGGAAGGTCCTTATCGACCTCACGCACGAACTTGCACTCGTCATCGAGCAGGAAGGACTTGGTTCGGTCAAAGAGCGCAAGATGCAGATTGGGAAACGTCCTGACGGCTTGGGCGAGCCTTCGAATCGCCAGGTGGGAATACACCTCACGGTCTACCATCTTACCGTCGGCGTAGACTTGGGCGCCGTTAGCGGCGACAAAGTCCATCTTGTCGCGAACGGGCGCAAAGAACTCGCACAGGCGATCGTAGCGACGACCTGACGATGCGGCGAAATGCACGCCATGCTCGTGTAGCGCCAGAATCAGTTCGTAGGTCTCGGGAGGCACCTGGCCGTTTTCGTCAAGCAACGTGCCGTCCATATCGGATGCAATCAGTTTAAACATAGAAAAGCTCCCTTCGGGCTTAGTGAAAACAGATGTATATCTGAAAACACCGTACCCAAAGGGAGCTCAAATAAGACTCCGCGGGCGTAAACGTTACAAGGACCTGGCAAATAGCTCACACATGCCAGAGGTCCCACAATCGCAGCGTCAGGCGACACGCCAAAGAGTGTCCCCAACGACTAGTCGTTTAAGAACGTCCCCGATGACTAGTCGGCGTAGGTGAAGGTGGTGACGTCGAACATGCCCTCGGGGCGGATGCGGAGCGTCGGGATCACCGGCAGGGGCAGGAAGATGATACCCATGATGGGGTCGAGCGGCGGCTCGATGCCCATGGCGCGCGCCTTGACCATAAAGTCGTCGTGCTGCGCGGCGACATCCTCGGCCGTGCCCTCGCTCATCAGGCCACCGAGCGCCAGCGGGATGCGCGCTACGACCTCACCATCGCGTACCAGCACGTGGCCGCCCTGGCCAACAGCCTCGACGGCAGCCATCATGTCGGCCGCGTTGTCGCCCACCACGCACACGTTGTGCGAATCGTGGCCAATCGTCGAGGCGATGGCACCGCCCGTGATGGTAAAGCCGCGCACCCAGCCGCGACCAATGTGCTTGCCAACGAGACCCAGGCCCGCAGGACCATCACCGTCGGCGCCCTCGGCCTGCAGTGACACGCCGCGGCCGTGGCGCTCGATCAGCATAATGCGGCGCAGGCCCTCGGCGCTCTCGGGGCGAGCCATGCCCGTGATGGCCTTACCCGGCACCACGTCAATCACGGCCTCGCCCGGCTTAAAGGCATAGTTGAATACGTCGAGCGAAAGCTTCGGCAGCTTAACGGAGGCGCGCAGCTCATCGGCAAGGGCCGCAACCTCGGCCATCTCGGGTGCGACCTCGCCCACAAAAGTGCCGTCCTGCGCCACCAGAGCACCGGCGGCATATACTCGATGCGGAGCCGTAGCAAACGTCAGGTCATTGAGCACCAGCAGGTCGGCGCGCTTGCCCGGGGCGATCGCGCCACGGAGCTCGTGCGGGTCGCGGCAGCCGTGGTCCAGGCCAAATGCCTCAGCCGTGGAAAGGGACGCCATGGAGATGGCGACCACGGGGTCAATACCAGCCTTGATAGCCACGCGGCAGGCATTGTCGATCATACCGGTCGAAAGCGCATCGGAGGGAGCGCGGTCGTCGGTCGCAAAGCAGCAGCGACGGGCGCGGGCAGGGTTCTCCAGCAGCATCGGAGACAAATTGGCCAGGTCGTGGCTGCACGTGCCCTCACGCAGCATCACATACATGCCGCGGGACAGCTTGTCGAGCGCCTCCTCGGGAATCGTCGACTCGTGGTCGGCGATAATGCCCGCTGCGGCATAGGCGTTGAGGTCCATACCGGCAACGAGCGGCGCGTGGCCGTCAACCTGCTTGGACGGCGTCTGGTTGGCAGCATCGATGCGGGCACAGGTCTCGGGGTCGGCCATAAAGACGCCCGGCAGGTTCATCATTTCGCCCAGACCAAAGACATCGCCCGGATGCTCGGCAAAAAACGCCTGCATGTCAGCGGCGGTAATCACAGCGCCCGCTTGCTCGTCGGGCAGTGCGGGCACGCACGAAGGCATCATGTACTTGATGGAGATGGGCGCACGACGACCATCCTCGATCATAAAGCGCAGGCCGTCGAGACCGGCAACATTGGCAATCTCGTGGCTGTCGGCAATGGCGGTGGTAGTACCGCGCGTCGCGGCCATGCGAGCATACTCGGCGGGACGGATGTTCGAGGACTCAATGTGCAGATGCCCGTCAATAAAACCGGGAGCGAGATAGCGACCCTGGCAGTCGACGACCTCAGTTGCCTCGTAGGTGCCAGCGGCATCGTCGCGACCATCGTAGAGCACGCCGACGATCACACCGTCCTTGACGGCAACGCTACCGGGCGCCACACGCTGGCCATACACGTCGACGATCTGCGCATTGGTAAACAGCGTGTCGACGGGCACGCGGCCCTCGGCGGCCTCGATCACAGACCTCATGACCTCAACGGACATACATTCTCCTTTAACCGTAGAAAACAGCTGCGGAGCGGACAGGCCTTCACCGCAGCAAGACAATAGCCATTGTATGCCCAAACGATGGGTCGGGAATACACCCCCTCCGCTTAACGGCACACGCCGCTTGGCGCAATGGGGACAGGTTGCTTTGTACCAATGACAAGGAGTGTCCCAAAGTGCCGACACAAAAGGAACGTCCCCAAGTGCCAAAAAGGCCGCAGTCGGAATCGTTCCGGCTGCGGCCCTATTGCACATGTTAGGTTAACCTACTTACTAGACCAACTTGAAGCCCTTGCGCTTGCCCACGGAGAGGGTGTCGCCCAGCTTGAGGGCGCTCGGATCGATGTTGTAGCTCTTGGGAGCCACAGCCTTGCCGTTGATCTTGACGCCGCCGCCGTCGATGTCGCGGCGGGCCTGACCGGCGCTGGCCGAAAGGCCCAGATCCTTGAGCAGGCCAGCGAGGTAAATCTGGCCCTCGTCGTTGACGGTCAGCTCAACGTGCTTCTCGGGGAAGTCGGCAAGCTGGCCCTCCTTGAACACACGGTCGAACTCGGCCTGGGCCTCGTCGCCGGCGCCGGCGCCGTGGTAGGTGTCGCACAGGTCGCGGCCTAGAGCGCGCTTGAGCTCGTAGGGGTCGGCGGAGCCATCGGCCAGGGCGGCATCGATCTTGTCGACCTCGGCCGGGGCGAGCGAGCTGGCCAGACGATAGTACTTGCCGATCATCTCGTCGGGGATGGACATGGTCTTGCCGAACATATCCTTGGGAGCGTCGGTCAGGCCGATGTAGTTGCCATAGGACTTGGACATCTTGCGCACGCCGTCGGTGCCCTCGAGCAGCGGCATGGTAAGCGCGATCTGCGGCTCCATGCCCATCTTCTCCATGAGCTCGCGGCCGGCGAGCAGGTTGAAGAGCTGGTCGGTGCCGCCCATCTCGACGTCGGCCTTGATCTGAACGGAGTCGAAGGCCTGCATCACGGGGTACAGGAACTCGTGCAGGGCGATCGGCGTCTGGGACTGGTAGCGCTTGGTAAAGTCGTCGCGCTCAAGGATGCGAGCGACGGTGAACTTGGAGCACACCTGCAGCAGGCCGGCCAGGTCCATCGAAAGGATCCAGTCGCCGTTGTGCACGATGGTGGTCTTCTCGGGGTCCAGAATCTTCATGGCCTGGCTCACGTAGGTCTCGGCGTTGGCCTCGATCTGCTCCTGCGAAAGCTGCGGACGCGTGGAGTTCTTGCCCGAGGGGTCGCCGATCAGCGCGGTGCCGTTGCCGATGATGAGGGTGACGTTGTGGCCCAGGTCCTGGAACTGACGCATCTTGCGCAGGGGCACGGCATGGCCCAGGTGCAGATCGGGGCTAGTGGGATCGACGCCGAGCTTGATGTTGAGGGGCTCGCCCTTCTCAAGCTTCTTGCGAAGGTCGGCCTCGGGGACGATCTGCGCTGCGCCCGAGGTGATGATACGCATTTGCTCGTCGACAGACAGCATTGGGTATCCTCCTTTTGCTATAGCACCCTCACCGGATACGGCGGTGCTGGAAGTCCATAAACTCTCATATGATAACAAACTGACGCGACGCGGCACCTACGACAGGAAAATCCTCGTCCTGCCGCACGCGTCAACGGCGACCGGCAGACGCGTACCGTCACGTTCAACTAAATATCGTGTTTGCTGACGGCGCGAGCAGTCACGACAATGGACCTGCCCCGTCGCATCCGCAGTGCAGACGCCCTCGGCGGTCAGCAGGCAGTGCTCGCACACCATGAGCTCGGGGCAATCGGCATCGACAGGGCTCAGAACACCAGGTTCGGCCGTCAGTTCGGCAATACGCTCCGCATCATTGCCGAGCAACTCGGCCGGCAAGTACACCCGCCCCGCACCGAGTCCGCGCAGCCAGGTAAGCGTGGCCCGATTCGCGCAGAACACCGGCGCCGCCACGTCAAACGTCACGCCCAGCTCGCGAGCAATCACCACCTGTCCCAGGTTGCGGCAGACGACGCGCCCGGCACGCTGCATCAGCGAGCGGGTCCGGTCAGCGTCACCCGTGCGGCACACCTCGTCAAGCACCACAACGGTGTCGGACAAATCGAGTTCTCTGCGCGGGTCGGTATCCATCAGCTGCCAAGCAAAAACCATGCGAGCGGGAACCGCGCACTCCACCAACTCCGGCGACGCACCGCTATCCACCGCAACGTCCTCAAAGGGCAGCACCTCAACGGCACGCGCAACGGGCGCAATCGCATCCGCCTCGGCCCGCATGCGCTCCAACACCGCCGCCGTCTGATCCAACACGCCGGCGCTGCGAATCAGGTACACCTCGCAGCCCGTGTCAACCTTACGCTTGCAATGCACGACGACGCGCTCCCCCGCCGCGGCATCCACCGGACAGGGCACCTGCGGCCAGCGCTTGGGCACATCGGGACGCGCGTCGGCACCCGGATAGAACCGAATCTCGAGCGTGTCACCCGCCGCCACGGCGGCATCGAGCTCAACGGTTACCTCTTCGTGGCCAACGGCCACCAGGCGTCCCACGCGCACACCTTGGTTGATCGCACGCTCAAAGCTCATAAGCTCGGCACCCGATCTCCCCCGCAGATACGCATCGGTAAACCCGCGGTTGAACGACCTACCCAGCTCACGCTCAAGCTCCGCCACGACGTCGGGCTCCCACGCGTCATCGCGCACCATATCGAGCGCCCGGCGCCACACACGCACTACGTTGAACACGTAGTCGGGATTCTTCATGCGCCCCTCGATCTTGAGCGACGCCACGCCGGCGGCAACGAGCTCGGGCAGGTGTGCAATGCCGAGATAGTCACGCGGGCACAGCAGACGGTCGCCCTCAACGGAAACAACGCTCTCCCCCGCCTCGTCCACCAAGTCATACGCCAGACGGCACGGCTGCGTGCAGTCGCCGCGCATCGCCGAGCGCCCACGTCGCAGGGCCGAGAACTCGCACGCCCCCGAATAGCCGATGCAAATCGCACCGTGGCAGAATACCTCGATGGGCACGCCCGTGGCACAGAGCGCCGCAATCTCGTCGACCGTCAGCTCGCGCGCCGTCGTCACGCGCTCGACCCCCAACTCATCGGCGGCAAGCCGCACGGCGCCTTCGCTATGAACGCCCGCCTGCGTAGACAGGTGAATCTCGACCCCGGGAATCGCCGCGCGCAGCGCGCAGGCCAACCCGGCATCGGCCACAATCAGAGCATCGGCGCCCAGCTCCAGTGCATGAGCTCCCAACGCCACCGCGTCGGACAACTCATCGTCAAACACGAACACGTTGAGCGTCACGTATACACGCACGCCATGGGCATGCGCCACGGCGCAGCCGCGCGCAAACTCGTCATCCGTAAAGCCGTGGGCGCTCACACGGGCGTTAAAGCCGCCCAACCCCGCATAGATGGCATCGGCACCCGCGGCGATAGCCGCAAGCATCTGGTCGAGTCCGCCCGCCGGCGCCAGCAACTCGGGCAGCGCCGCACCGGCAGCATCCAATCCAGTCTCGTATTGTCCGCTCGGCCCCATCGCCCGAATCGCCATCGGCAAACTCCTTACCAAGGTATGCATTCACTCTGAAAAATGCCGTCTTCCAGCATACACGAGGCATCGCGCGCCCCGTTTGGTTTATCGTGTAATAACTTATGTCCATCCTGCCCCGACGGCACATCCACCGTCCGGCACGACATACCTGGAGGTCAATATATGGGTCCTCGCCAACGACAGGGACACAGCCGTTCAAAGACGCACGCCCTGCCCATAATCCTGCTCTCGTTTTTGGGCTTTCTGCTGATTGCGGGCGTGGCGTTTGGCATCGGCATGGTCGGTAACGTCAACCGCTGGCTGTCCGATCTGCCCGACTACACCGACGCCAACGCGTATCTGGTGAGCGAGCCCACCGAGATCGTCGACTGCAACGGCAACAAGATCGCGAGCTTCTACACGCAAAACCGCAAGTCCATCACCAAGGACGAGGTCTCCCCCTACGTGCTGCAGGGCACCGTTGACGTCGAGGACGAGCGCTTCTACGAGCATGGCGGTATCGACCTGTGGGGTATCGCGCGTGCTGCGGTGGCAACCCTCGGCGGCGGGCACGAAGGCGCCTCGACTATCACCCAGCAGCTTGTGCGCAACACCATCCTGCAGGAGGAGCAGTTCGACTCGACCATCGAGCGTAAGGTGCGCGAGGCCTACATCGCCATCAAGATGGAGGACATGTACTCCAAAGACGAGATCCTCATGATGTACCTCAACACCATCTATTACGGCCACGGCGCCTACGGCATCGAGGCCGCAGCCGAGACCTATCTGTCCAAGAGCGCCGCCGACCTCACCCTGAGCGAGGCCGCGCTACTCATCGGCCTTCCCAACTCGCCTTCGCAGTACGACCCCACGGTCAATCCCGATCTGGCACTGTCTCGCCGCAACAAGGTTCTCGACAACATGCTGCGCCTGGGCCACATCACCCAGGAGGAGCACGATGCCGCACAGGCCGAGCCCATCACCCTCAACGTGACCGAAATCTCGGGCAGCGGCGTCGACGTATACTCGCAGCCCTACTTTGTCTCCTACGTCAAGCAGCTGCTGGAGCAGGAGTTCTCGACCGACGTGCTCTTTAAGGGCGGCCTGACCGTCAAGACCACCATCGACCCCACGATGCAGCAGGTGGCAGAGAATGCCGTCCGCGAGCAGCTCGACACGCTCTCGCTTGACGGCCTGGACATGGGCATGGTCGTCGTCGACCCCAAGACCGGCTACATCAAGTGCATGGTGGGCGGCTACGACTACAACGCCGACGAGAACCACGTAAACCATGCCACGGCCAAGCGTCCCGTCGGCTCCACCTTTAAGGCCTTTACGCTGGCAACTGCCATCCAAAACGGCATGAACCCCAACGTCACCCTCAACTGCAACTCGCCGCTCAAGGCCAAGGGCACCACAACCGAGGTCCAAAACTACGCCAACCAGAGCTATGGCAACATCACGCTCAAGCAGGCGACGGCATACTCCTCCAACACCGGCTACATCCAGGTGGCAGAAGCCGTCGGCAACAGCAAGATCATCTCGCTCGTCAAAAAGCTCGGCATCGACCCCGCCAAGGACAACATCGAGGACGTTCCCGTCATGACCCTCGGCACCGGCTCGATCTCGCCGCTCGAGATGGCCGCCGCCTACGCGACGTTTGCCAACGGCGGCTACTATCGCCAGCCGATCGCCATCACCGAGATTGACTCTCGTACCGGTTCGGTGCTGTACCAGCACACCGACAATCCCTCACAGGTGCTTACCGAGGGCGAGGCCGCCGCGGTCACCGATGTTCTGTCCGGCGTCATGAAGGGCAGCGGTACGGGTGCTGCCGGCGCCCTGAGCGTCAACCAGCCCTATGCCGGCAAAACGGGCACCACCGACAACACCACTAACCTGTGGTTCTGTGGCTATACCCCGCAGCTGGCGTGCGCCCTGTGGACCGGCTATTCCGCGGGCGAGATCCCCATCCAAAAGTACGGCACGGACCTGCTGGGCGACAGCACCAACCTGCCTGTCTTTAAGCGGTTTATGAACACCGTTCTGACCGGTACCGAGCGCGAGGAGTTTGCGACCGGAACGGCGCCCACCTACAAGAACAACAGCGTCTGGAAGTTCTACGGCACCAACAACACCAAGAAGACGGAGAACAACGAGGACGAAGACAAGGACGAAGAGGAAACCACTACAACGACCACGACGACCACAACGACCACCGAAACCACGGGTGGCGACGCCACCGGCGGCACCGGCACGACGGGCGGCTCTACCGGTGGCTCAACTGGCGGCTCGACCGGCGGCGATGGCGGCACGCCTACGCCTACGCCCACTCCCGACCCCTCGCCCACGCCCACGCCCGACGATACGGTGGGCTAGGAGACATCAAGCTTCGTCCAAAAAGGCGCCCGAGCAGCACGCGTTGCTCGGGCGCCTTTTGCTTAAGGCGATTTAGTAGGACGGCCTTCATGCCGGCAAACAGAAAGGGGCGCCGACCAACGTCGGCGCCCCGTGCAAATCGCCATGAAAGCATATGCGTCACAAAGTGAATACGCTTCGTCCTCGCCTACTTACGGGAGTTGCTCAGCTTGTTGATCAGTGCCTCGAGACGCTCGCCGTCCTCAGCTGTCTGAGCGATGACCAAGATGGTGTCATTGCCGGCAAGCGAGCCAAGCACATCGGGCAGCTCAGCCGCATCAACGGCGGCGGCGATGCCGGAGGCCGTACCAGGTTGAGCTTTAATCATAACCAGGTTATCGGTGCGCAGGACACCGGTAACGAGTTCGGAGACCATGCGCTGCAGATGCAGGTCCTCTGCCAGGACATAGATGCCCTCAGGGAGCTTACGAAGCCCCATATCGGCAATATCGCGAGAGACGGTCGCCTGCGTGCAATCAAAGCCCATGGCGCGGAGCTCATCCACCAGCACACGTTGCGTACGCACGTCTTTATTGCGCACGATATCTCTGATGGCATCCTGGCGCCCATTGCGTTTTTTAGCCATACAAACCCTCACTCCAAAAGATGGCGGAGACAATCAATTAGTGATTGAATAGTTTAGCGCTATTTGAAGGCTTTTGTGAATAAGAACGCATTTCGAAACAATTCTATGCAAGTTTGTTTCGAAATAAGCGTCTCTAGGCAGTTTTGGCGCCCGTGCGGTTGAGAAAAGCCGCCAAATGCGTACACATCACGCATCGTGTGGGCTTTGCACTTGCAATTGGCCCAAACAACAAGCCGAGTCCGCGATGGTTATCCTTGAGCGCCGCAACCATCTGACGGGTTCGAGGCGCTTCGAGCATATCACGCATACGAGCAGAACGCTCGATTGATGACACCCCATGCGGGCTCAGACACAAATTCTCGATGCAGGCGACCAGTCCGGCAAAGTAGAACTTTTGGCTTGCCAGCTTGAGCCGACCACCGCTATCTGCTTCCGAGAGTGAGTCCGCAAGCTCGTCGAGCGCCCGGGTGTCATCGGATACCTTGGCATACATGGTGGGATCAAAGGCATCTGTAAGCTTAGGCGCCACCGCGTGGAAACAAGCGTCGCCGCATCCGGAGACGCGCTGCGCCTGCGAGAGCGCGCATGCCATAAACCCAACTGTGCGAAACGCCTTGTCGCACAAAAGGCATGCCTCAAACAGCGGACGGCTATACATCACGCCAGAGACTTGAGCAACCAAGCCGCCTAAAATTAACTGAGGCAGCCCGGCCACCATTGAAGACTTGTCTTCGATGACAATAGAGGCAGCATCCAAGACACGCGAATGGCGCTCTCGATGTGCATCATAGCGGTCGAGCGACACCGTGGGGAACACTATGTCTGCCGCAGTATCGCACGCGATATCGACCATCTTGGAAAGGGATTGCGGAGCAAACCACTCATCGGCGTTCATGGCGATGATTTGAGAGCCGCGCGAGGCAGCAAAACCGGCACGAAGACACGCGCCGCGCGTCGCGTCCTCGACGTCAATCAAATCAATATGGATGTCCCTGTCGGCAGCAACTTGAAGCGAATGGCGCACACCAGGCGCAGTATCGCGACAGACAACGACAATCTGCAAATCGTAGAGGTCTTGGTTCTGGATACTCTCGAGCGCACGCATCGCATAGCTGGGCGAACCTTCTACCACAAGGATCACCGAAAGTCGCGGATGCGAGCCACGTCGAACCAAATTATCCGTCCTCTCGACAGCAATGAATCAAACCGTGGTTCATGGTACACCCCGGCAATAAAAGCAATGAGACACCGGTTGCATTGCACGCCAAGAACAGATGTTGCACACGCGCAGCCCACAGATGACAGGTGTCGACGCACGACACGTCGAGCCCTCCCCTAGTCGAGCACGACAAGCTCGGCGGGATCGTAATCCACGCCCATAAACGTAAGGCCGCAGGCAGGAGCCGTGGGGCCCGCAGCGGTACGGTCGCAAGCATCGATAACCTCGCGCATCCACTCGGGTTCACGGCGATGCATGCCAATCTCGACAAGCGTGCCGACGATGGTGCGCACCATCGAATGCAGAAACGCGTTGCCCTCGATCGTGAAGGTCAAAACGTCCTCGCCAAACGCGACTTCGTGGCCAAACTCGGCGCGCATCACGCAACGGTGCGTAGGCTTGCCCACGGCCGAGGCGACCTTGCAAAAGCTCTTGAAGTCCTGCTCACCCAAGAGCGCGGGGCAAGCGGCAGCCATAGCGTCGACATCCAGCGGATAGCGATGCCACCAAACCGCACCGCGCGAGAGCACGGGGCGCGCGTCACGATCGGCAATGCGATACGTATACGTACGGGAGCGCGCGTCAAAGCGGGCAGAAAAGCCCTTACGAGCCTTGTAGACCTCGTTTATGGCGATATCTTTGGGCAGGAGGGCATCCATAGCCCGCAGCCACCTACGGCGCGTACAAGCGAGCTCAGCATCCGTTACGGGCACGCTGATGTACTGAGCCACGGCATGCACGCCGGCATCGGTACGTCCCGCACACGTCAGGTCGATCGGGCGGCGCAACAGAGTCTCGATAGCGCGACGAAGCTCGCCCGCAACCGTCGTCTGTCCCGGCTGCTCGGCAAATCCGCTATAGGACGAGCCGTCATAGGCCACACGAAACACCAACGTGGCATCGAGCTCGGGAATCGAATTGAAATCAGACGGCGCGGTCATGGGCGCTCCCAACAAACAATCAACGGTATCGCGACAAAAAAAGAGGGGTACGCGAACGTACCCCTCGAATATAGCCTATGCAGACGGAATGTCTACTCAGCGGTCTCCTCAGCAGGAGCCTCCTCGGCAGCAGTCTCCTCGACAGCCTCGACCTTCTTGGGAGCAGCGGCCTTCTTGGGGGCCGGAGCAGCCTTCTTGGCCTTAGGCGTGCAAGGCTCGGTGACGAGCTCCATGATAACGATGGGAGCGTTGTCGCCCTTACGGTTACCGAGCTTCATGATGCGGGTGTAACCGCCGTTGCGGTCCTGCCACATGCCCTGGGCAGCCTTGTCGAAGATCTCGGCAACGAGCTGCTTATCGCCGAGCTTGGCGATAGCCAGACGACGAGAGTGCAGGTCGCCCTTCTTGGCCCAAGTGATGATCGGGTCGACGACCGAACGCAGCGCCTTAGCGCGGGTCTCGGTGGTCTTGATGCGGTCGTTCTCGAAGAGGGCCTTAGCAAGGCTCTTCTTCATGGCCTTGGTGTGGCTCGCATCGGTGCCGAGCTTCAGGCCCTTCTTAACGTTGTGACGCATGGTCTAGTTTCTCCTCAAATATGCGAAGCATTAAGCCTTCAGGCTCAGGCCCATGGACTCAAGCTTGTCCTTCACTTCCTCGATCGACTTAACACCGAAGTTACGGATGTTGAGCAGATCGTTCTCCGAGAACTCAACGAGCTGACGGACCGAGTGAATGCTGGCACGCTTAAGGCAGTTGTAGGAACGGACGGAAAGGTCCAGATCCTCGATCTGCTTATCCAGCTCGGCGTTGTCGTTGGTGACCTCGGGAGCGAAGATCGAAGCCTCCTCCTCGACCTCGGGGGTCTCGGCAAGGTTCATAAAGGCGGCCATATGCTGGTTGATGATATTGGCAGCCTGGACCACGGCGTCGCGCGGGGCGATGGAGCCGTTGGTCTCGATCTCGAGGACAAGGCGGTCGTAGTCGGTGTGCTGACCGACACGGCAAGCCTCAACGAGCTTGGCGCAACGGGAAACCGGCGAGTACAGCGAGTCGACGTGGATCACACCGATGGGATCGTTGTCACGCTTGTTGGCCTCGCCAGAAACATAGCCGCGGCCATAGCCGATGCGCATGCTCATGGTGAGATGGCCACCCTCGGTGAGCGTAGCGATGTGCTGCTCGGGGTTGACCAGCTCAAACTCGGACGGAATAAAGAAGTCCGCACCGGTGACCTCGCAGGGGCCGTCAACCGAGATGGTGGCGGTCGCCTCGTCGGTCGTGCCGAGAGCCCTGAAGACAAGACCCTTGACATTCAGGACGATGTCGGTGACATCCTCGACCATGTTAGGGATGGTCATGAACTCGTGCTGCGCACCATCGATCTGAATAGCCTCGACGGCGGCACCCTCGAGCGAGGACAGAAGAACGCGACGAAGGGAGTTACCCAGCGTATCGCCGTAACCACGCTCGAGCGGCTCGACGGAGACACGAGCAGACGTCTCGTTGATCTCTTCGACCTGAACCTGAGGCCTAATGAATTCTGACATGTATTACCTCCAGCCTCAGCAGCCCGGATGGACTACTTAGAGTAGAGCTCGACGATGAGCTGCTCGTTGATATCACCGCTGATCTGCTCACGCGTCGGCAGAGCGAGCACGTTACCAGACAGCTTCTCGATATCGACCTCGAGCCAGCCAGGGACCTCAAAGCGCTCGGAGGAAATCAGGGCCTCCTTGATGGGGAGGAGGTCACGGAACTTCTCGCCGACAGCGACGACGTCGCCGGCCTTGACGCGGTAGGACGGGATGTCCACGCGCTTGCCGTTCACGGTGAAGTGACCGTGACGGACGGACTGACGAGCCTCTTTGCGGGTGCGGGCGAAGCCAAGACGGAAGACGACGTTGTCGAGGCGAGACTCAAGGATGATCATGAGGTTCTCACCGGTGACGCCGTTCATCTTGCGGGCCTTGTTGAAGTAGCCGTGGAACTGCTTCTCCAGAACGCCATAGATGAACTTGACCTTCTGCTTCTCGCGCAGCTGCATGCCGTACTCAGATTCCTTGCGACGGCGCTTGGGCTGACGGATAGATTCCTTCTTGCTGCTGTAACCGAGCTCAGCGGGATCGATCCCGAGCTGACGGCAGCGCTTAAGAACAGGAGTCCTGTCGATTGCCATATTGATACGATCCTTTCAGTTACACGCGGCGACGCTTCTTGGGGCGGCAGCCGTTGTGCGGGATGGGGGTCTTGTCCTGGATGCTCGAGACCTCGAGGCCAGCAGCCTGGAGGGAGCGGATGGCGGTCTCACGACCGGAGCCGGGGCCCTTGACGAAGACGGAAACCTTCTTCATACCGTGCTCCATGGCCTGCTTGGCAGCAGCCTCGGCAGCCATCTGGGCAGCGAACGGCGTGGACTTACGGGAGCCCTTGAAGCCCACCTGGCCAGCCGACTTCCAGGAAATGACGTTGCCCTGGGGATCGGTGATCGAAACGATCGTGTTGTTGAACGTAGAACGGATGTGAGCCTGGCCCACGGAAATGTTCTTACGGTCCGCGCGCTTCAGACGGGCAGCGCGAACGTTCTTCTTAGCAGTAGCCATCTATCTAGCGCTCCTTATTTCTTCTTCTTAGCACCGATCTGACGCTTCGGGCCCTTGCGGGTACGAGCGTTAGTGTGGGTGCGCTGGCCGCGGACCGGGAGGCCCTTGCGGTGACGAAGGCCGCGGTTGCAGCCGATGTCCATAAGGCGCTTGACGTTCTGGTTGCGCTCACGGCGGAGGTCGCCCTCAACCATGATCTGGTTCTTATCGATATAATCGCGGATGGCGTTAACCTCATCCTCGGTGAGGTCCTTAACGCGCGTATCCACGTTAACGTTGCACTCGACGCAGATCTTCGTCGCAGTGGTGCGGCCGATGCCGTAAATGTAGGTCAGACCGATCTCAACGCGCTTCTCACGCGGGAGGTCGACACCATTAATACGGGCCAACGTAGTCTCCTCTCTTAACCCTGACGCTGCTTATGACGGGGATTCTCGCAAATGACGAGGACCTTGCCATGGCGCCTAATGATTTTGCACTTATCGCACATCTTCTTGACCGAAGGACGTACCTTCATCGTTCTTCCTTTCGGTAGCGCTCAAACTACTTCCCTACTATCTACTCGCCCAGCCGCAGGCGTTTAAAACTATGGCTGGTCTTCACACACAATCCGACCGTAGGTTGAGCTAAGCCTGCAGTCGGAAATGGAGTGCGTGTATGCGTGCCGCTATTTGTAGCGATAGGTGATGCGGCCGCGGGTCAGGTCATACGGGGAAAGCTCCACGACAACCCTGTCACCGGGGAGAATACGGATGTAATTCATTCGGATCTTGCCAGAAATGTTGCACAGAACCGAATGACCGTTCTCGAGCTCAACCTTAAACATGGCATTGGGCAACGGCTCCTTTACCGTACCCTCGAGCTCAATTGCGTCTTCCTTCTTCACAAGCAATCATCTTTCTCTAGAAAACGACAGCGATTGAGTATTCTACAATACGCATGCACGTATCGTAATATCTTCGTAATGGCTCCACATCTAAGTGGAACTTGTTACATTTCTCCGCCTTGGAGCGAACACCAAGCACCTTGCGCGTCGGTGGTGAGAATCACCGGACCGTCATTGGTAATGGCGACGGTGTTCTCATAGTGCGCGGCGGGCAGGTGGTCGTTGGTCGTAACAATCCAACCGTCGGAGCCCGTGCTCACATGGTTGGAGCCCATCGTAACCATCGGCTCGATGGCAATGACCATGCCGGCCTGGAGGCGAACGCCCCTCCCCTTCTTTCCATAGTTAGGAACGTTGGGGTCCTCGTGCATCACGCGGCCAATGCCATGGCCCACATAATCACGAAGCACGCCGTAACCGTGAGACTCGGCGAGGGACTGAACGGCATAACCGACGTCCCCGATATGGGTACCGGGAACAGCCTGCTCGATGGCAGCCTTAAGGCAATCGCGCGTGACCTCGCACAAAGCCTTGGCTTCGGGCGTAGGGGTACCGACGAAAAACGTCCAAGCGTTATCGCCGACCCAACCGTCGACAACGGCTCCCGTATCGATGGAGATGATATCGCCATCGCGCAGGATCATGTCGGGGTTGGGAATACCGTGGACCACGGCATCGTTGATCGATGCGCAAATGGTCCCCGGGAACCCGCCGTAACCCTTAAAGGCCGGGGTGCCGCCATGCATGCGGATAATCTGCTCCGCGAGCTGATCGAGCTCAAAAGTCGAAACGCCGGGGCGCACCATGGCTCCAACGTGGCGGAGCGCCATCTTAGATAGCGCTCCTGCCTTCTTCATCTGCTCGATTTGCGTTGCAGACTTAATCTTGATCATAGACCGAGAGCCTCTTTGACATCCCCGTACACGGTCTCGCGAGCCTGGTCACCGTTGACCGACTTGAGCAGACCCTGGCCACGATAGTAGTCGACGAGCGGGCTCGTGGACTTCTCGTAGACGTCGAGACGGTTCTTGATGGTCTCGGGCTTGTCGTCGTCGCGCTGATACATCTCGCCTGCGCACTTGGGGCAGGTGACATCGGCGGCGGTGCCGGTGTAACCGCAGGCGCGGCAGGTGCGACGCGAAGACAGACGATCGATGATAACCTCGGGGGCCACATCGACCAGAAGGGCGCAATCGATCTCGCGACCCATGGCGGAGAGCTCGGAATCGAGCGTCACAGCCTGGGCGGTGTTGCGCGGGAAGCCGTCGAGGATGAAGCCCTGCTGGGCGTCGTCGGCGGCAAGGCGCTCCTTGACAAGGTCGATCACGAGCTGGTCGGGAACGAGCTCGCCAGCGTCCATGTACTTCTTAGCCTGAATACCAAGCTCGGTGCCACCCTTGACGGCAGCACGCAGCAGGTCGCCCGTGGAAATGTGAGCGACGCCAAACTCGGCGACGAGCTCCTGTGCGACGGTGCCCTTACCGGCACCCGGAGCTCCGAGCAATACGAGGTTCATGAGCAATCCTCCTCTAGCCTATTTAAAGAATCCATCGTAATCATACATCTTGATCTGGCCTTCGAGCTTATCGACCGTGTCGAGCACGACGCCGACCATGATGAGGATGGACGTGCCGCCAAATGCTTGGATCAGCTGGTTACCCGTGAAGGAAAAGATGATCGAAGGCACGATGGCGATGAGCGCCAAAAAGACAGCGCTGGGAAGCGTGATCTTGTTGAGCGCGTTCTTGATGTAGGCCGCGGTAGCCCTACCCGGACGCACGCCCGGAATAAAGCCGCCCTGCTTCTTAAGGTTGTCAGCCGTGTCATCGGGGTTGAACACCATGGAGGTGTAGAAGTACGCAAAGAACACGATGAGGACAACATTAAGCACCCAGTTGAGCCAACCGGTCGAAAGCGCAGAGGCAACTGCCTGAATCCAGCCAATGCCGGGGAAGAACACGGCAATCTGAGCCGGGAAGTACAGCAGCGCCGAGGCGAAGATGATCGGCACGACACCCGCGGTGTTGACCTTGATGGGCAGGTAGGTGGTCTGGCCACCCATCATGCGACGGCCCACGACGCGCTTAGCGTAGGAGACCGGAATGCGGCGCTGGCCGCGCTCAAGGAAAACAATCAGCGGGATAACCAGCAGGATGATGGCGCAGATGATCACCATGGTGATGATGCCACCGGCATTGCCCTCGGTGCTGGAGAAGATAGCCTGCGGCAGGCCGGCCATGATGTTCGCAAAGATGATCAGCGACATGCCATTGCCGATACCGCGCTGGGTGATGAGCTCACCAATCCACATGATCAGCATGGCGCCCGCGGTGAGCGTGCCGACGATCATGAGGTCGAAGATGATCTCGGGAGCGCCGGCGCCATTGAAGCTGATGCCGAAGCTCTTAAAGAGGAAGAGGTAACCCACGGAGTTGAGGATTGCCAGAGCCAGGGTGAGGTAACGCGAATACTGCGTAATCTTGGTCTGACCGACCTCGCCCTCGCGGGCAAGCTCATGCAGGGAAGGCACGACGGCCTGGAGCATCTGGAGGATGATCGAGCTGGTGATGTAAGGCATGATGCCCAGCGAAAACACCGACACATAGCTCAACGCGCCGCCAGAGAAAAGATTCAGGAGGGCCATAGCACCTGCGGCGACCGAATTGTTATCGGTCGAGAAAAGGCCCAGCATCCCCTGGAAGGGAATGCCGGGCACAGGAACGTGCGCACCAATGCGGTACACGACGAGCATAGCTATGGTAAAAAGAATCTTTTCGCGCAATTCTTTGATGCGGAAAGCATTCTTAAGACCATTTAGCACGGCAGCTCGACCTTTCCGCCGGCGGCCTCGATCTTGGCCTGCGCAGAAGCGCTGACCTTGTCGACCTTGACCGTGAACTTCTTGGTGAGCTCACCATTGCCGAGCACCTTGACGGGCTCGAACTCGCTCTTGGTGATGCGAGCGGCCTTAAGAGCGGCACCGTCGATCACAGCGCCATCCTCGAACTTACGCTCGAGACGCTCAACGTTAACAGCGGTGTACTCGATACGACGGGGGTTGCGGAAGCCCGGAAGCTTGGGCAGGCGCATAGCCAGCGGAGTCTGGCCACCCTCGAAGCCGGCACCCTTGGTGCCGCCAGAGCGGGAACCCTGGCCCTTCTGGCCGCGGCCAGAAGTGGTGCCGTGACCCGAAGAATTGCCACGGCCGACGCGCTTGCGGTTCTTGGTGGAACCGGGCGCGGGAGTAAGATCGTGAAGCTGCATTTGCTACTCCTCTACAATCTCGACAAGGTGCTTGACCTTGAAGATCATGCCGCGGACGGACTCGTTGTCAGCAATCTCGCGAACCTCGCGGATCCTGTGGAGACCGAGGGCACGGACAGTACGGACCTGGTCCTGCTTGCAACCGTTGGTGCTGCGGACCTGCTTGATCTTGATGGTGTCAGCCATGCTTAGTTCTCCTTACCGACGAACATCTCGGAGACCGTCAGGCCACGGCGAGCCGCGACGTCCTCAGGGCTGGAGAGCTCCTTGAGGCCCTCGACGGCAGCCTTGATGATGTTGAGGCCGTTGTCGGTACCGAGGGACTTGGACAGGACGTTCTTGATGCCAGCAAGCTCAAAGAGGGGACGCACAGCGCCGCCGGCGATAACGCCGGTACCCTCGACAGCGGGCTTGATGATGATGCGGCCGGCACCAAAGTGGCCGAGAACCTCGTGCGGGATGGTGCCCTGCTCGGTCACCGGCACGTGGAACATGTTCTTCTTGGCATCGAGAGACGCCTTGGAGATGGCCAGGGGCACCTCAGCGGACTTGCCCATGCCAACGCCGACGTTACCCTTGCCGTCGCCAACGACGACGAGAGCGACGAGGCTCATGCGACGACCACCCTTGACGGTCTTCGACACGCGGTTGATGTAAACGACGCGCTCCTCGAACTCGGAGGCCTCGCGCTGCTGCTTCTGATTACGAGCCATGTGCTACATACCTCCTAGAACTCGAGACCGGCGGCACGAGCACCGTCGGCGAGGGCCTTGACGCGGCCATGGTAGATACGGCCACCACGATCGAAGGCGACCTTGATGATGCCGGCCTCGATGGCGCGCTTGCCAACGAGCTGACCGACCTTCTCCGCAGCCTCCTTGTTCGAGGTGTGGGTGCCCTTGAACTCGGCCTCGAGGGTCGAGGCAGAGACGAGCGTCAGGCTGGAGCCCTTGCTGTCGTCGATGATCTGGGCATAGATGTTGGCGTTAGTACGGGTCACGCGAAGACGCGGACGCTCGGCGGTACCCGAGACCTTGCCGCGAACACGACGCTGACGACGCTTGAGGCCTTCCAGCTTCGCCTTATGCTTGTTCATACGTAAACTCCTAAAAAGGTTGATCTTGCCAGCACCTGACGGGGTGCTGGTCTTATGCGAGTGAGTCGGTTACGACTACTTGGCGGCCTTACCCAGCTTGCGGCGGATGTGCTCGCCAACGTAGTGGATACCCTTGCCCTTGTAAGGCTCGGGAGGACGATGACCGCGGATCTCAGCGGCGATCTGACCGACCTGCTGCTTGTTGATACCCTTGACGTTCACGTGGGTGTTGTCGGGAACCTCGAAGGTGATGCCCTCGGGAGCCTCGACGATCACGGGGTGCGAGAAGCCCAGGGAGAACTCGAGGTTCTTGCCCTTCTGCTGCACGCGGTAACCGACGCCGGCGAGCTCGAGCTTCTTCTCGAAGCCCTCGGAAACGCCGACAACCATGTTGTGGATGAGGGCGCGGGTGAGGCCGTGGCGGGCACGGGTCTCACGCTCGTCGTCGGGACGGGAAACGGTGAGGACGTTGTCCTCGACGTTGATAGCGAGCTTCTCAAAGACATCGAGCTCGAGCTGGCCCTTGGGGCCCTTGACGACAACGTTGTTGCCGTTGACTGCCACTTCGACTCCGGCGGGAATCTGGACAGGCTTATTACCGATACGAGACACGGTGATCTCCTTTCCTTCTACCTACCGAGCGAATTACCAGACGTAAGCGATGATCTCGCCGCCGACGTTGTGCTTGCGAGCATCGCGGTCGGTCATGACGCCATGGCTGGTGGAAATAATGGCGGTACCAAGGCCACCGCGGACGCGGGGCATGTCGGCAACGCCGGTGTACTTACGCAGGCCCGGCTTGGAAATGCGGCGGATGCCGTTGATGACCTTAGCCTTCTTGGGACCATACTTAAGCGTGATGTGCAGAGTCTTCTGGGGAACGGTGTCCTCGACATCGTAGCCCTCGATGTAGCCCTCCTCGTGCAGAACACGAGCGATCTCGACGAGCTTCTTGCTGCTCGGCATGGAGACCGTGGCCTTGTTCACAGAGTTAGCGTTACGGATGCGCGTAAGCATATCTGCGATCGGGTCTGTAAGGTTCATACAGATTCTCCTTCGTTCTTGATGAACACGTGCTCTTGGTTCTTCGCCGCCCTTAACGGCAAAGCCTTTTTAGCGCGTTTTCCCTGTTCCAAACTGATGCTTGAAACGCTGGTAGTGACTTACCAGCTGGCCTTCTTAACGCCGGGAAGCTCGCCCTTGAGTGCAAGCTCGCGGAAGCAGACACGGCACAGGCCGAACTTGCGGTACACAGAGTGCGGACGGCCGCAGCGCTGGCAGCGCGTGTACTCACGAGTAGAGAACTTCTGCTTGCGATTGCACTTGACGATCATCGATGTCTTAGCCACTTATATCCTCCTCACATAGAGTATTGTTCGCCCCAAGCGCCGCCCCCTTCTGGGAACGGCGCTCATAGGGCAGGTGAACCTATTTCTTGAACGGGAAACCGAAGGCGTCCAGAAGGGCCTTGGCCTCCTCATCGGTGTTGGCGGTGGTCACGAAAGTGATGTCCATACCACGCTGGTGATCGACGGAGTCGAAGTCGATCTCGGGGAAGATGAGCTGCTCGGTGACGCCCATGGAGAAGTTGCCACGACCGTCGAAGCTCTTGGCGGAGATGCCGCGGAAGTCGCGGATACGGGGGATCGCGACGGAGGTCAGACGATCGAAGAACTCCCACATACGGTCGCCACGCAGGGTAACCTTGCAGCCGATCGGCATACCAGCGCGCAGGCGGAAGGTAGCGATGGACTTGCGGGCACGGGTGATCATCGGCTGCTGACCGGTGATGGCGCGCAGGTCGCGCACGGCACCGTCGATGGCCTTGGAATCGGTAGCGGCCTCGCCGACACCCATGTTCACGACGATCTTCTCAAACTTGGGGATCATCATGACGTTCTCGTACTGGAACTTGTCCTGAAGCTGCTGCTTGACCTCGTTGTTGTACTTGGTCTTCAGACGCGGCACATACTTCTCTTCTGCCATTGTTCACTCCTTCTTGGGGTTTTAAGCACGGGGCGTGGCCACGGTGGGTTGTCCTCGTGCCTCCTGGCTGCATCCGCGCCGCTCATGGCATTTCGCGGTTTGGACTCGACGCAGCAGGAGCCGACAAAACAATCGGTACTATACGCGCATTTGGGGCGTATTTCCAGAAAAACCTCGTCTGCCTGCACAACTCCACAACTCCCCCGCACAAATCGATTCCCCAGAAGCAGTTGCGGTGGAATAGTTCCTGTTTGGCCGCTTGGCAGGGCCATTCAGGAACTATTCCACCGCAACTTATATAAATGGGATGAGGTTAGCGTTTGCGGGGGACGAGTTGGGTGCGACGCAGGTGGATCATCTCGGCGGCGATGGAGATGGCGATCTCCTCGGGGTCCTCGGCCTCGATGGCAACGCCAATCGGCAGGTGCAGCTCGTCGATTTGCTCCTGCGTAAAGCCCTCCTGCTCCA
>CABQJK010000011.1 GCA_902464495.1 uncultured Collinsella sp. | reverse complement strand
TCGTCGTGCAGGAGCTCTTGGCCGGTGCCGGTCATGGTGATCTTGCCGGTCTCGAGCACGTAGCCGCGCGTGGCGATCGAGAGCGCCATCTGCGCGTTCTGCTCGACCAGAAGCACCGTGGTGCCGGCCTTGTGCAGGTCCTCGACAATCTGGAAGATCTGCTCAATCAGAATCGGCGCCAGGCCCATGGAAGGCTCGTCGAGCATGAGCAGCTTGGGGTTACTCATAAGGGCGCGGCCCATAACGAGCATCTGCTGCTCGCCGCCCGAAAGGGTGCCGGCCACCTGGCGACGACGCTCCTTAAGGCGCGGGAACTGCTCGTAGACGCGCTCAAGACCCGGGGCAACCGTAGACTTGGGTTGCGTGTAGGCGCCCATCTCCAGGTTCTCCTCGACCGTCATCTGCAAAAAGGCACGACGTCCCTCGGGAACCTGAGCCAGTCCCTTACCAACCAGCTTATCAGCGGGCGTATGGGTAATGTCCTCGCCCATAAACTTGATGGAGCCGGTCTTGGAACGCAGCAGGCCCGAGACGGTTTTAAGCGTCGTGGACTTACCGGCGCCGTTGGCGCCGATCAAGGCCACGATCTCGCCCTCGTTGACGTTAAAGGAGATGTCCTTGATGGCGTGGATGGCGCCGTACCAGACGTTGATGTTGTAGACGGAAAGCATCGGCTCTGCCATTTAGTTCTCCCCCTTATCCTGCTTGCCCAGATATGCCTCGATAACGGCGTCGTTGTTCTGGATTTCCTCGGCCGTGCCCTTGGCGATGACCTTACCAAAGTTGAGCACGCAGATGCCCTCGCAGATGTTCATGACGAGCGACATATCATGCTCGATAAGCATGATGGCGATGCCAAAGGTGTCGCGGATCTTGACGATGTTCTCCATGAGCTCTGCGGTCTCGGACGGGTTCATGCCGGCGGCAGGCTCGTCGAGCAGCAACAGCTTAGGGTTGGTGGCAAGCGCGCGGACAATCTCCAGACGACGCTGGGCGCCGTAAGGCAGCGAGCCGGCCTGCTCGTTTGCCAGGTGCTCCATATCAAAGATGGACAGCAGCTCCATGGCACGCTCATGGGCGGCCTTCTCGTGCTTCCAGTACGTCGGCAGACGCAGCACGCCCTCAAAACCAGAGTAGCGCTCCTGGTTGTGCAGGCCGACCTTGACGTTGTCCTCCACCGTCATGGTGTTGAACAAGCGAATGTTCTGGAACGTACGGGCAATACCCATACGGTTGACCTGGTAGACGGACTTGCCCGAGGTGTCCTCACCGTCGAGCAGGATGGTGCCGTGCGTGGGCTGGTACACCTTGGTGAGCAGATTGAAGACCGTGGTCTTACCGGCACCGTTGGGGCCAATGAGACCGGCGATCTCGGTCTTGCCGATGGTTAGGCTAAAGTCGTCGACTGCCTTAAGGCCGCCGAATTCAATGCCCAGGTGGATGCACTCGAGCGCCGGACGCTCGCCCAGGTCGCGGTCGGGGACAATGGCGCCAGAAGGATACGGGACCATCTTGCCCTTGTTGAACTCAAACTTACTGGGCATCGGTTGCCACCTCCTTCTTGGGAGCAAAGCGATCCTTAATGCGTGCGAAGAACGCCTTGAGCTGCGGGTTGTTGGTAAAGATCATGACCAGAATCAGCACGATGGCGTAGATGAGCATACGGTAGTCCGAGAACTGACGGAGCAGCTCGGGAAGCACCGTGAGCAACGCCGCCGCGATGACGGAACCGCGCATATTGCCCAGACCGCCCAGGACCACGAACACCAGAATGAGGATGGACGTGTTGAAGTCGAACTTGGTGGCGGAGAGCTGCGAGAAGTTACCGCCGAAGAGGGCTCCGGCAGCGCCGGCGAGAGCGGCGGAAACCACGAAGGCGATCATGCGGTACTCGGTGACGGAGATGCCCACAGACTCGGCAGCGATCTTGTTGTCGCGCACGGCCATAATGGCACGGCCGGTACGGCTGCGGACCAGGTTGAGCACGATCACGAGCGCGACCATGACCAGGATGGCGCCGGCAAGGAAGGTCGAATAGGTCGACACGCCCGATGCGCCCTGCGCGCCCTTGATGATGGCAGTGCCGTCCTCGAGCAGGTGCAGGTCGTCGATCGTGGAGTTACCCGTGATGTTAAAGATCACATGCAGGCCGCGCGAGTCGACGCCCACGATAAGGCAGGTGACGATCTCTTTGATGATCTCGCCAAAAGCCAGGGTCACAATGGCCAGATAGTCGCCGCTCAGGCGCAAGACCGGGATGCCGATCAAGAAGCCCAGGATGGCGGCAGCGATGGCGCCGACCACGATGCTGATGATAAGGCGCACCGGATCGGAGGGAACGGCGCTCTCGAGGGCGACCGCGGTGACGATGCCCGTGTAGGCACCGACACTCATAAAGCCCGCGTGGCCCAGCGACAGGTCACCCGCGATACCGACGACGAGGTTAAGCGAGATGGCCATGACGATGTAGGCCGTAATGGGAACCAGCTGACCGGCGATCATGCGCGGGATCATGTGGTTGGACTGCATAAAGAACACGATGGCGAAGGCCACGATGCACATGGCGTACGTGACAAAGTCGTGACGCGTCTGCTTGTCTTTAAGGAACTTCATAACGCTCACCTACACCTTCTCGGGGACGTACTTGCCCAAGAGGCCGGCAGGCTTGACGAGCAGGACGATGATCAGAACACCAAAGACGATGGAGTTGGCAAGGCTCGTGGAAATGTATGCCTGCGCCATTGCTTCGATGATGCCGATGAGAATGCCACCGACAAAGGCACCGGGGATGGAGCCGATACCGCCGAAGACGGCGGCGTCGAAGGCCTTGATGCCAGGCATGGCGCCCGTGGTGGGTTGCAGGACCGGCGAGTAGGAGCACAGGAGCACACCGGCGATGGCGGCAAGGGCGGAGCCGATGGCAAACGTCATCGAGATGGTGCGGTTGACGTTGATGCCCATGAGCTGAGCGGCGGCTTTGTCCTCGGACACGGCGCGCATGGCTTTGCCCATCTTGGTCTTACCTGTAAAGAACATCAGGCCGGCCATGATAACCAGACAGGCGACGATGGTGACGAGCGAGACGGCGCTCACGTTGAACTTGGCCAAGAACTCCGGCACCTGGAAGGTGACGAGCGAAGTGAAGTTCTTGGGCGTGGCGCCCCACAGAAGCTGCGCGGCGTTCTGCAGGAAGTAAGACACGCCGATGGCCGTGATCAGAACGGCCAGCGGGCCCGCCTGACGCAGCGGCTTGTATGCCAGACCCTCGATGAGAACACCGAGAACGGTACAGACCACACAAGAGAGAATTACAGATGCCCAGCCCGGGAGGCCGAGATACGACGTGGCACAGAACGAGACATAGGCACCGACCATGATGACGTCGCCGTGAGCGAAGTTGAGCATCTTGGCGATACCGTAGACCATGGTGTAGCCCAACGCGATGATGGCGTAGACGCTGCCCATGGACAGGCCGTTGACCAGGTATTGGATAAAGACCGTCATGTTCCACATCCCCCTTTCGAATAGGTTTCCAGTTAATGTATGAAACAGGGACGTTACACTGTCCCTAGATACCAAGCAAGCAGGGAAGGCCAAAACCTCCCCTGCTTGGGATCAAAACCGCTCTATGTAAGGCGGCTTATTAGGCCTGTACGTACTTGCCGTCGGTGATGACGTACGCCGTGGGCTCCTTCTGGACCTGGCCCTTATCGTTCCAGGTGAGCTTGCCGGTCAGACCGTCAACGGTAATCTTGAGCATAGCCTTAGGCAGCTTCTCGGCGACCTCGGTCGGGTCGGCGTCGACACCAAGACCGGCCTCCTCGAGGGCCTCGGCCACCGCGTGCACGCCGTCGTAAGCGTCGGCGGCAAACTGGTCCGGAGTCTCGCCATACTTATCCTTGTAAGCGTTGACGAAGTCGGCGTTCTTCTCGTCGTCGGCGGAGAACGGGGTCATGAGCAGCAGACCCTCGGCAAGAGAGGTGTCGAAGCCCTCAACGCCCAGGATGCCGTCCATGCCGTCGCAGCCCATCATCTTGACGTCGTAGCCCATGTCGTTGGCGTTCTTGAGCAGGACGGACGCCGGCGTGTAGTAGATCGGCGCAAAGATCATGGTAGCGCCGGCCTGCTTGGCCTTGGTGAGCTGGTTGGTAAAGCTCGTGGCGGAGTCGTCCTTAAAGGTCTCCTCGTCAACAATCTCGAGCTTGGATTTAGCGGCCTGAACCTTAAAGGAATCTGCGATGCCCGAAGAATAGGCGTCGCCGGAGTTATAGAACAGCACGAACTTCTCGTCCGCATACTTCTGCGCCAGGAACTTGGCAGCGTTGACGCCCTGGTTGGGATCGGTAAAGCAAACCTGGAAGACGCAATCCTTGCCCTTGGTGACGTCCTCGGAGGACGCGGACGGAGTGATCATGAACGTCTCGGGGTCGTTACCGCACTCGGCGGCAACGGCAACCGACGCACCCGTGGTGGTCGGGCCGACGAGGGCCTGCATGCCCCAGTCGAGCAGGGTGTTAAAGGCGTTGACGGCCTTCTCGCCGTCGGCCTGGTCATCCTCGGCCTTGCTGGCAAGCGGCAGCTCCTTGGTCGAGAAATCCTTGCAGCCAAGCTCGACACCCTGGGTAACGGACTTGCCGTAGGACGCGTTGGCGCCGGTCAGCGGGCCGATGGTGCCGATCTTAAACGAAGCGTCGCCCGAAGCGGAACCGCTGTCGCCGCCGTTGGAGGAGCAGCCAGCTAGAATAGACATCGCCCCCAGACCTGCTGCGCTCGCGATAACGCTCCTGCGATTCATAACAGGGTTCAATGACTTACCGGTGAGGCTCGACATGCGGCTCTCCTCTCAAATCTCGTCGGGTTTCGGTTACCCAACAGGCCATCCTTCGCCGTGTTCGGCGTTCGCAAAATAGTAGACGCTTTAGTTGAGAAAAGTGGCGATTATTTCAACTTTTCTTTTGTTTTGTCCGTTTATCCATAATTATGCGTATTTCTATTGGTTTATGCAGTTTAGCCACTTTATTGTGTGAAAGTAATGTTTCCATTCTGTTACAAGCGTCCCTGCCCTGAATACAACGACCCCACCGGTCTCGTTGTATATGCACTTAGGCGGCGATGTACTTGCCGTCCTGAATCACATAGGCCGTAGCAGGCTTTTCGACTTGGCCCTCGTCGTTCCACGTGAGCTCGCCCGTCAGGCCCTCGATCTTGATCTTGCGCATGGCCTTGGCAAGGTCGCCGGCAATGTCGGCGCCGTCGGCCGTAATATCGATGCCCGCCTTGTCGATGGCCTCGACGATGGCGTGGACGCAATCGTAGGCGTCGGCGGCAAACTGGTTGGGCGTCTCGTCGTAGGCGTCCTTATATGCCTTGACGAAGTCGGCGTTCTTCTCGTCGTCGGCGGAGAACGGGGTCATGAGCAGCACGCCCTCGGCAAGAGAGGTGTCGAAGCCCTCAACGGAGAGCAGACCGTCCATGCCGTCGGTACCCATGAGGGTCATGTCGTATCCCATGTCCTGGGCGTTCTTGAGCAGAACGGACGCCGGCGTGTAGTAGATCGGCGCAAAGATGAGCGTGGCGCCGGCCTCCTTGGCCTTGGTGAGCTGGTTGGTAAAGCTCGTGGAGGAGTCGTCCTTAAAGGTCTCGGTATCGACGATGTCGAGCTTGGATGCCTTGGCCTGCTCGGCAAAGGCGTCGGCAACGCCCGAGCTGTACGTATCGCCGGAGTTGTAGAACAGGGCAATCTTGGCATCCGCGTACTTCTCGGCCAAGAACTTCGCGGCGCTGGCGCCCATGGTGGGGTCGGTAAAGCAAACCTGGAAAACCGTGGTCTTGTCCTTGGTGACGTCGAGGGACGAAGCAGAGGGCGTGACCATGAGCATATCGTCGGCGATCTCGCCCGAGACAGCGACGGCGGCACCAGTCGTGACGGGGCCGACGAGCGCCTGCATGCCCCAGTCGCACAGGGTATTGAAGGCGTTGATAGCCTTCTCGCCGTCGGCGACGTCATCCTCGGACTTAAGCGAGAGTTTGAGGTCCTTGGTCGAAAAATCCTTGGCGGCAAGCTTGGCACCCTTCTCGGCCGAAACGCCATAGGTTGCCGCGGCGCCGGTCAGAGGGCCGATGACACCGATCTTGAAGGTCTTGCCGTCATCGGCGGAGCCGCCGTCCGAGCCACCCGACGAGCAACCAGCGAGTGCTGCGGTGCTGCCGAGCGCCGCAGCGCCGGCGAGAAAGTTCCTACGGCTGAGCGTGATGTTGATGTTGAACATGGTGTCCCCCCTTTTTCGCTGGCCGCGGTGCGGCCGTCTTGCGGTACAGGGCAAACCTTATGGCGCAAACGTTGACAGTTTGTTACGGAGTTCCGTTTGTAGCGAGCATGTTTCCAATGTTTCCGCAGCGTTTCGGGGGTGCCGTTTTGTGCGACTCCTGTTGCCTGGCGAGCACGCGCCCTCGGTTCACGCTAGAATGCACTCAACCTTTAAGCGGTTTATCCATCCATAAGATGCACGAAGGAGTTATCTATGAGCGAACCCCTGCGCACCGTGAACGTCGGTCTGATCGGTCTGGGAACCGTCGGCGGCGGCGTGGCCCGTCTGATCAAGAGCCACCACGATGAGTACCTGGCAGCCTACGGCATCGACCTTAAGCTGACCCGCGCCTGCGCGCTTGCTTGGGAGCAGGCCGAGGCGGCAGGCATTGAGCGCGAGGCCTTTACGAGTGACTGGCATGATGTCGTCACCGACCCAGCCGTCGATATCGTCGTCGAGCTCATCGGAGGCGAGCACCCCGCGACCGAGATCTTCACCACCGCCTTCGAGAACGGCAAGCACGTCGTCTCTGCCAACAAGGCCCTGCTGGGCCGTCATGTCGAGACGCTCGCCGAGAAGGCGCGTGCGTGCGGCGTGCAGATTAAGTGCGAGGCCAGCTGCGGTGGCGGCATCCCCATCGTGAGCACGCTTGAGCACGACCTGGTGGGTAACAAGATCCTGACCATCGCCGGCATCCTCAACGGCACCACTAACTATATCCTGTCGCGCATGGACGCCGAGGGCGCCGATTACGCTGACGTGCTTGCCGACGCGCAGGCCAAGGGCTATGCCGAGGCCGACCCGTCCGCCGATGTCGACGGCTTCGACGCCGCCAGCAAGACGGCCATCCTCGCCTCCATCGGCTTTGGCACCCGCGTTACCACCGACGATGTGTACCAGCAGGGTATCCGCACCATCGGCGCCGAGGACATCGCCCAGGCCCGCGAGCTCGGCTACACCATTAAGCTGCTGGGCATCGCCCGCAACACCGACGCCGGCGTCGACGTTCGCGTGCATCCCACGCTGATCCCCGCCGACCACATGCTTGCCAAGGTCAACGGCGCCATGAACGCCGTCTACGTGGTAGGCGACGCCGTGGGCGAGACCATGTTCTACGGCGCGGGCGCAGGCTCCTTCCCCACCGCGAGCGCCGTCGTGGGCGATATCCTGTCGCTCTCCGAGCAGATCAGCCGCGGCGTGGCTCCGCTGCCCGAGATTGAGCCCTATGGCCACAACCTCACCTTTAAGCCCATGGACGAGCTCCAGACCAAGTACTATGTGCGCCTGAAGGTCGCCGACCGCGTGGGCGCCCTGTCCGAGACGGTCGACATCTTTGCCAAGCACAACATCTCGATCTCGCTCATCAACCAGGTCGAGGACGGCAAGCCGGGCGTCAGCGATGCCTGCTCGGTCATCTTCCTGACGCACCGCGCGCTCGAGAAGGACGTCCAGGCTGCCGCCGCCGAGCTTGCCAGCGTCGACTGCGTGGCCGAGGTCGCCAACGTCCTGCGTATCGAGGACGTCGAGGCCTGGACCGAAGGCGTTATGGCCAACTAACCCAACGCTCGCCTAGCAATACGCGCCTTGAGGGCTCCCGTCCGACGTGGGACGGGAGCCCTTTTGTCACCCGCCCTAAGCACAACGGCAGAGCATATTTGCGCGAGCCGCTCATCGGTAACGCGGGCTACCGTTCACCGATATGCAAACGCGGCCGATTCCGGCTACCGCTACGCTTTGTTGCGAATGTCCGCCCGCGATGAGAGGAAGCACCATGTTGCTCGAGGGCAAGAAAGCAATCATCACCGGAGGCACGCGCGGTATCGGCTATGCCATCGCCTGCCGTTTTATCGAGGAAGGCGCTGCCGTCACCGTCTTTGGCTCACGCCAGGAGACTGCCGACGCGGCCGTTGAGAAGCTGGCAGCCGCCTATCCCGACGCCAAGGTCTGGGGCCGCTCCTGCGACCTCACCTCGCTCGAAGCCGTGACCGAGGCCTTTACCCAGGCTGCCGCCGACATGGGCGGCTTGGACACGGTCGTCAACAATGCCGGCATCTCCCAGCGCTCGCCGCTCCTTAACTATACGGCCGAGGAGTTCGCAAAGGTCATGGACCTTAACGTCGTCGCTGTCTTTAATGGCCACCAGGCTGCCGCCAAAATCATGACCGAGGCAAGTCATGGCGGCACCATCACCACCACGAGTTCGATGGTCGCCAAGTACGGTCAGCCCTCCGGCGTTGGCTATCCCACGTCCAAGTTTGCCGTCAACGGTATGGTCCAGTCGCTCTCGCGCGAGCTCGCCCCCATGGGCATTCGCGTCAATGCCGTCGCACCTGGTGTAACTAAAACCGACATGGTCGCCAACCTGCCCGAAGAGGTCATCAAGCCCATCATCGCCACCATTCCGCTCGGTCGAATGGGCGAGCCCGAGGACGTTGCCAACGCCTTTGTTTTCCTGGCGAGCGATATGTCCTCCTACGTCACGGGCGCCATCCTCCCCGTCGACGGAGCCGCCCGCTCTTAAGGGGCCACAAGCCTCAGCTCCCAGCCTCAACATAGTCCAACAAAGAAGGCGCGCCGCCCGCATCAATTGCAGGCAGCGCGCCTTCTTCTGTTTGAAGTGGAAGCCGTGTCCCAGAATTCCGGCTCAAACCGAGACGCAGTTTCCCTCAGGACCATGTTTCGGAAACTGCGTCCCGTTTCGGGTCTTTAAAGTGGGATGCGGCTTCCCCGAAAGAGTATCGACTACTTACCGTCGTCGTCTTGGGCTTCATCGCGTGCGTAGAGCTCCAGCATGCGGCGGCGGTATTCGCGCACGGCGAGCTTGGCGCGCTCCAGGCGGCGACGTTCGCGCGGAGTCAGCTCGGACGGGTCGACCTCGTCTCCATAGGTCTTGTCGGCAAGCAGGTGTGCCGCGTCCACGATGCGGGCATCGATGTGGCCGCTCGCCGCCTCGGCGGAAAGACGCTCGGCAATCGTATCGAGCGTAGGCAGGCCCTCGAATACGCGACCATGGCCATGCGAGGTCAGCAGCTCGTGCTCTCGTGCGAGCAGACTCGCCAAATCGTGATGGGCACGCAGGATATCGAGTGCCTCGGCAGGGTGCTCGGCAACCTCTGCCACGGCGGCGACCGGCGCGGCGTCGACCACGCGGTAGAAGAGCTGCGCGAGCAGCGGCATCAAGAACACCGTGATGGCACCGGCGGCAACCATGACCGACGCAATATCTTGCGACAGCGCGCCCGCGTTGACGGCAACGCTCGTCACGGCAACGATGATCGGCAGCGCCGTGGTGCAGTACAGGGCCACGGTAATGCGACCATACGCCGACACATCGCGCGTCGCAGGACAAATGCTCATAGAAATAAGAATGGGCACAGCGCGAATAATCAACAACGCCACGATAAAGCCCACGAGCAGCCCGGGGCGCGACACCACGGCCGTCAGATCGATCTTTGCGCCCGACACGGTAAAGAACACCGGGATCAAAAAGCCGTAGGCCAGGCCGTCGAGCTTGGTCTCAAGCGTATGGTTGCCCTCGGGGATGATATAGCGCAGGACGAAGCCGGCGGCAAAAGCGCCCAACACGATATCGAGGCTAAAGATGGCCGAGAACGCCACGAGCGTGACCAAAATAAGCACCGTCAGGCGCACGAAGGTCTGCGACGTGGTATCGGCGCGCTCCTCGACAAACGCAAAGAAGCGGCTGCCGACGCGTTTGGAGCGGCTGGGGACCACGGCAAGCAGCACGCACACCACGGCGAACAGGCCCAAGATCAGCAGTGTCTCGATACCCGTGCGGGCAGACAGCAGTACCGACATGGCGAGCACGGGGCCGAGCTCGCCCCACGTACCATAGGCGAGAATCGAATCACCGACGCGCGTTCCGGCAAGCAACCGCTCGCGCAAGATGGGCATGAGCGCTCCAAGCGCCGTCGAGGTCAAGGCGAGCGTCACGGCGATACCGTCGAAATGGCTGACCGAGAACCACGGGGTAAAGCGCACGGCAAGCCAGGCGATACAAAATGTGACAACCCACGTGGCCATACCGTAGCGCCCCTCGACGCCCGTGATGTTCTTTGGGTCGATCTCAAAGCCGGCAAGCAGGAACAAAAATGCCAGACCGAGCTCTGACACAAGCGAGACCTCGGCATCCACATGGATGACGCCAAGCATATGAGGTCCCAACACCGCGCCGAACACGAGCAAAAAGACCGTTTCGGGAACGGGTTTTCCAGGAATCGCCGAAGCGATGAAGGGGCTTGCAAAGGCCACGAGTGCGATGATGGCGAGCGAAACGAATGCCATGTGATGCCTTTCTCTTGTTTGCGCTTCACTGTAGCACCCTCGCCGTCCTCTACGCGCCGCGAGCTGTCGTATCATAGTGAGGTTTACAAACATGTGGCTCAAGGCGACCGCAGGGCAGGCCCCGCAAACCGACCGCTGCCGCATACCGTACCGTACGCCCAACCGATCAGGAAGGCAGGAACCAATGGTCTCTCGTATCTACGTGGAGAAGAAACCCGGGTTCGACGTCGAGGCTCAGCAGCTCAAGGGCGAGCTGACCGAGATTCTCGGCATCAAGGGCATCGAGGCCCTGAGGATCATCAACCGCTACGACGTCGAGGGCATCGACGAGGAGCTTTTCCGCTCCTGCGTGCCGACCGTCTTTAGCGAGCCCCAGGTCGATGTGACCTACGACGAGCTCCCCGCAAGCGACGGCGCCGTCTTTGCCGTCGAATTCCTGCCTGGCCAGTTTGACCAGCGCGCCGACTCCGCCAGCGAGTGCGTGCAGCTCATCAGCCAGGGCGAGCGCCCCGCCGTGCGCTCCGCCAAGGTCTATATGATCTCGGGCGCCCTGGACGAAGCCGCCATCGAGGCCATCAAGCACTACGTGGTGAACCCCGTCGAGGCGCGCATCGCCTCGCTCGACCTGCCCGAGACGCTGTACATGGAGACCCCCGAGCCCCAGCCCGTCGAGGTGCTCGACGGCTTCCGCGAGCTCGATGAGGCCGGCCTTGCCGCCTTTATTTCCGAGCGCGGTCTTGCCATGGACGAGGCGGACATCGCCTTCTGCCAGCAGTACTTCCGCGATGAGGATCGCGACCCCACCATCACCGAGATCCGCGTGATCGACACCTACTGGTCCGATCACTGCCGCCACACCACCTTCGGCACCGTCCTGGATGACGTGACGATCGACGACGCCGTGGTGCAGCAGGCCTTCGACCGCTACATGGAGATGCGCCACGAGCTCGGTCGCGACGCCAAGCCCGTCTGTCTCATGGACATGGGCACCATCGGTGCCAAGTACCTTAAGAAGACCGGCGTCATGACCGATGTCGACGAATCCGAGGAGATCAACGCCTGCACCGTCAAGGTGAATGTCGATGTCGATGGCGAGGACCAGGACTGGCTGTTCCTGTTTAAGAACGAGACCCACAACCACCCGACCGAGATTGAGCCCTTCGGCGGTGCCGCCACCTGCGTGGGCGGCGCTATCCGTGACCCGCTCTCGGGCCGCAGCTATGTGTATCAGGCCATGCGCGTCACCGGTGCCGGCGACCCCACCGTCCCGGTTTCCGAGACGCTCGAGGGCAAGCTGCCGCAGCGCAAGCTCGTGACCACTGCCGCCGCCGGCTACTCCAGCTACGGCAATCAGATCGGCCTTGCCACCGGCCAGGTCAACGAACTCTATCACCCCGGCTACGTGGCCAAGCGCATGGAGGTCGGCGCCGTGGTGGGCGCTACCCCGGCAAACCACGTGCGTCGCGAGTGCCCCGCCCCCACCGACAAGATCATCCTGCTGGGCGGCCGCACCGGCCGTGACGGCATCGGCGGCGCCACCGGCTCCTCCAAGACCCAGAACACCGAGTCCATCGAGACCTCGGGCGCCGAGGTCCAGAAAGGCAACGCCCCGGTCGAGCGCAAGCTGCAGCGTCTGTTCCGCCGCGGCGACGCCTGTCGCCTGATCAAGCGCTGCAACGACTTTGGCGCCGGCGGCGTCTCTGTCGCCGTGGGCGAGCTTGCCGACGGCCTGTACGTGGACCTGGACACCGTGACCAAGAAGTACGACGGCCTGGACGGCACCGAGCTCGCTATCTCCGAGTCCCAGGAGCGTATGGCCTGCGCCGTCGCCGACAGTGACGTCGAGGAGTTCATGGGCTACGCCGCCGAGGAGAACCTCGAGGCGACCGTTATCGCCGAGGTTACCGCCGAGCCGCGCATGCGCATGGCATGGAACGGCGTCGCCATCGTCGACCTGTCCCGTGAGTTCCTCAACTCCAACGGTGCACCCAAGCACCAGGTCGCCCACGTCTGTGCCCGCAGCGTGTGGCAGCCCAGCTGGGCCGGCACCACGCTTGCCGAGCGCATGACCTCGCTTGTCACCGACCTCAACGTCGCCTCCAACAAGGGCCTTTCCGAGCGCTTCGACTCCACCATCGGCGCCGCGACCGTGCTCATGCCCTTTGGCGGCAAGACGCAGCTCACCCCGAGCTCGGCCATGGTCGCCAAGTTCCCCGTGGACGGCGAGACCACCACGGCGAGCGCCATGGCATGGGGCTTCAACCCCTACCTGATGGAGGCCGACCAGTTTGCGGGCGCCTACCTGTCCGTGGTTGAGTCCATCGCCAAGCTCGTGGCCGCCGGCTTTGAGCACAAGCGCGCCTACCTCTCCTTCCAGGAGTACTTCGAGCGCCTGCGCACCGAGGCCGAGCGCTGGGGCAAGCCCATGGCAGCCGTCCTGGGCGCCCTTATGGCCCAGGTCGATCTGGGTGCCGGCGCCATCGGCGGCAAGGACTCTATGAGCGGCTCGTTTGAGGACGAGGCCGGTGAGCTCAACGTTCCGCCGACCCTGATCAGCTTCGCTGTTGCCGTGGGTAAGGCCGCCCGTGCCGTCTCGCCCGAGTTCAAGGGTCTGACGCATCGCGTCGTGCGCATCGCCCCCGCCACCTACGGCGAGGACTACCGCCCCGACGCCCAGCAGCTGCTCGCCGCGTTTGACGCCGTCGAGGCGCTCACCGCCAACGGCGACGCCCTGGCCGTCTCCACGCCCGGCTACGGCTGCGGCGCCGAGAGCCTCTTTAAGATGTGCGTCGGCAACCAGATCGGCATCGAGCTTGCCGAGGACGTGGACGTGGAGAGCCTCTTCACCCCGCTCTACGGCAGCTTTATCGTCGAGCTCGCCGAGGACGCCGAGCTGCCCGAGGTCGCCGACGGCGTTGTCGTCGAGCCCCTGGGTACCACCGTCGAGGGCTATGTCATCGACACCGGCTCCGAGGTCATCGAGCTCGCCAAGCTCCAGGAGGCCTGGGAGAGCGGCATCGAGGGCGTCTTCGCCTACCGCAGCGCCGGCAAGACCCCCGAGGTCGAGACCATCGACTTCCGCGCCAAGGACATCCACGTGTACGGCGGCGCCAAGATCGCCCGCCCGCGCGTGATCATCCCCGTGTTCCCCGGCAACAACTGCGAGTACGACAGCGCCCGCGCCTTCCGTGCCGCCGGTGCCGAGGCCGACACCTTCGTGATCAACAACCTCACGCCCGAGGCCGTCGCCGAGAGCACCCACGAGCTTGCCCGCCGCATCCGTGCAAGCCAGATCGTCATGATCCCCGGTGGCTTCTCGGGCGGTGACGAGCCCGACGGCTCCGCCAAATTCATCACGGCGTTCTTCCGCGCTCCCGAGGTCACCGAGGCGGTCCGCGACCTGCTCAAGGCCCGCGATGGCCTGATGCTGGGCATCTGCAACGGCTTCCAGGCCCTGATCAAGCTCGGCCTGGTGCCCTACGGCGACATCGTCGACGCCACGCCCGATGCGCCCACGTTGACGTTCAACACCATCGGTCGCCACCAGAGCCGTCTGGTGCGCACCCGCATCTCGTCCAACTTGTCCCCGTGGCTGTCGCAGTGCAGCCTGGACGACCCCTACACCGTCGCCATCAGCCACGGCGAGGGCCGCTTTGTCGCCAATGACGAAGTGCTCGCCCAGCTGATCGCCAACGGCCAGGTCGCCACGCAGTACGTGGGCGAGAACGGCAAGCCCAGCATGGATCTCTCCGTCAACCCCAACGGCTCCGCACTTGCCATCGAGGGCATCACGAGCCCCGACGGCCGCGTCCTGGGCAAGATGGGCCATGCCGAGCGCCGCGGCGACAACCTGTACCGCAACGTGCCCGAGCATGTCCCCGGCGACAAGTTCATGCCGATCTTTGAGAGCGGCGTGGCCTACTTCGCTTAATGCGTCCCATCGGGTACAATCCCCTCGGGTAACAACACCCGCCACCGGCACGCCCGGTGGCGGGTTCTTTTTTGCTTCGCGCATACAGGAAGGACATCATGGAAAGCCGCAAGCCGTATCTCGCCACCCTGCCCGGACTCATCCTGGGCTGCCTCGTCTGCTGCGCGCTCTGGGGGTCGGCTTTTCCCTGCATCAAGATCGGCTACGGCCTCTTTGGCATTCCCGCGCACGACAGCGCCTCGCAGCTGCTCTTCGCGGGTCTGCGCTTCACCCTTGCCGGCATGCTGGTCATTGTTGGCATGAGCGTGGCCCAGCGCCGTCCGCTCGTTCCGCAAGTGCGCGATATCAAGCCCATCTGCATCTTGTCGCTCTTCCAGACTATCGGGCAGTACTTCTTTTTCTACCTGGGGCTCTCGCGCGCCAGCGCCATGTCGAGCTCCATCATCGAGGCCAGCGCCAACTTCCTAGCCATCCTCTTTGCCGCCCTGGCGTTTCGCACCGAAAAGCTCGATGCGGCCAAGGTGCTCGGCTGCGTGCTGGGCTTTGCCGGTGTCGCACTCGTCAACCTTTCGGGCGCGGATGGCACCTTTGGCTTTACACTCGGCGGCGAGGGATTTATCCTGGCCTCCACCGTCGCGGGTGCCCTTTCGACCTGCCTGATCGGCATCTTCTCGCGCGAGCACGACGGCGTCTTGCTTGCCGGGTGGCAGTTCTTGGTCGGCGGCCTGGTCCTCACCGCCATCGGCTTTTTGATGGGTGGCACGCTCTCCCCCACGGCGATTGCCCCCGCCATCGCGCTCATCATCTACATGGCGCTTATCTCCGCGGTCGCCTACTCGCTGTGGTCGCGCCTGCTTGCCGTCAACCCCGTCAGCCGCGTCTCGGTCTTTGGGTTTATGAACCCCGTCTTTGGTGTGCTGCTGAGCGCGCTACTGCTCGGCGAGGGCGCTGGCACGAGCCCCGTTACCGTCATCGTTGCCCTGCTGTTGGTCTGCGGCGGCATCATCATCGTCAACAAACCCAAAAAGGCCTAACGAACTGCCCTTATTTGGCAGGGGGGATTCAGATACTTTAGTTTAATGGAGTACATCGATGGGCTGAGGGGTGCCACGCACGCCAGCGTGCGCCCCTTTTTTCTAGCGTATCTGGACGCCGGCTTTCTTTTTCTCGGCCTTGACGCGGTAGAGCTCCGCATCGGCAGCGCGAAGTAAGTCTTGCCAGGTATCAACACTATCGCCAACCCGCGCGTAACCGATGGACATCCGCAATGCATACGGCACCTCGGCACGAGCGAGCTCGTCGTTAATCGCCGAACACAGGTCCATGATGTCCTGCTCCGCCGTCGCCTTTTGAAGCACCACGAACTCATCGCCGCCATAACGTGCGATAAAGCCACCGGACGCCGAGCAGACCTCTTTGAGCGTAGCAGATACGACCTGGAGGGCATGGTCGCCCTCCACATGTCCATAGCGATCGTTAATCTGCTTAAAGCCGTCGGCGTCCATCATAAGCAGATACACATCTTCGGCCTGATCCACATTTGAGAACAGCGACAGCATATAGGTCTCAAAACGGTTGCGATTGTTGAGGCCAGTCAACGGGTCGGTCGAGATCAGCTGCTCCTGGTAGATGATGTAGAGCAGCAGGATGCTCAGCGTTATACCGACGCAAAGGCCCGGTACCGAAAACAAAATCTGGAAGGTACCGCCCACCAGAGCGGGAACCGCAAAAAAGGCGAGGGTGCGATAAATGGCCTTCTTTTGCAGGCTTTCGACTTTTCGAGCCTGAATAAAGGCATGCAAGGACGTATATATGACGTAGCAGTAGCTCACGATAGGCTGAATCATATAAAGCGCTCCGCGACGATATACGCCCTGCGCATCGATATAGAACATAGTGTGCGTCCAGTAGCTGGTAAATGCCAGCACGACCACCAATGCGGTTGGCAACGTTAAAAGTACCACCCTGTAGGGCGTGGTCAGGAGCCGTGAGCCCTGCATCGTCTCGGAATAGAAAAACCAAATGAGGCACGCGATAGCGAACAGCGAAAACGAAACCGCGTTGGAAATCCAGTTGGCCGTGATGCCTACAGGAGTGCTCACGCCGTCCGAGAGCGTCCAGATCATATCGAAGAAAATGTAGGCAGCAGACGTATAGCCCAGCATGCTAAACAAAAGTTGCTGGGTGCTCGAGAACAAGGAGCGGCGGCTTCGTGCGGCAAGCCCGATAAGAATAATCATGCACAGCAGGAATATCTCGATCTTGAGTGCCTTAACCACTAGACGCCATCCCTTCAATATCCAAGTGGTCAGAATCGCCCGAATCGTGTCTGGGCAACAAACACCCCCTACTCCGCAGGGGTAATGGGAATAATAGCAGAGCGCCCGAACGTTACTGCAAGATAGCTTTCGTTCGGACGCTCGAACGGCGCGAATTGCACGCCGGAATCTATTATCGGCAACGGCCGTTACTCACCGGCGATATCGGTTGCGACAGCCTCCTCGATGGCTTCGACACCGGCGGGCGACAGATCCTCTTTGCCGTGGCAGAACTTCTTATCGACCCAGCCGGTCAGAATCGGGGCCATGATTGCCGTGATGATGACGGCGGTGGCGATCTGCGCATACGCGGTGGGCGCAAGCTCGGCATAGCGCGGGGCGACCTCGGCGAGGGCGACCGGCGTGGTCATAGCCGTGCCGGCAATGGTGGAGCATGCCACAGCCGCCTTACCGTTGCCGCCGCACAGGCGCTCGAAGGCAAAGGTAATGGGACCGACGATAAAGAGCGTGATGAGGCCCAGCAGGATGCCCGAGATGCCGCCGGTGATAAAGCTCGAAAGGCTCATGGACGCACCGAGCTGAAAACCGATGACAGCGATCGCGGGATTGGCACCGGGGACCAGCAGGTTCTTGATAAACGGGAACAAGTTGCCCAGAACCATACCGATAACAAGCGGCAGGATAGATCCGATGATGGTGCCGACGGGGATGTTGGCGAGGCCCGAGACACCGAGGATGATCATGGTGACGGCGGGGCCGGCCGTAAAGAACAGGATACCGACGGCGCCCTGCTCGGACTCATCGCCGAACTCGCCCATGATGCCCGTATAGAGCGCCATGTTGCAAAACGTGATGCCGCCGATGATGGACACGGAGCTCAGGCCCAGGAAGTTGTCGTTAAAGAAATACGCGACGCCCAGGCCCAACGCGGCTGCCACCACAAGCTTAGGGACCAGCACGACGATACCGGTCTTGATGGCGCCTGGCGTGGACTTAAAGCTAATGCCGGCGCCCACGAAGAGCAGGATCGCAGCGACGATGGTATTGGAGCCACCGCGGCAGGCAGCCGTAAAGAAGCCGCCGATCTCAAAGACCTGCGGACAGAAAGTGTTGAGCAAAAGGCCGACGATCATGGGATAGATCATGATGTCGCCCGGGATGCGCGGGACCTTGAATTTCTTTTGCTCGTTGGCGGTTGCTTCCTGTGCCATGAAACCCCCATTTCCGTTGACGAGGCACAAAAGCCCACGTCACACTTTGCTACAGTAAAGTCTGAACATGGTACCAGAAGAAGCAGACCGGCTCGGTGAGAAATTCAATTCGTTGGGCCGGAACGCCAAACGTGCCCCGCTCTTATATGAGGCTCAAGACGATATAGAGCACGATGCCCGAGACGCAGCACCACAGCATCGACTTTGTCTTCACAGCCACCACCGCGACGCCGGCAGCCGCAATCCAGGGAACCAAGGCAGGCCAGAGTCCCGCGTCGAACGCGCCGGGGCTCACCAAGTCGTTGGCGACCAGCGCGGCAAAGGCAGCGGGCGGGATATAACCCAGGGCCTCGGTAATGCGGGGCGACAGCGTTCTCCCGCGCAAGGCAAACGCCGGCGCGATGCGAAAGAACGCGATAGCAGCCCACGACGACAGCCACAGAACCAAGAACTCGTTAACGGGCATCGCGGGCACCTCTTCCGTCAAATACAGCATCGCACGCCAGCGCAATGGCAATGCCGACCACGACGCTTGCCGGCACGGCAATATTCGTGAGGCCCCAGAACTTGCATACGGCGACGGACACCGCGCCCGAAACCGCCGCGACAACGTTGCCGCGCGACAGCCGCTGCGAAAAGAGTAGACAGATAAAGAGCGACGTGCAGACGAAACTCGCAATAGCGGTGGGAACATCGACAACGGCACCGACGATGGCACCCATCGTGCACGAAACGCCCCACGTTGCGATGAGTACCGCGTTGAGCACAAAGGACTCGCGTGGGCCCCAATCCTCCCCCTCAACCAGCTTGGCAAGCGAGATGCCGTATGCCTCCTCGGTGAGCGTCGCGGCAACAGCCAGCGCCTGACGCCTCGAGGCACCCGCCAGATGGGGTGCGATCGATGCCGAATAAAGTGCAAAGCGCGAGGAGATGGCGGCGACACTCGCGACGATCGATGCCGCAGGCACACCAGCCAGCCACAGGTTGCAGACCATGAATTGTCCGCTACCCGTCACGAACGTGCTGCTCAGAGCAAAAACCATCCAGGGCTCCATCCCCGTCTGCGCCATAATCATTCCGCACGGCGCGCCGATCGCAACATAGGTAAGCATCACCGGCCAGACGGTTTTAACGATTTTGAGCACCATAGCGTTCCTCGTCCCGACAAGCTTTCCGAGTCGCATTCAACGACGTGGCAGAATCATCGCCCGGCAGCAACCGAGTTCACCTACAATTGCCACCGGATCGAAAGACACGGAAAGACACAACTTTTTAGGAAGTCATTATGACAGCTATCGATCGGGGCCGGGCGACCGCGGCCTTCAAACGCTATACCGATGCTTACGATGCCGCCAATCCGCGCATCGCACTCAAGATTGAACATACCTATCACGTGGCGGAAGCGTGCGATGCCGTGGCGCGTGAGCAGGGCTGGTCACCGCAGGACATTGACCTGGCGTGGCTTTGTGGGCTGTTACACGATATGGGCCGCTTTGAGCAGCTGCGACGCTGGGACACCTTTAAGGACGCCGAGAGTATGAGCCATGCAGCGTTGGGTGTCGGGGTCCTCTTTGGCGAGAATCCCGCCGATGCACCCGCCGTAACGAGCATCCGCGACTTTATCGATGACCCGGCAGAAGATGAGCTCATCCGAGCGAGCATTGCCTATCACAGCGATTTTCGTCTACCCTCGCAGCTCGACGAGCGCACACGGAGCTTCTGCGATATCGTGCGTGATGGCGACAAAATCGACATTATGCGCACCATCGCCGACAGCACCGTCGACACCATCCTCAAGGTGGACGAGAAGACGTTTCTCGGCAGCCGCTTCTCGTCGCCAACGCTGGCCGCCTTTGACGAGCACCGCTGCGTCGCACGCGATGAGCGCGACGAGTCCGCAGACTACCTGGTGGGACTCATCTGCTTTATGTTTGAGCTCGTCTATCCAGCAAGCCGCGCACTGGCGCGCGAGCAGGGCGATATCTACCGCCTGTTCGACGCGCCCTTTGGCATTACGCGCCCCTTTACCGATCCCGCCACGCAAGCGACCTGGGAGCGCCTAAAGGACGAGATGCGCACCTGGCTGGCGCGCGCCTAGCGCTCAAGCTGAGCTAGGAGCTCCTCAACGACCTCGACGGCGTCACCGACAACCTTGTACTGCGCAGCGCCGAAAATGGGGGCATCCGGGTCCTCGTTGATGGCGACAATGCACTCCGCCCCACCGATGCCGGCGAGATGCTGGATAGCACCCGAGACACCGATGCTCACGAGGAGCTTGGGCGAGACCGATACACCCGTCTGGCCAATTTGGTGGCGATACTCCAACCAGCCTGCCTCCACAATGGGACGCGTGCAACCAAGCTCGGCACCCAGGGCATCGGCGAGCTTTCGCATCAGGGGCAGATTCTTCTTGGAGCCGATGCCGCGGCCCACCACGACCAGACGCTCGGCGTCGGCAATCGATGCCTGCCGCCCCCACTCCTCGGCGGGAATCGAGATCTCGACACGGGCCTTAACGTCTTCCGCAAGCATCACCTGGGTGATCGTGCCGGAGCGGCTATAGTCAAACTCGGGCGCCTTAAAGATACCGGGGCGCACCGTTGCCATCTGCGGACGGTGGTTGGGGCAAATGATGGTGGCCATCAAGTTGCCACCAAACGCCGGGCGCGTCTGCTGCAGCAAGCCCGTCTCCGTATCCATCGAAAGCACCGTGCAATCGGCCGTAAGACCCGTCTGCAAGCGCACGGCCACACCGGGCGCCAGCTCGCGGCCAAACGCGGTCGCGCCGTACAGAATTGCCTCGGGCTTGAGCTCGGCCACCAAATCGCAGATCAGCCGGGCGTAGACCTCCGCATCGTTCTGGCGCAGGCGCTCGTCGCGACACACTAGGACCTCGTCCGCGCCGGCACAAACCAGGTGTTCGAGGTCCCCGAGCGAGCCCTCGGGGCTCATGCCGACCAGTGCCACCAGACGGCAGCCGCGGGCATCGGCAAGCTCGCGGCCCTTGCCCATGAGCTCATAGGCAACTGGGGCCACGACATCGTGCTCGTCGGTCTGAACGAATACCCAGATATCTCGATACGCATCGAGGTCAACCGCGCCAGCGGCCTCGTCGCGCTCGATCGAAATGGCATTGACGGGGCAAGCGTCGACGCACCCGCCGCATAGGATGCAGCCGTCGGTTACGCGGGCGCAACGGTTGGGCCGCTCGCCTTCCACTACGATCCCGCCCGAGGCACAGGCGCGAACGCAGCGACCGCAGCCAATACAGGCTTCGCTATCGATAATCAGTCCGCTCATCTATGCCATCCCCTCAATAATCTTGGCAAGTTTTACCGCCTGCTCGGACGCCGTTCCGTCAACGGCCTCGCATGTTTGGTCGCGGTCGGGCACAAACGATCGCACGACCTGTGTCGGCGAGCCGGCAAGACCGCAGCGCGCGGGGTCGGCGTTCACGTCGGCAGCGTTGACCACGCGCACGTCCGCCTCCTCGGCCGCACGAATACCGGCAATACTCGGCATGCGCAGCTGGCCAATCTCCTTGGCAGTCGTCATCGCGCACGGCATCTCCAGATACACCGTCTCCTCGCCGGCATCGCAGCCGTGAACAAGCGCCAGCGAGCCACACGTCGTAAATCCCGCGCTCTGCACACAGCTCACGTCGGTCACGCAGGGGATCTCAAAGGCGCCGGCCAGCTCGGGGCCGATCTGGGCCGTATCGCCGTCCACCGCCATCTTGCCGCAGATGAGCAGGTCGAAGTCCTCGTCGAGCGCCTCGATGCCGCACTTGAGGGCATAGGTGGTTGCCAGGGTATCGGCACCTGCAAAGGCGCGATCAGTTAGCAGCAGTGCGTCATCGGCGCCGCGGGCGATGCAGTCGCGCAGCAGCGACTCGGTCGCGGGGATGCCCATCGACACCACCGTTACGCGCACGTCCATGCCAAAGCCGATAAAGTCGTCCTTGAGCGACAGCGCGCATTCGAGGGCACTTGCATCGAACGGGTTGATGACCGCCTGCTTGCCATCGCGCACGATGGTATTGGTCTTGGGGTCCATCTTGACCCCGGTGCTGCCCGGCACCGCCTTGACGCACACCACCATATGGAAATCGCTCATCTTCACGCGCCCCCTTTCTGGACGAGCTCATCCAAGAGCTTCTCCGAAAACAGGTTACCGCGACCCAGCTGCCCGGCAGGATCGAGCTGGAGCTTGAGCCGCGCCGACTCGACCATGGCCTCGTGACCGTACATCGTCTCCAGGAAGCCAGCCTTGATCTTGCCGACGCCATGTTCGGCGGAGACGGCGCCGCCCATGGCCGTGACCTCGGAAGCCCACTGGGCAAAGAGTTCTCCACCACGACGGTAGTCTTGCGCATCGCGCGGTAGGATGTTCACATGCAGATGGTTGTTCCCGATGTGTCCCCAGGCAGCAGACTCAAGCCCGCTTTCGGCCAGCGTGCGGCGATAGAGGGCAATGACATCGGCCAAGCGTGCGTTGGGCACCGACATGTCCGAGCCCAGTTTGGTGATGGTGGGATCCGTGCGGCGACGCTCGTCGATGAGCATGTTGACGCTCTCGGGCACCGCATGGCGGAAGAATCGCTGACACTCGCGATCGACCTCGGTGCGCGCGACCCATGTCGCATCGTCGCTGCCGCCCGTAAGCTCCAGTACCCACCCCAAGTGATACAGCTCCTCAGTCGCCTGGGCTTCGTCGTCGCAGTCGAGCTCCACGTAGACACAGACCTTGGCGTCTTTGTCGAGCGCCGGCAGCGAGGCAAACGCTGTCGACTGCTCGCGCTGGCGACGCAGGATATCCAGGGCGCCAGCATCGAAATATTCGATGGCGGCCGCGTGGGACAGGACGGGACGTACAGAATCTGTGAAGGACACGGCCTTGTCTTCGCTGTCAAAGAAGCAGCTCACACCCCAAACGACCGCAGGCGCCGCCTGCAGGGCGATCTCGAGCTCGGTAATGACACCGAGTGTGCCGCACGCACCGATAAAAAGATCGATGGCGTCCATATCGTCCGCAACAAAATAACCCGAGGCATTTTTGGTCTTGGGCATGGTGTAGTCAGGAAGATCGAGCTCGAGTGCATGGCCCTCTGCCGTCACGAGCGACAAGTGGCGGCCCTGGGCAAAAGCCTCGCCGCGCTGAAGCTCAAGCAAATCGCCATCAGCCAGCGCGACGTGGAGTCCCGTGATATGCGGGCGCATGGGGCCGTAAGCGTAGCTGCGGGCGCCGGAGGCGTTGCATGCCGCCATGCCGCCCAGGCAGGCAGATGCCTCGGTGGGATCGGTAGGAAAGAATTGCTCGGGAGCTTCCTGGAACTCCTCGTAGGCCTCAAGCGATGCCCGGTCCCAGCCGGCAGTCGGCAGCACTTTTTTGCCCAGTTGCTTGCGCAGCTCAGACAGCACGACGCCGGGCGCCACACGCAAAAGAAAGCGGCCCAGCTCATCGCGGCGAATGCCTAGGTAGCGATTCATGCGGGAAGTATTGAGAATGTGACCGCCATGAGGCACGGCGCCGGCGGCAAGACCGGTCCGGGCGCCCTGAACCGTCACCGGGACACGCTCGGCATGGAGCTTTTTCAAAATGGCACGGACCTCGTCCTCCGTTGTCGGAAACGAGATGCTCGAGGCCTCGCCCGATGTGCGAGACTCATCGCGACCATACTCCTCGAACTCGCCGGTGAAGGGTTTGATGGTTGCAGACACGCGAACTCCCCCTTTAGCTAACTACAGTGTTTGCAGGGAGATGTTACCGCATCGTTTCGTCGACGTGTTCGAGACCGTCTCCATAATTGGCGATTTTTACGTTCGTGCAATTCGGCGAGCGGCAAGGTTTCCTCGGCAGACGATGCTTTTGACACATGTCGCTTTACCGCCAGCGACCACGCAATTGGCGCTCGAAAATAGTTGAAGTATTTTTTACCATCCTCTACCTGCGGAGATGTCAATCCGTCAAGCATTTGGTCAGAAATTGGTCAAGTAGTGACTGATACGGTCGGCATCAACAGCCAAAACCAATGGAAGTTTTGGCCCCAGAAGCAGGGAGGTTCCCATGGCATATTACTGGCCCCAGTACGGCGTCGCCATCGAGGTCGACGACGATCCCTATCTCCTGCCTTTCGACGAAGAGGCGTTCCCCGATACGGCGGTCTACCACGTCACCACCGATGTTATCTGCGACCCCGAGTCGTTCTCGGCGCTCGCCCACCACATCGCGCGTATCCACAACATCGAGCTCCCTCACGACTTCGACGAGCTCATCTACTCGCGCCGCCTGATGCTTCACATGCTCTTTGGAGCGGACCCGTCCACGTTCGCACGTGTCTACACCACCAAGGACGCCGCATGAGTGCGAAGAAGCCGCCCCGCCTTGCAGGGCTGGGGCGTCGCAAGAAACTCGTCGTTGTCTGCCTGGCTATCGTCTGCGCCCTCATCGCCGTAGGGCTATACGTCTGGCAGTCGCAGCCCGTGCCCGAAGCGGGTGCCTCAGTCACGACGGCAGAGGGTAAATCGCGCCAAGAAATCCAGGATGAGCTCGACGCCATCGTCCGCGACAACATGATGACGATCTCGGTCGCGCCGGTCGCACAGTTGCAGGAAGGCGGCAAGTTGCGCGTCAACGTGCAAAACGTCCAAAACAACAAGTTTCCCCAGCGCTTCCGCGTGATTCAAAACGACGAGACCATCTATGAGTCCGGTGTGGTCGAAGCCGGCAAGACGGTTGAGACCTGCCCCGCCGGCGATATCCAAGAAGGCGAGGCATATATCGAGATTCAGGCACTCGATGCCAAGACCTACGACACCCACGGCAATCCGACGCGCGTCAAAGTGCGGGTGGCCCAGGCAGAAGGCTAGTGGCAGACGCGCTCGCAGGGGCAGCACCCGGTCCCCATTCGTCCAACCATCACGGAAACAGTCCGTGACGAGCAGAAAGGATCGATTATGAACACACCCAGGAACCTGAGCGGAGCCAGGGCACTCGCCGTGGGCGCAGGGCTTACGCTCGCACTTGCGATGGGCGCCGCGCCAACGGCGGCCATGGCAGAGGTGCGCGTTGGAACCACCGATGTGACGGTGAAGGCCGACATTAGCAATGTTTCGTTTAAGGCGCCAACGGTCATCCCCTTTGCCGCCAAAGCCGACGGAACGCTTGTAGGACCCTCCGACAAAACGATTACCATCGACAACCTCTCGGCATATGGCATCCACGTCACCAACATGAAGGTCACGGCCAAGAACGACTGGACAATCGTTGCAGACGCAAAGACGGGCTCGGCCCAGAACTCCATCGATTTTAAGGTTGGCCCCGATAAGGCAGAAAAGGATGCCAGCTCGGCGACTCAGACTACGGGCCTCGATCTTTCCAAAGACGCAAGCTTCGACATGAAGTACAAGGACATTGCCGACGGAACGGACAAAATCAAGCTCAATGTGAGTGGCCACGTCGCCCGCGTCACGCGTGACATCTACCACGCCACCGGTACGGGAGATCAAGTGGCAAGCATCACCTGGACGGTCGAGCCCGGTGCGCACGCCACGTCCTAAGGCGATTGCACTGGCTGCCATCGTCGGCATCTTGGCGTCCGCACCTGCCATGGCCTTTGCTCAACAAGAGCAAGCGCAGGCGGCCACAGAAGTGACCGTCGACCTTTCGGGCCTTAATCGCGACGGCCGTCACGAGCCGCTCGCTCAAACGAGCGACACCCGGCAACTCATTGCGGTAGGCTTCGCCACGGCGGGAGCAGGGCTGACGTGCCTTGGCCTGCACATCAAACGCAACCAATAGCCAAGCACGACCGGAGCACGCAGAATAGATAGGAGAACCATGGCACCCAAAAACCTTTTGCCCGTTGCCGCGCTCTGCAGCGCACTGGCGAGCGGTACGCCTCTCGCCGCTTGGGCGACGCCCGCCACGGCGAACTCCTTACCGCAAGCTCTGAACCCCGTGGCGAATTCGTCGGGTATCGTCGCCTGCCAACGTTTTCCGCTCGCACACGCCACGGTCCGAACCTCGGGATGCCTTTACCGCAATACGGTCGACTCGATAGTCGTGGATATCAAGCGACCGGACAAGGAGAACGGCCCCCAGACAGGTTATGCCATCTGCACATGGAGATCGGCTGCAGTCGACGCCGATGGCGACCCATGCGACTTGGAGCTGCGCATCGATATTGCCTCGGTCGATGACTCGGCGAACGGGGCGAAGGTCGTCTTCGACAGCGCGGCCTATGAAGAAGAAGGGGGTGTATGCCTGGGCTGCGTTCCCTCGAATGTCGATGGCGCGCAGCCCATTATCTCCTTTACGGCATCGCTGCGACTGACCAAGGCGGACACCGAAGCCATCGCAACGGGAGATGCGCCTTTGCTGTTCTACGCTGGCGACGCGGACGACCAAAAGGCTCAAAGCAATAGGCAGAAGGGCTCGCTTAACCTCACGCGCGGATCAGAACCCGCCCCCATCAATATCGATACCCAGACGCAAGGTGTGCAGCGCATTCTCGCCGATCCGGCGCTGCTCCAAATGACATGGCACGGAGCGGGGTCCGTCGGGATTGCTGCTCCTATATCTAGCGATAATGGCAAATCCCCCAAAGACGAGGTCGCAGACGCACCGGCACATGTTGACGATGCAGACGATGCATCATCAGAAGACAACGCTGCGGTTCCTCTCGAGAAGCCGGGCGGCACCGCCACCGAACTAGGCGATCCCCAACCGAAAGACGGCCTGGACTTTGCCGTTCCCCCAGATGTCGACGAAGGCAACTGTTGCATGATGGTCGCGCTCGACCACACGGAAACCGTCGATGCCGCAAGCATTGAGCCAGTCGCTGCCGATGCGCCCCGCCGCAAAAATATCCTCATCGCATTCCCCAATACCGTCGAGCTCGTCTTTTTGCCTTCGGGTGAAGTCGTCGCGCCTACGGCACTTACAGCAATGGGAGCAAGGAGTGCATCGAACGATATCCAAGCTATCTCGGCACTTGATGCCGCAACGACCGCCAAGTTACACCTTTATTCCGTTGCAGCAGACGGATCGCGAACCGAAGAATTCGACGGAACCAAGCTTTTGGTTCCTCGTCGCATCGGTATCCAAGAAGACTTCCCCTATCAAATGGAACTTGAAGGGTTCGATCGTGCACGAGATGCCGACATCATTGCCGCAGCCATCGAATCCCCGCAGCACCTCATGACGCTGCGCTTCGACTTTAGCCCCGTCCTGTCCTAGACCGCTAACCGCCGCTTGGCTCGGATGCTGAGCGCTCCCCTCCCCGTTCTGCTACGATTGCCGCGTTGACATCAATTACAGGAGGGTTCATGCCGGGTTTAGGAACGATCATCAACGTCGCGCTTTTGATTGCGGGCGGTCTGCTGGGCCTCATGGGTGGGCGCTTCATTACGCCCCGCATCCAAGATACGCTCATGAAGGCGTCGGGGTTGTGCGTTCTGTTTATCGGCCTGGGCGGCACCATGCAAAAGATGCTCGTTATCGATGGAGAGGCATTGGCGACCACCGGCACCACCATGCTTATCGTCTCGTTTGCCCTCGGTTCGCTCATCGGCGAGGCCATCAACCTGGAGGCCGCCATCGAGAACCTCGGCGAATGGCTCAAGCGCAAAACCGGCAGCGAAGGCGACAACGAGTTCACCAACGCCTTTGTCTCGGCATCGCTCACCGTGTGCATCGGCGCCATGGCCATCGTAGGATCGATTCAGGACGGCCTGCTCGGCGACTGGTCCACGCTTGCCCTGAAGGGCGCGCTGGACTGCATCATCGTCTGCACCATGACGGCCTCGCTTGGCCGCGGCTGCATCTTCTCGGCCCTGCCCGTTGCCGTATTCCAGGGCTCGATCACGCTTTTTGCCGGCGCACTCTCCCCCATCATGACCACCGCAGCCCTCGACAACCTTTCGCTTGTGGGCTCCATGCTCATCTTCTGTGTTGGCGTTAACCTTATTCGACCTCAGACCTTCCGCACGGCCAACATGCTCCCTTCCGTCGTCGTGGCGGTCATCTACGCTCTCCTGTTCTAAACTATCTGCATAGTGATATCTCGAACATCTGTTTGATGCTGTGCTATGATATGAGGTCACCGACACCATATAGGGAGAGGAGAGGGCGGTGGCCGACCAGGACGTCAAGATGCTTATCGAGCGCATTATGGCCGAGGCCCGGACCCATCAGTCCGCCCGCTTCTCAAACGAGATCTATGCTGACGAGCCGATTCTCAAGACCGGTCGACAGATGCAGAACTTCCTCCCCGACCAGTACCGCAAGATGCGCGAGATATCACGCTGGCAAGATGATCCCAAAGGCGGCGCGGGGCGTTGGCTATCGGAGGCTGAGCTCTTTTACCGCCAAGGTCTGCTGATGGCCGACTTCGAGGACGATTGCCCCTACAACGGCACCTTTAAGTCGTACTTTCCCACCTACAATGCCATGAGCGATCGACAGCTGCGCGGCTACTTTACCTGGCGTGCCCAAGTGCGCCGCGGCAATATCGAGGAGACATCGACCTCGTTTGCCTTTCTGTATCTCTACGAATTGATCTGCGGCATTGGCGTCGACAATCCGTGTGACGGCTATGACAAGATCAAGGCATTTTGGGATGCCTATCGCGCCTTTGAACCCGGCATCGACCGGTTCGCACGCGTGTGGCTGCAGGACTACGCCGTGTTCCACGAGCTCGACCCCAAGCTGCTTCGCGACTCTAAAACCGTCGCATTCGACAACGCCCTCATCGAGCTGCGCCGCGCAGCTCGAGACCTTGTACCAGCACCGGCACCGTCCGGCCAGACCCCTAAGCGTCGCAAAACCCCCGAGCCCACGCTCCCCCTTCCGCCCGATGAGGCGCGCGAGGAGCGACTCATGGCCACCATCAACGCCCTCTCCACGTACAACCTAAGCAACTCGCGACTCGACCGCAGCCACCACCGCGATCTGTGCCACGTGGCATGCGCCGTATATGTCCGCATGGCGCGCTACTATGACACGCACCGAAAGACCGGCATCGTGGCGAGTTTATTTGGGGAGGAGACGGCCATGCCCTACACCATGTTTGCCTCGGCCGTGTTCTTTGCGCCCGAGCGCCACGAGGACTGCGAATATCGCCTGGACCCCATTCACATCTACCGCTGCCAAAATGGCTTTTGGGAATGTATGCGCATCCACGGCAGCAGACAAAAAAGCAGCAAGCTCGGTGAGATGATGCGCGCCTGCGACCAACGCCTGCGCCTGGCGCTGGATCCCGGCCATCCCCTTAAGGAAGAAAAGGTTCCCAAATATCTGGCTAAGATTATCGATGACGAGATTGTGGCATGGCTTTCATGGGATGCCGCACATCAGCCCGTCAAGATCGATATCGACCTGAGCCAGCTGGGGCACATTCGGAGCGCCGCCGCACAAACGCGCGAGGCGCTTTTGATCGACGAGGAGCGCGAGGACGGCACGCTTGCGGATGCCGAGGTGGCAGTTGCCGAACGACGGGAAGCCGAGCCCGTAGCCGACACGATCGCCGAACCCGTCGCGACGGCCATGCAGCAGGACGAGGCTGGCGAGCCGACCATCTCCACCGAGCAGTTTGGCGTCGTAGCCCCGCTCCTCGCACCAGCGCCCGCGCCCGCCGACACCGCGTCCACACTCGATCCCGCCGCAGACGCCTATCTTCGTGCACTACTCGAGCAAAACGCAGCGCAGACGGCATCGGCGGTGGCACAGTCGGGCAAGAGTGAAGACATGCTCGTCGATAGCATCAACGAAGCGCTCTTTGACCTGGTGGGTGACACCGTTATTGAATTTGGCCCAGCAGGACCGCAAATTATCGAGGACTACGAGGCAGACGTGAGAGGATACCTAGACCATGAGTGATACCGCATCCGCAGCGCCCCGCGTGCCCAAGCGCGTCGCTGCCGTCATTCTCAACTCGCTCAAAGGCGGCGTGGTCCCGCGCATCGGCCTTCCCTATATCACCGTAGGGCGCGAGGTCGAGATCCGCGCCCTACTCACCGACCTGGACCTCATCGCCGACGGTGGCGCGAGCTTCCGCTTTCTAGTCGGTCGCTACGGCGCCGGCAAGAGCTTTTTGCTCCAAACCATCCGCACGCACGCCATGGGTGAGGGATTCGTCGTCGCCGATGCCGACCTATCCCCCGAGCGCCGCCTACAGGGCGGCCAGGGACAGGGCCTCGCCACCTACCGCGAGCTCATCCGCAACATATCGACCAAGACGCGCCCCGAAGGCGGTGCGCTCAACCTTATCCTAGATCGCTGGGTCGCCTCGTGTGCCGATGCCGACGAGTCTGCCGTCAATTCCCAACTGGCCCCGCTCGAGGAAATGGTCCACGGCTTCGACTTCGCCCGTATGCTCCGCCGCTACCGCGCGGCCGTATCAGAGGGCGACGAAGAGGCCACGAGCCGCGTGACCAAATGGATCCGCGGCGAATACCGCACCAAGAGCGAGGCTCGCGCCGAACTGGGGTCCTCAACCATCATCAGCGATGACGACTGGTACGACTACGTTAAGCTCATTGCGCGCTTTTTGGTCTGCAGCGGCTACAAGGGCATGCTGGTGCTCATCGACGAGCTCGTGAATCTGTATAAGATTCCCAACGCCATCACGCGCCAATACAACTACGAGAAGATCCTGACCATGTACAACGACACGCTCCAGGGCAAGGCGCAGTACTTGGGCATGATCATGGGCGGCACGCCGACCTCTATCGAGGACCGCCGCCGCGGCGTCTTTTCCTACGAGGCCCTTCGGAGCCGTCTCGCTCAGGGCCGTTTTGCACGCAATGACCTCAAAGACATGCTCGCGCCCATCATCCGCCTGCAGCCGCTCACCTACGAGGAGCTGCTGGTGCTCATCGAAAAGCTCATGCAGATCCATGCCGGCTACTTTGGCTGGACGCCCACGCTTACCGAGAACGACTTGGTGGACTTCCTCAAGATTGAGTTTGGTCGCGTGGGGGCAGACACGCACCTGACGCCCCGCGAGGTCATCCGCGACTTTATCGAGCTGCTCGATATCCTATGTCAAAACCCCGACGCCAACGTGGCCGAGTTACTGCAAAGCGTCGGTGGCGACGCGCTGGCGCCGGCAGCCGCAACAGACGACACCGGCACCGCAGACGACGACCGCAACTTCGCCGAGTTCACCATCTAACCTACCAAAAAGGGACAGGTTTATTTTGGCAGGTTTTATCTGGGCAAACGTTGAAGCAGTAATGCAGCAAGCCGTTGCCAGCCGCGTTGAGAGATTCGTTGTTGAAAGGAGGCCCCGTGAACGCCTTTGACCGCTATGCCCCGTTTATCCAAGACTTCATCTACTCCCACGATTGGGAGAGCTTGCGCTCTATCCAGGTTGCGGCGGCAGATGCCATCTTCAACACGCAGGACAATGTGCTCTTGACGGCATCAACGGCTTCCGGCAAAACCGAGGCGGCCTTCTTTCCCATCCTGACCGAGTTTTGGGAGAACCCGCCCGCAAGCGTGGGCGCCCTCTACATTGGCCCCCTCAAGGCGCTCATCAACGACCAATTCGTCCGCCTCAACGACCTATGCGAAGAGGCCGATATCCCCGTCTGGCACTGGCACGGCGATGTCTCGCAGTCGCACAAGGCTAAGCTCATCAAAAAACCGAGCGGCATCTTGCAGATTACGCCCGAGTCACTCGAAGCGCTCTTAATCCATAAGCACATGGCGATCCCGCGCATGTTTTGCGACCTGCGCTATGTGGTTATCGACGAAGTCCATTCGCTCATGCGCGGCGACCGCGGCGGGCAGACGCTCTGTCTTATCGAGCGCCTCTCGCGCATGGCAGGCGTGCAGCCCCGCCGCATTGGCCTTTCGGCCACCATCGGCGACCCCGAGCGCACGGGCGCCTTTCTCTCGCAGGGAACGGGACGCGACTGCGTTATCCCCCGCTTTGAGGAACCGCGCCGCGTGTGGCGCATCTCCATGGAGCACTTCTACAACTCGGGCCCCCAGGCTCAGCAACGAGGATTCGTAGGCACAGGTCCACAAGAAGCCGAGGTGCTCGCTTGCGAGCGCATTGAGGCGGCACCACCCGCGGCACTGCCCGTCAGCACCCAAGACATGCGTCATAGCGGGCAACTCACACAGGAGGAACGGCGCCAACGTCGCGAGCAGGCACGGGGCGAGGCTGCCCCCAAGGACCGTCGCACTTCCTCGGCCCCCGAGGGCGAAGTCGACATCCCGCAGGCAACCGAACAGGCGCTGCTCAACCCCACCGACACCGCACCCGACAACGCCGACCCCGGCATGGGCTATATCTTTGAACATACCCGCGGCCGCAAGTGCCTGGTCTTTGCCAACTCGCGCGAGGAGGCAGAGGCCGTGTGCTCCATTTTGCGCAGCTACTGTGAAAGCCGACACGAGCCAGACCGCTTCCTTATCCATCATGGCAACCTCTCGGCATCGCTACGCGAGACCGCCGAGGAGCTCATGCGCGACGAGGAACAGGCACAGACAACCGTCACCACCTCCACGCTGGAACTCGGCATTGATATCGGTCGCCTGGAGCGCGCGTTCCAAATCGATGCACCGTTTACCGTCAGTTCCTTTTTGCAGCGCATGGGGCGCACAGGCCGCCGCGATCTTCCGCCCGAGATGTGGTTTGTCATGCGCGAGGAGGAGCCCGAGCCGCGCACGATGATGCCCGAAACGATACCCTGGAAGCTCCTGCAGGGCATCGCACTCGTACAACTCTATCGCGAAGAAAAGTGGGTCGAGCCGCCCGAGCTCGATCGACTCCCCTACAGTTTGCTCTATCACCAGACCATGTCGACGCTCGCCAGCACCGGCGAGCTCACACCGGCCGAGCTTGCTCAACGTGTGCTCACGCTCAGCTATTTCCACCGCGTCTCGGCCGATGACTATCGCGTACTGCTGCGCCACCTCATCAAGATCGACCACATCCAGGTCACCGAGGGCGGTGGGCTCATCGTAGGCCTCGCGGGCGAGCGCATCATCAACAACTTTAAGTTCTACGCTGTGTTCCAGGAAAACGAAGAGTTTACCGTTCGCAGCGAATCGGCCGAGCTGGGCACGATCGTCAATCCCCCACCGCCCGGTGAGCGCATCGCTATCGCCGGACACTGCTGGATTGTCGAGGAAGTGGACTGGAAGCGCCACACCGTCTTTGCCACGCAGGTCAAGGGCCGGGTGCCGGCCTACTTTGGCGACTGCCCCGGCGACATCAATACACACGTGCTCGAGCGCATGCGCAAGGCGCTCAACGAGCACGCGGCATATCCGTACCTCATGGGCAACGCACGGGCACGCCTTGCACAGGCTCGTCATACGGCCAAGCTTTCGGGTGCGGGAACTAAGCCGCTCATCAACCTGGGCGGGGATACCTGGGTGCTCTTTCCCTGGCTGGGCAGCTACGCCTTTTTGGCGCTCGAGCGCATGCTCAAGATTAAATGTGCCGCGGAACTGGGCCTTCGCGGACTCGACCCTTCACGCCCGTACTTTATGCAGTTCAAGATGAAGGCCGACGAGGAGACGTTCTTTGAGGTGCTCACCGCCGAGGCCGAGAAAGACTTCGACCCCATCGAGCTCGTCTATCCCGGCGAGGTGCCTTACTTTGATCGCTACGACGAGTACGTTCCCGAGGAGCTCGTGCGCAAGGGCTTTGCCGAAGGCGTCCTTGACATCCAAGGCATGAAGCAACGCGTCCTCGGCTGGCGCAACCACACATAAGCGGGGCTGATTATCTGAGTAGTCTAGTCGTATAGGGCGGTGCCGAGGAAGTCGGCATCGAAAGGCACGGCATCCGCAAAGGCGTAGTCGCCGTCGCTGGCGACTAGCAGGTAATTCTCCTCGCCGCCGAACTCCGTGTCACCGCAGGGAATTACCCAAGCGTGGTCGAACACCTCGAGCGCCGTGGCGGCGCAATCGCGCAGGAACGACACATCGCTCCCCTCACTTGCGCTCACGATATTGGCAACGTAGATACCCCCGGGGTTCAGGCTGCCTCGCACCAAACGCAACGCCTCAACCGTCGCCAGCTCGCGTACGGGCTCGGCACCGCCAAAGCAATCGCTCACGACCACGTCGTAGCGATGATGCCCCACGCTCGTCACGCCCAGGTACGAACGTGCCTCAGCGGTAATCACTCGCAGGCGATCGCCCACCGTGCGCTCCAGCTCGTCCAGGTAGAACCAACGGCGCGCCAGACGCGTAATTTCGGCATCGTACTCAATGACATCCATGCGCAGGCCCTCATGCGACATCAGCGCATACTTGGGATAGGCAAACCCGCCACCGCCCAGCATGAGCATACGGTCGATACCATGCCCGCAAGCATCACGCATTGCGTCCTCAGCCTCAAACACATCGTCAAATGCGCGATAGTACGCAAAGACGGGTTCCGCCCAACGCTCGCCAACGTAGCTCGCGCTTTGGTAGACGCCGCCCTGCACCAGCACACGGACCTCGTCACCATTCTCGTCGTGCACGCGCTTCACACGCGCCAGCCCGTTGCGGGTCCGCGCAACCTGCAGACAGGCAGCACGAACAGCGACGGCAGCCGCACCCAGCGCTGCAGCTCCCAGGGCAACGCCAGCAACAACGCCAGCGGAAACACTCGGCTTGTTCATCTAGAGCTCCTTTTGCAGATAGAGGCCATGGTCGTAAAAACCAAGGTGGCGATAGTACTCACGCGTGCCAATCGCGCTGATCACATTGATGTGTGTATATCCCGCATCCTGAGCAATCTGGCACGCACGTTCCACGAGCGAACGTCCCAGACCGTGATGCTGAGCCGCCTGGCCCTGATCGCCCACACGCGCCGCCATGCCATAGACGTGCACCTCGCGAATCATCGCCTCGTCCGGCAACGTCGGCAACTCGTCCGCATGCGCGGCAACAAACGCGCAATCGGGCAGCGACAGGCGCAAAAAGCCGGCTATCTTGCCCTCGGGCGTCACCCACTGCAAAAAACGTTCGCTCGTCACCGGCGTCTCGTAAACAACCTCATCAAGAGAGAGCTCATCCAAATCGGCGCCCGCGGTACTGATCTCGCGATAGCGAATCTCACGCACCTTTGCGCCCTCCCCACGGGCTGCCAAACGATTCTCGACGAGCTGACGCAGGTTGGGTTTCTTGTTGCCCACCATGATGTCGTCGGAGCTAAAGTCGCGAATCATACGGCTGATACGGCAAAACGCCGGCGTCACCACGATATCGTCGGCCAACACGTCGAGCAGCTCTTCCTCGGTATAGGGACTCCACTCGCCACGCTCATAGCAGCCCACTAGGCGTGAGCCCTCAATGAGCGCGCACGGGTAAACCTTGACCTCGTCGGGCATAAAGGCGCCCTCGGTCATAAAGCGCTCGTAGTCGAGCTTGTCCCCCCCGGGCGTAGCGCCCAGCAAGTTGAGCATAAAATGCGCGTGAATCTTAAAGCCAAACAGTCTTGCAAGCGAAAACGCACGCTCAATCTGAGCCACCGTAATGCGACGTTCGTTAATGTCGAGCAGGTGCTGGTCGAGGCTCTGAATACCCATCTGGATCTTGGTGCAGCCCAGGCGGCGAATGAGCGTGAGCGCCTGCGGCGTCACGGCATCGGGGCGGGTCTCGATAACGAGCCCCACCACGCGATGCTTCGCCGTCTCGTTAATGCGCTGCTGACGTTCGAGCTCTTCCATCGTGGCTGTCTGCCACTCGGCGACCTCGCCCCACGGCGTGCCGGGGCCGTACAGCCGACGCACCGCGCGGTTGTAACCGCCCGCGGCAGCATCCACGCACTCCTGCTCACCGGCAACGCCCGCCGAAAGCTCGCGCTCATCGGTCGCAATGCCCGCTGTCCGATAGCGCTCGCGACGCTCCGCCACCACCGGCGGCAGCGCATCGGCGGGAGCGTCATTGAGCAGGCGCCCCGCCTCGGCGCGGCTAATACCCGGACGCGCCAGCATGGGATTGGCCGCCACGCCGGCCACGGCATCGTCATTGAGCGCGCGGAAGAGCTCCGACATAAACCAGGTCTGATAGCCTTCCGAGTAGTCGCTCCAAGTACCGCCGAGCACGATGAGCTCGATCTTATCGGTCGCATGCCCCATCTGCGAAAGCGCCGTCAGACGGGCACTCACCTGCAGATACGGATCGAAGCAGTTTTGCTCTGCACGGGCGCACGCCGGCTCAGCGTGCAGATAACTCTTGGGCATGCGCAGGTCGTTGGGACAAAACAGGCAATCGCCCGAGCACGGCCACGGCTTGGTAATAACGGTAATGGTCGCCACACCCGAAGCCGTGCGGCGCGGCTTCATGCGCAGCGCCTGCAGCAGTTGACGCTCCAACTCGGCATCGACATTCCACTCAGCCCAACGAGCCGGCTCTTCGCGCTTCACCCGTTGGTAAAACGGCAGCAGACGGCGCTTGGCCAGGTCGCGCTTATCGGCGCCCTCGCGGCGCGCCTCGGCATGTATCAGCTTGACGAGCGCCTTGTCATCCACGGTCTCACCGCGACGCAGGGCCTCGAGTATGTTCAAGATAATCTGTTCCATGCCCCCATTGTAAAGGCAAAGACGCCGGAGCCAGTCACGGCCCCGGCGCCTCCATCAAAGAGCATGCCTATATGTACCGATCTCCGAAAACCGCATGTCACTCCGGATCAAACGACATGTCGCCCGAACCGACCTCAAAACGATACGTAGCAGACTTATCGCCGTTATCGAATTCAAGATTCAAAATGGTCTCGCCGTCGTAGCCAAGCGGAAGGAAATCGCTCTCGAAGTCGCCGCTTCCCAAGGTGAGGCTCGCCTTAAAGCCCGTCGAGTTCGGAACCGTCATCTCCACATCGCCCGAGCCCACGCTCACGTCCATCGACTTCGCGGGGGCCTGGTAGAGCTCGAACGTCACATCGCCCGAACCGACCTTGGCATTCAGGGTGTCGGTCACGGTGCCCGCAAACTCAACGTCTCCCGAGTCCAAAGTCAGGTTGAGGTCATGACACGCAATGTCCGTGACCGTCAGATCGCCCGATCCTACATTCGCTGTAATGCCCACCATGTTATCGGCAACTTCGCGCGGCAGTTCGACGGTAACTGTGCGGTCAATGGCGCGCTCGTCATCGCAATCGAACTGGCGAATCTTGAGCGTAGAACCCTTAACCTCGGCCAGATTTTGGGTTGCCGCATCGAAGGCAACGGTCCCCGTTGCCACACGCCCGCTTTCAATTACGCGCACCGGCCCGCCGGAGACGTGTTTGATCTCGACCGTGCCCGACGTCACGTCCAAGTCAAGCGATGTGAACGCGTCGGCATCAAACGTTTCGCTCGAAAGCTGTTGAGGCCGAGCGGAATAGTTACCGCTACCCAAAAGATCGTCCTCGTCAACCGCATCGTCCATACCAGACAAGCCGGATACAACATCGTCGAGATTCCACGGACCATCAAAATGAATCAATATCCGCGAAATGCCACAGACAAGCCCGATGATGAGCACAAACGCTCCGATGCCAACGCCCAAGCGTACCTTGGACTCATGCGATAGCTTCATCATTCATCACCCTCTTTGGCAATCGGCTCAGCGGTGGTCGCGGTAGCCACGTCAGTATCAGCCGCGGCAGGAACGTCCTGCACCTGAGCCTTAGCCGCCACCGGCGCCGGACCGACCCGAATATCCCCGCGCGCCCAATCGCCATCGAGCGCACGCGCCACCCAGTGATAAATGGGGATCGTAAAGAAAATCAGAGCGGCAAAGGGGGCACCACCAAACAGGAACATCAGCAAAAAGAACAACAGCCAGCACACGGCCCAATACGGAAACGACTGGAACGGGCCTTTCACCGGAGTCGAGCCAACCGCAGCACCACTCGTCGCCTGCGCCGTAGCGGCATTGGCGGCCTGCGCACTCCAGCTTGCCGCTTGCGCCGCCTTGGCGGCGGCGTCACTCGCCTGTGTTGCCGCCTCGGTGGCGCGTGCCGCCGCCTCATGGGTACGGGCGCGCTCTGCCGCCTCGGCCTCGCGCTGACGGGCGCGGTCCTCGTTCTCAAATTCGATATCGTCCTCGATCTCGTCGCTCGGATTGAGCAACTCGTCCAGGCTCACACCGTAGAGCTTGGCGAGCGAGATCAGGTTCTCGGTATCGGGCGAGCTCTCCGCGCGCTCCCATTTACTGACCGCCTGGCGCGACAGCCCCAGCTTTCGCGCCAGCCCTTCTTGGCTAAAACCCTTGCTGCGACGAAGGTCGGCGAGCCGCTGCGCAGTTTCTACATTCATGGTTCCTCCTATGTGATGCCAGCCGTGCCGCCGGACCGTTTTTGTTCTTAAGGCGCCTTGCACAGTTAAAAATCTATCCGCCACCGCCAAAAGCATGCCACCTATTCTAGTGAGATTTTTGACAACCGGCGGTTGCGGGCGCATATGAGCTGCGGAAATGTGTCCAAACAAAGCAATGACCCGCAGCTCGGTTGTCCCCGTTGCGGCGTTAACGGTAGTATGGTCGTACTGTTTATTCCGCACCGCCAACGGAGGGAGTTCCGCGCCGTGAACCGCGATTTCGCCTCATCGCTCATCCAGCTCAACAATACGTTCTATCGCGAGCACTCCGCCTCCTTTTCCGATACACGCCAGGCCCCTTGGCCCGGCTGGGTGCGCACCATGGACATCGCGCTCGGGCAGCTCGACGTCGCCACCATCGAGCATCCCGTCCGCATCTTCGATCTTGCCTGCGGCAACATGCGATTCGAGAACTTTGCCGCCGGCGGCGCACTTGCCGCCAAGGGCGTCGATGGCGCAAACCCCTCGGCAGACGCCAGCTGCCCCTTCGAGTTCTATGGCGTCGACTCGTGCCAGGACCTGGCCATCGATGCCCGTGGCCACGCCCTGCGCATTCCCAACCTGCACTTCCAGGAACTCGACGTGCTCGACGCGCTCATGAAGCTCAACCCCGCCGAGACGCCCGACGTGCTTTTCGATGCCCCGCTCGCCGACATCTCGGTCTGCTTTGGCTTTATGCACCACGTGCCGTCGTGCGAGTACCGCGTACGCGTGCTCGACGCCCTGGTGCGTCAGACGCGCCCAGGCGGCATCATCGCCATCAGCTTTTGGGAGTTTATGAACGACGAGCGCATGGCGCGCAAGGCCGTTCGAGCCGAAGCCCGCGCCGAGCTCACCCCGCCGTTTGAGGGTTACGATTCCGCGCAGTTTGAAGCCGGCGACCACCTCATTGGCTGGCAAAACGACCGCCACGCCTACCGCTATTGTCATCACTTTGACGATCAGCAGATTACCGACCTGGTGCGCGGCGTCCGAACGTTCTACAAGAGCGGCGAGGTTCCCGTACGCGAGCTTGAGCGTTTCCATGCCGACGGTCGCAGCGGCGAGCTCAACCGCTATGTGATCCTCAAGCGCCTGTAGGCATCCTCGACTCGCCGCCGAGCTTCACCGCAACGTTCGGGCAAACTATGCCCACCCCTTTCCAACCCATTGACGGAACGCGCGGCTATGCGTTCCATACGTATGACCAAGGAGCCTCATGGGAGCCGTCCACGTTCGCACGCCTAAGAACTTTGTGCTCGAGGAGCGCCTGGAGCGCTACGCCGATGCGATTGAGACGAACCCCGAGGCCTATGCTGGAGATTGGCGCGAGGCTTGCGCGCCAGTTGGCAGCAAGCCCTTCGAACACCTTCACCTGGATCTTGGCTGTGGCAAGGGAACGTACCTTGTAGAGCGCGCGGCCCACGAGCCAAACACCCTCTTTATCGGCATGGACCAGGAACCCATCTGCATTGCCTATGCCGCACAGAAAATCTGCGAGCAGGAGCTGTCCAACGCACTCGTCCTGCCCCGAGGCGCCGCATCGCTGCCGCAGCTGTTTGCCGCAGGCGAGCTCGATGCCATTACCATTAACTATCCCACGCCGCAGCCCAAGGCCAAGTACGCCAAAAAACGACTCGTCCATGTCGACCACCTGATGCTCTACCGTCCGCTCTTTGCAGCCGGCGCCACCGTCACGCTACGCACCGACAGCAAGCCATTGCGCGACTACGCCCTGGGGCAGTTTGCCGCGGCCGGCTACGACACGCTTTGGGTAAGTGACGACGTCCGCCGCGACCACCCCGAGCATCCCGAGACCGAGTACGAGCAGCGCACTCGCGATATGGGCGCCGCCGTCTATGGCATTTGCGCCACACCCGGCGCGCAGCCCAGCGATGAACAGCTCGCGGCGGGCCGCGCGCAGGAGCAAAGCCTTGCCTGCTACCTGCCCGATAACCTTGATGAGCTCACCTATGTACCTCTGGGTATGGAAGAGGCCGTCGAGAACTTTAGAAACCGCGCCCGCAAAGGCAAAAAGCGCCTTCCGCAGGAGTCCTAGGGGCTTTTGGCGGTCACTACGCCGGCGACCAAGCGGCAAATAGGCTCCGACGGACGGTCCTCAAATCTAAGTGAGTAGACTTTTTGGCAATAGCCGAGCACAACCTGCATGGCGAAAACTAAAACCGCAGGTAGAGATCTTGCGTAAAAGCCATGTGCTCGCGAAATCGCAAAAAGTCCACTCACTTAGCTCGCGGCTGCACCAAACGGCTGAGTAGAACGCCCATTTCCTGCATTTTCTCGCGCGCTGGCACCCCGCGCCGCCGCTACGCCATAATAGTTGGCGGACAAACGGCGAGAGAAAGCAACCACATGGCACAGACCACGACAGATACCGCCGCCAGCACCGTCTCCGGCGCCGGCGCTGCCAGCTCGTTTTCGGGCGGCACGGGAACCGAAGCCGAGTTCGGCTCGCTCGGCGCGCTCTCCCCCACCTGGTGGGAGCCCGAGGACGGCAGCGAGCCCGAACCGTGGCTCACGCCCGACCAGGCTTTCGAGCGCTTCTTTGAATGGACGAGCAATCGCGGTATTGAGCTGTGGGACCACCAGGAAGAGGCCCTCATGGATCTAGCCGCCGGCGATCACGTCATTCTGGGCACGCCGACCGGCTCGGGTAAGTCGCTTGTCGCGCTAGGTATGCTCTTTATGGGCATGGCGCAGGGCAAGCGCTGCTACTACACGGCCCCCATCAAGGCTCTGGTCAGCGAGAAGTTTTTCGACCTTGTGCAGGTGCTCGGCCGCGATAACGTCGGTATGATCACCGGCGACACGCATATCAATACCAAGGCGCCCGTCATCTGCTGCACGGCAGAGATCCTTGCCAACGACGCACTGCGCGAGGGCGAGGATGCCGATGTTGGCTGCGTCGCCATGGACGAGTTCCACTACTTTGCCGACCCCGATCGCGGTTGGGCCTGGCAGGTGCCGCTGCTCACCCTGCCTCACACGCAATTCATGCTCATGAGCGCCACGCTCGGCGATGTCACCGCGATCGCCGCCTCGCTCGAGGAACACACCGGTGCCACCTGCGACTTGGTCGTCGATGCCCCACGCCCCGTGCCGCTGAGCTACGACTACGTGACGACCTCGCTCGAGGGCACCGTCGAGCTCGCGATGCGCCGCGGCGAGGCCCCGCTCTACATCGTGCACTTTAGCCAGGACGCCGCACTTGCGACGGCACAGTCACTCGCCAATTTTGGCATCGCCAGCAAAGAGCAGCGCGAAGCCATTAAAGAAGCGGCAAAGGGAACGAGCTTCTCGACGGCCTTCGGCAAGATCCTCAAGCGTTTGCTCGGCTGCGGCGTCGGCGTGCACCACGCCGGTATGCTGCCGCGCTATCGTCTACTGGTCGAGCGCCTGGCGCAGCAGGGCCTGCTGCCCGTCATCTGTGGCACCGACACACTCGGCGTCGGCATCAACGTGCCCATCCACACCGTGGTCCTTACCGCGCTCACCAAGTTCGACGGCTACAAGATGCGTCGCCTGCGTGCCCGCGAGTTTCATCAGATTGCCGGTCGTGCTGGCCGCTCGGGCTTCGATACCGAAGGCATGGTGATTGCCGAGGCACCCGAGCACGAGATCGAGAACGCCAAGCTCATGGCCAAGGCAGGCGACGACCCCAAGAAGCTCCGCAAGATTAAAAAGAAGAAGGCCCCCGAGGGCTTTGTCACCTGGAACAAACAGACCTTTGAGCGCCTGATCGAGACGCAGCCCGAGACACTCAAGCCGCGTCTGCGCATCACGCACTCCATGGTGATTAGCGTGGTCGAGCAGGGCGGCGATGCCCGCGCCCGCGTGCACGACCTCATCGAGACGAGCCTGCAGACCCCCGAGGAAAAGGCCAAGCTCGAGGTTCGCGCCGACGAAATCTTCGCCACGCTCATCGATTCCGGCGTCGTCGTGCGCACCGAGGTGCCGCCCGCGCCCGACGCCTCGGCCGATGCCGCGCCAGACATCGACTATGCGCTGACGGTCGACCTGCCCGAGGACTTTGCGCTCGACCAGCCGCTTTCGCCGTTTTTGCTCGCCGCGCTGGAGCTGCTCGACCCCGAGAGCGAGACCTATACCATGGATCTGATCTCGATGGTCGAGGCTACGCTCGAGGATCCCAAACAGGTGCTACGCGCACAGGAGCGCGCCGCACGCGATCGCGCCATGGCCGAGATGAAAGCCGACGGCATCGAGTACGAGGAGCGTCTGGAGCGCATTCAGGACGTCACGTACGAAAAGCCGCTCGAGGATTTGCTCGACGCCGCCTTTGACAAGTACTGCCAGGAAGTGCCCTGGGCCAACGACTACCAGCTCTCGCCCAAAAGCGTCCTGCGCGACATGCTGGAGAGCGCGAGCGACTTTAAGGGCTACATCCAAAAGCTCGGCATCGCCCGCTCCGAGGGCATCCTCTTGCGCTACCTGGCAGAGGCCTACCGTTCGCTCGACCGCACCGTGCCCATCGAGAAGCGCGACGAGCGCCTGCGCGACATTATCTCGTGGCTGGGCTTTGTGGTGCGCTCGGTGGACTCGAGCCTGGTGGACGAGTGGGAGAACGCCGGCAACCCCGCCGCACTCGACGCCGCGCCGCCGCAGGGTATCGACGAGGTCGTGGCGGACCGCCGCGGCTGCACGCTGTTGGTGCGCAACGCGCTCTTCCGCCGCGTGACCCTTGCCGCCCGCGGACACGCGCGCGACCTCGGCGAGCTCGACGAAGACTGGGGCATGAGCGAGGTCCGCTGGCAAAAAGCGCTCGATGCCTACCACGAGCAGCACGAGGAGATCCTCACCGACGGCGACGCCCGCAGCTCCGCGATGTTCACCATCGACGAGAGCGCCGAGAAGGCACAGCATGTGTGGCACGTGCACCAGATCTTTGCCGACGAGGATGGCGACCACGATTTTGGCATCATGGGCGATGTCGATCTGGACGCCACGCAAGACGGCGGCGAGGTCATCTTCAAAAACTACCGCGTTGGCTTTATCGAGGACCTGCTCGAGAACTAGCCGAACATACCGGAACGGAATAAAGCGGGGCCGTTGGCACCATCGCCAGCGGCCCCGCTTTTGCACTATCCGCTATGACCTACTCGGCATCCTCGACCTCATACGAATCCGCCTCGGCGGGCTCATCACTTGTCTCTGGTGCGGCCTCGCGCGCTTCGTCAAATGCCGCCTTCATGGTCTTGTTGCCCCACGTGAGCTTGCGAATGGTAAGCTCATCGGCCTTGTTGTGGGCCAGGCGCAGGTTCTCGGTGCTGCGACGCAAATCGTCCTTGGTCTTCTCGAGCTGCTTGATGGCGGCATCGATCTCCTTGATCGCCGATTCGAATTGCTTGCTCGCCAGGTTGTAGTTGCGCGAGAAGCCATCCTTGAACTTCTCCATCTTGGCTTCGAAGTTCGTAACATCGATATTCTGCTGTTTGTACTCCGCCAGCTCCTGCTTGTAGCGAAGTGAGCCCATGGCAGCGTTGCGCAGTAGCGTAATCATGGGAATGAAAAACTGCGGGCGGATCACGTACATCTTCTCGTAGCGGTAGCTCACGTCCACGATTCCCGCGTTATAGAGCTCGCTCTCGGGCTCGAGCAGTGTGCAGAGCACCGCGTACTCACAGCCTTTCTGGCGACGATCGTGATCGAGTTTCTTAAAGAAGTCCTCGTTTTTGTGTTTGGTCGCAGTCTCGTCGTTCTCATTTTTCATCTCGAACATAATCGAGATGATCTCGTTGCCGCTCGCGTCGCGCTCGCGGAAGATAAAGTCGCCCTTGGTGCCCTCGGACGCATCGTTGTCTTTCTCGAAATACGCATTAGGAAACGCGGTCATACGCAAACGATTGAACTCAGTCTCGCAGTGCTGCTCGAGCGACTCGCCCACCATCTTGGTGGACAGGCGGACCTTCATGTCCTTAAGACGCTCAATCTCTTCGTCCTTGTAGCGAATTAGCTCATCGCTCGCGCGCTTGGCCTGCGCAAGCTCGAGCTCGTGTGCCACCTTGATCTGTTCCTCGCGAGAATCGCGCACCGCCAGCTCGCTCGTGAGTTTTGCGCGGGCCTCATCACGCTCACGCTCCGCCGCGGCGACCGCCTCCGATAGGTTCATTTTGGCCGTCAGCTCCTGTTCGCGCAGCTGGGCACGCAGGCCCTCGGCCTCTTGCTCAGACTGAGCCTTTGCGGCGGAAAACTTCTCTTGTACCTTCGCGCGATAATCAGCAAGCGCGCGCTCGCCCTCGCTGCGAGCGGCATCGAGCTCACGCTGCGACTCTGCCGCGGCAGCGGCAAGCGCCATCTCCTGGGCCTTGTCCGCCGCGGCAAGCCTAGCCTGCAGCTCGGCAATCTGGGCATCACGTGCAGCTAAATCGTTTTGAGCGGCATTGTGCGCCGAAGCCTCGGCAAGCTTGGCTTCGTCATCCTTGCGTCCCAGCTGCGCACGCAAATTGTCGATCTCGCGCTGAAGCTCAGCATTTTCTTTTTGTGCGCCGGCACGGGCCTCAACCGCCGCGCGCTGGCTCGCGCTCTCACGCTCTGCGGCAGCGCACTCGAGCTTGGCGCGTAGCTCGGCAAGCTCGGCATCGCGCTTGGCGACTTCTTGCGCCAGCTGCTGGGCTGCAGCGTTCTTCTGCTCGACAAGCTGAGCGTCGCGCTGAGACTCCGCCTTTTGCAAAGCAGCCGTCGAGCGCGAGCGCTCAAGCTCCAGCGCCTGCTCGCCCTCGCGCTGAACAGCCTTCACGCGCTCGTCCAGGTCGCGCGAGAACTCGGCGTCGCGCACCTGCTTGACGATATCCGCATAACCGGACGCATCGACCTTAAAAACTTCGCCGCAATGCGGGCACTTGATCTCGTTCATAGCAGCTCCTCGATGGACGCAAATTTCAACCGCCTACACTCTACCGCGCCATGCGGACAAAAAAGGCGCCGTCGCCAGAATGGCAGCGGCGCCAGAACCACCACAAAGGGGACAGGCACCTTTGTGGTGGTTTGTGCGGTGGTTCGAGAATTACAGCCCAAAGAAGTCAAGGATTTGATCACGGCTTACGGGCTTGTAATCGTTGGCATCGAGACCGACATCATAGCGAAAGATAGGGCGCTCGCGATCGCGGTTGCGCGCGTTGGTGCGGTCTCCCCTGCTGTGGATATGCCCGTGCAGCATGATGGCGCCGCGCGCCTTGCCATTCCAGCTGAGCATGGGGTAATGGCTCATAACTAGACGATGGCCCTTGGCATAGCCGGGAGCAATCTCCAGGTAATCGCGTACCTCATGCCAAATCTGCGGTACGTCGGGATCTTCCCAGTCGCCGTCATGGTTACCACGGACGAGCGTTACATTCTGGCATTCGATGCGCTCGCGCAGGCGTACCGCCTCCGCCAGGGGCAAACGATAGGTAAAGTCACCCAGAATATAGAGGCGGTCATCCGCAGCCACGCACTCATTGATGGCATCGATGACCTTGCGATTCATCTCCTCGACCGAGTCAAAAGGTCGATCCATGTCGTGCAAGATATTCGTATCGCCCAGGTGCAGGTCGGCGGTAAACCACATCATCGTCTCTGTCCTCATTTCGCAATGTGTCAAACTCGTGCTAAGTATACAGACGCAGCGATGCGGCGGTTATCCAAAGAGCCCGCCGAACAGTCCGCGGCGGCGCTTGTCTTGCTTTTTCGAAGCGTCACCCTGACCTTTCCCGTCTTGCCGCTTTTTACGGTCCTGCCTCAGCTCATCATCGTCGAGCAGCAGATCCCACTCAAACGGATCATCTACCAAATCGAATAGGTCATCGTCATCAAACACGACCGCCTCCATTGCCGACTAGCGAGCATCCACCACATAGAGCCCAACGCGCACCTGATGCCACGGGCTGCGCTCGGGCGCGACCTGCTGCACGCGCGCCTCAAATACATCTTCGTGTCCGTAATACATCATCACAGACAGCGGGCCGACCTCGTTTCCCGGGACATAACCGAGCTTGGTTTTGCCGTAGTAGATAGCAACAGCCTCGGGATCATGAGGGTTATCGCGCTCGGCGCAGAGCGTCAGCTTATCGCCCGCTTTAAGATCGCCCAGGACCAAGGCGCCGTCGGCATACTGAAATCCTGCAATATGAAACGACAGAAGAACACGTGAAGGCTCGTACATAGCAGCTCCTCTAACGGCCGGAACATCCGGCGTTTAACCTTATTGAGAAATCTACGAACCCGTGCGGACAAAAATTTGTCCCACCCATACCTTTTTGCTCGTTTGCCGCGGCGCTTGCGCGACGGAACGCTTGCGGATAAGATAGGAACACGGATGGCACCCGTTGCAGCGGGTCTTGCCAACTCCGATACACGTTTTCATCGTGAGAAGTGGCCGTCTTCGCTTATGCGGGGGCGGCTATTTCGTTCGGCCGATAAACAGGCCAAGCTCGATAGCCGCGATCAACAACGCCAATAACGAAATAACATCGCTTACGTTCATACCAAATCCCTTCTAAAGGGAGTTGGCCCATCCGTGCCCCACGGCAGTAGTCTAACGCAAAATGCAGGTAATAGGAACACTTGTTCGTATTACCTGCGCCTTTTTCTAATGCACAAACATGCGCACGAACTTGTGCTTCCAGCTTGCATAAGGGGCATAGCGGAATGGCACGTCCAGCCATGTTGCTTTGTTCACGATGCTCTTCTTGTGGCTAAACGTATCGAAGCTCTCACGGCCATGGTACTGGCCCATACCGCTCGCACCCATGCCGCCAAAGCCCATATGGCTCGTAGCCAAGTGCATGATCGTGTCGTTGACGCAGCCACCACCAAAGGGCACGCAGCGCACAAAGCGCTGCTGAGCCGCACGGTCCTGGCTAAAGATATACAGGGCCAGCGGCGTCGGACGATCCGTAATAAACGTCTCGGCCTCGTCTAAGCTTTCAAACGTCAGCACCGGCAAGATGGGACCGAAGATCTCCTCCTGCATCACGGCGTCATTGAGGGTCACGCCGTCCAAAATCGTCGGCTCAATCTTGAGCGAAGCCTCGCGTGCGGCACCCCCAAGCACGACCTTATCGGGATCAATCAACCCGCGCACGCGCGCAAAATGCTTGGCGTTGACGATATGCCCGTAGTCCTCGTTATCGAGCGGATGTTCACCAAACATACGGCGGGCCTCTTCCTTGATAAGGCCCAGCAGCTCGTCGTGCACGCGCGCATCGACCAGCAGGTAGTCGGGCGCCACGCAGGTCTGCCCCACGTTGAGCCATTTACCAAAGGCGATACGCCGCGCCGCGACCTTCAAGTTTGCCGTCGCATCCACGATGCAGGGACTCTTTCCGCCCAGCTCAAGCGTCACGGGCGTAAGATTTTTACTTGCGCGCTCCATGACGAGCTTGCCGACCGGAACGCTACCGGTAAAGAAGATCTTGTCCCAGCACTCGTCGAGCAGCGCTTCGTTTTCGGCGCGGCCGCCCTCGACAACCGTCACCAGACGCGGATCAAATGCCTCTTCGCAGATCTGCTTGAGCACCGCACTCGATGCCGGAGCATAGGCGCTCGGCTTGATGACCACGGTATTGCCCGCGGCAAGGGCGCCAGCGAGCGGCTCGAGCGTCAGCAAAAACGGATAGTTCCAGGGCGCCATGATGAGCGTGACGCCATAGGGCACGGCTTGCGTTTTGCACACACTCACGGCGTTGGCGAGGTCACACGGACGCAGGCGCGGACGACCCCATCGAGCCACATGCGCAATCTGATGACGAATCTCGGAAAGCGACGTGCCGATCTCGCACATATACGCCTCGTCATGCGACTTACCCAAATCGGTCTTGAGCGCATGGGCGATATCGCCCTCGTGCGCACGAACCGTCTCGCGCAGGCGCACGAGGGCGCGACGTCGAGCATCGATATCAAACGTGGCGTGCGTCTTAAAGTAGGCGCGCTGGTCGCCGACGATGCGCGCAATTTCCTCGGTGTTCATGGACCCTCCTAGTTCTCGCCCTCAAACATACCACCTGCGATAACTTCGTACATATGCTCGAGCTCCAAACGGTCCATCAAAAGCGGGACAGGGTACAGCGGATTAGCTTCGGCATCGGCATGGGCCGCCATTTGCGGAATATCGGAGCGGCGAATACCCGAGATATATTTGGGGATCCCCAAGGCCTCGTTCATGCGATCGACCCAATCGATAAAAGCCTCAGCAGCCAAGCCGTCCTGCGCGTTAGCCGGCGCAATACCCGCCATGCGAGCAAGATCGGCAAGCTTGGGAGCGGCAGCTTCGCCATAAGCGCGAAGCATGTGCGGCAGGATAATGGCGTTGGCCAAACCGTGCGGAATGCCGTATCGGCCGCCCAGACTGTGCGCGATGGCATGAACGTATCCGACATAGGAGCGCGTAAATGCGACGCCCGCCTTATACGCTGCCGAAAGCATATTGCGGCGCGCACGCATGTTGTCGCCATACTCATAGGCCTCGAGCAAATTGTCATGGATGAGCTGAACCGCTTGGCGCGCCATCTTACGCGTGTAAGGCGTGGTGCTGCGGCCGATAAATGCCTCGACGGCATGCGTCAGAGCATCCATACCCGTCTGCCCCGTAATGGACGCCGGCAGCCCACGCGTAAACTCGGGGTCGTGCACCGCAAAGCGTGGGATGAGCACAAAGTCATTGATGGGGTACTTATAGTGCGTCTCGTCGTCGGTAATCACCGCCGCGAGCGTGACTTCGCTTCCCGTACCGGCGGTAGTGGGAACGGCAATAAGCAGCGGCAGGAGACGGTGAACACGCAACAGGCCGCGCATCTTGTTGATGGGTTTGTTTGGCTGCGCAATGCGCGCGCCCACGCCCTTGGCGCAGTCCATGGCCGAACCGCCACCAAAGCCGATAATGGCCTGGCAGGCGTTCTCGCGATACAGCGCCGCCGCTTCCTCCACATTCGAGACCGTGGGGTTCGCACGCGTTTCGGCATAGACCGTAACGCCAATCCCCTGAGCCGTAAGCGCACGCTCGAGTGATGCCGTGAGCCCCAAACGTGCAATACCAGGGTCTGTCACGATAAGGACCTTCTGTATCGAACGCTTTTGGAACACCGCGGGCACATCCTCGGCATGCTCCAAAATGCGCGGCTCAGTATAGGGCAGGATCGGCAATGCGATGCGAAAAACCGTCTGATATGTTCGGCACCAGGCACGACGGGCTAGATGCATAAAGGAAACTCCTTCATTTGTTGATGGGTCAACATTTGCTCGACCGATTGTACTCATCGGAGGACGCAAGCGGCCTGGCAATCGTTAATCAATCAACATCTTCACATGCTCAAAACTATTTATTAAAAATCATTCCTAATAGGCTTCACATTCGGTCTCATTTATGGATAATAGAAGTCGTCAAGACGCACGTCCGGAGAGGGCCCTTACGGGACCGGACGAGCGCGCCATCGCCATCGATCGAAAGGATCGAATCATGAAGTTTGTTTGCCCCGTTTGCGGTTATGTGGAAGAGTTCGACGGCGACCAGCTGCCCGAGGATTTCAAGTGCCCCCAGTGCGGCGTTCCCGGCTCTCGCTTCCTGAAGCAGGAGGAGGGTCAGCTCGAGTGGGCTGCCGAGCACGTCGTGGGCGTCGCCAAGATGGAGGGCGTCTCCGAGGACATCGTTGCTGACCTGCGCGCCAACTTTGAGGGCGAGTGCTCCGAGGTCGGTATGTACCTGGCCATGGCTCGCGTTGCTCATCGCGAGGGTTATCCCGAGATCGGCCTGTACTGGGAGAAGGCTGCCCACGAGGAGGCCGAGCATGCCGCCAAGTTCGCCGAGCTCCTGGGCGAGGTCGTGACCGACTCCACCAAGAAGAACCTCGAGATGCGCGTTGAGGCCGAGAATGGCGCCACCGCCGGCAAGACCGATCTTGCCAAGCGCGCCAAGGCCGCTGGCCTCGATGCCATCCACGACACCGTGCACGAGATGGCTCGCGACGAGGCTCGCCACGGCAAGGCTTTTGCCGGTCTGCTCAAGCGCTACTTTGGCTAAGCCAGCCGCCTGAGAGATAACCTCTAGCACGACGAGGCCCGGACCGTATCGGTTCGGGCCTTTTTGTGTCTCGAAGACTCGTTAACGCCCTGAAATAGGACCGCCTTAGGCATCGGCTTCTCGTCAAATACTAAGTGAGTAGACTTTTTGGAACTTGCGGAGCACTTCATCCATATTGCTTTATAAAGCCGCAGGTAAATGACTTGTTGCAAAACGGCCTGGTCGCCAAAGCGCCAAAAGTCTACTCACTTAGAACCGCAGCCGTCCACGATCGAGCTGTTTTGTGTCTAACGGGCATCTTTCCGTCGATTACTCCCAATTTTGACCAGTCCACGAATAGTTCAGACCGGAGTAATGTCTCAGCCCTTTGCTCATCTGGGCTTTTATCACGATATTCAGCATCGAGCATCCTGCATACGGCCTTAACGATCGCGCGGAATCTATCCTCATCGGATATCTGTCTGTGTGTCAGGAGAAGTACATCGTAGCCCATGGCCTGAAGGGCCGTCATGCGGTCAGCGTCACGCAAGCCATCCCCTACGCGTCCGTGCGAGGCCTTTCCCTGACATTCAATGGCCACCTGTCGCCTGCCGTCCGGCGAAGACAGAAGTAGGTCGATATATACACGGGACTTTCCCACAATCGCTCGAGCACTTGTGCTTAGCGTCACTTCGACATTGAGCTCTATGCCGCAAAACCCTTCGCCTCCCAGGGCTCGCGGCAGTCCAAGCAACAAATACGCCTCGACCTCAAAAGGCGATGCGGCACCCAATGGAACGAGTTGCAATACCGCCATAAATCTATTGCCGTAACGCATCCCGCAAACATCTGAACAAAAACGGTCAAGGTCTCTGTCCAAAACCAAAGCGTCTCGACGCCATAAATTTGAAGCGGTACCGTCCTCGGACGGACATCGCACCCAACCGAACGTTGTCGAAATCGCGCCCGAATCAATTGCACGCGTAAGCTCCGCCTCAAGTGCCGCCGGCAGAGCGCACACCGCAAACAAGCCACACATCTCCGCCAATACCAAAAGAAGCTGAAGATCCGTCAGATGCCGCGACATGATGAATGCCGTCAGTAGAGGAGACGTAACCAAAAACCCATGCTCCGTTTCCAGCACGGATTCCCTGGGGAGCTCACCAAGGAACAGCCGCTGCCTAATGCTGGCAGGGCAAGTCCGTTTGTTTCTCGTCCGAACCAATGTATACAACGGAAAACCGAGCGCAACCGCAGCCGTCGGGTTACGGGCGAGGTCATATCGCTGCCGGTCTTCTTCCGGTCGCGGAAGCGGCGGACACAAAGCACGCACTTGAGGGGGCAAACGCCAGTACCTAAAAGCCGATATGTCACAAAGCAGATCCTTCATAGGCACAGGAAAACACGAATTTCAACCCAGCCGGTCTCGCTATGGCGCGAACGCAGCGAAAATGGCGTCGAACGGACCGCTAAGTTTTCAACAGCCCTCCCCAACTGACCAAAAGCTTGCCAAGAACTGGACGGGGCCCTGTTGAAAACCCCATTTTTTTCTCGTGCGGAAGCTTTGCGCGGCAAGTGAGTAGACTTTTTGGAACATCCCGAGCAGCCCGGTCATCTTGCTTTTCAAAACCGCAGGTAGACAACTTGCTACAAAACCGTCTGGTCGCCAAAGTTCCAAAAGCCTACTCACTTAGGTTGCAGAGTGCCCCCATTAGCTGCAATTCCAAGGCTGTTAGCACTTTTGGACTCAGATCGTCATACTGAACAAGAATTTGACTTGAGTTTTCAGGGACAGATGCGCCATCGGCACACCAATAACAGTCACTGATATCGATAAACGGGATGCTTAAGCGCGTAAGGGTCCGCATAAAAGAGCTTCCACCCGTGTCACGCCCCACAGCCACGACGCAGTAAAGACCCGCGTCTGCATGCTCGATCGAGACCTCCCCTGCTGGAAACGCTTTCCGCACAAGCGACGCCAGGCCATCACGCGCCTCGCGAGCGCGAACGCGGACCCGGTTTACATGCCGCTCGTAATCACCCGATTCCAGCAAGCGCGCTAAAGCGACCTGGTCAACAGAACTCACCGACGAGGCGTAAAAACCAAGGTTGCGCCTAAACCGTTCCATCAGCACATCAGGCAGGACCATATACGCCAAACGCAGGGCCGACGACAGACTTTTTGAAAAGGTGTTGGTGTAGATAACCGATTGGGCGGCATCGATCGACGCAAGCGCGGGAATCGGCTTACCGGCAAGGCGAAACTCGCAATCAAAGTCATCTTCGATGAGGTATCGACCCGGTTGCTCGGCAGCCCAGCTCAGCAGTGCGTAGCGACGCGCGATGCTCGTCACCAGGCCAGTCGGATATTGATGAGACGGCATCAGGTGAAGGACGTCCGCCCCGGCATTCTGCAGAGCGCTCAAGTCCACGCCCTCAACGTCCAACGGGATATGCCGCACTTCGCAACCCATGGCCTGATAGATGCGCGTTAAACGCAAATACCCCGGATCCTCAACGGCATACACCTTGTCCGCGCCAAGCAGCTGAACCAACATGGTATCGAGCAACTGGGCGCCCGCACCGATAACGATGTTGTTGGGGTCGACATTCATACCCCTTGTCCCGCGCAGATGGTGAGCAATTGCGCGTCGTAGCCGAGCGGTGCCCTGCGCCGGCGCGGTCGAATAGATTTCGCGTTCATCTTCGGATGTCAGCGTCGCCCGTAGCGCGCTTTGCCAAAGCCGCGCCGCCTCCAAGGCGGAAGGAGAAAGCGCATCGAATCGCTCGACCTGTCCGTTGACATCATGCGCGCTGGGGCCCACGGAGGCGGCATCTCGGTCGATGCCCTCCGCAGACGAAGCCAAAACCGGCGCATCCGGAAGTTCGCACGCGTAGTAACCACGGCGCGGCTTTGAGCAAATATAGCCCTCGGCAAGCAACTGGCTATATGCATTCTCGATGGTAATGACACTGATTCCCAGATGACTCGCAAAGGCGCGCTTAGATGGAAGATGCTCCCCCGCCGCAATGCGCCCGGCGACGATATCGTCTCGAATTTGCTGGTAAACATACTCATAGAGCGATGCCTCGCCGCGTTTTTCCAAATTGTAGTCAAGCATGAGCCTATCACCTGACCTTATTAAGTCATTCAATCTGGTATTACTCTGACCTTGTTATTATCTCGAAAACTGAGTATTTCGCCATACCCAGCTCCCCGATAGGATGTTCCGTCAAGCAATGCACATGCCAACCAAGGGAGCAACAATGGCAGAACAGACCAGCAAGGCCGATCGCGTTAAACTCAACCGCGAGCTCGCGCAGATGCTCAAGGGCGGCGTCATCATGGACGTCACCACGCCCGAGCAGGCACGCATCGCCGAGGAGGCGGGCGCCTGCGCCGTCATGGCACTCGAGCGCATCCCGGCCGACATCCGCGCCGCCGGCGGCGTGTCGCGCATGAGCGACCCCAAGATGATCAAGGGCATTCAAGAGGCCGTCTCCATCCCCGTCATGGCCAAGTGCCGCATCGGTCACATCGTCGAGGCGCAGGTCCTTCAGGCCATCGAGATCGACTACATCGACGAGTCCGAGGTTCTCTCCCCCGCCGACGATGTCTACCACATCGACAAGACCCAGTTTGACGTCCCGTTTGTCTGCGGTGCCCGCGACCTCGGCGAGGCGCTGCGCCGCGTCGCCGAGGGCGCCACGATGATCCGCACCAAAGGCGAGCCGGGCACGGGCGACGTGGTCCAGGCCGTGCGCCACATGCGCAAGATCCAAAAGCAGATCCGCGACGTTGTTGCCCTGCGTGACGACGAGCTCTTTGAGGCAGCCAAGCAGCTGCAGGTTCCGGTCGAGCTGGTGCGCGAGGTCCATGCCACGGGCAAGCTCCCCGTCGTGAACTTTGCTGCCGGCGGCGTAGCAACCCCCGCCGATGCCGCGCTGATGATGCAGCTGGGCGCCGAGGGCGTTTTTGTCGGCTCGGGCATCTTTAAGAGCGGCGACCCCGCCAAGCGCGCCGCCGCTATTGTCAAGGCCGTGGCCAACTTCACCGACGCCAAGCTCATCGCCGAGCTTTCGGAGGACCTGGGCGAGGCCATGGTGGGCATCAACGCCGACGAGATTGAGATCATCATGGAGGAGCGCGGACGCTAGTCCAGCAGAAAGGATCGCACATGAGCGATTACGCAGACCAGACGGTCGCCGTGTTGGCGGTCCAAGGCGCTTTTGCCGAGCACGAGGCAAGGCTGTCCGAGCTGGGCGCACGTTGTATTGAGCTGAGGCAGGCGGCTGATTTGAGGCAGGACTTTGACCGTCTGGTACTTCCTGGCGGCGAGTCCACCGTTCAAGGGAAACTGCTTGATGAGTTGGGCATGCTCGAGGAGCTTCGTGCCCACATCGCTGAAGGCATGCCTGTATTGGGAACTTGCGCCGGTTTGATTCTGCTGGCGCGCGACCTTGCTGCCCACGACGATAAGGGGACGCCGCGCCTGGCAACCATGGATGTGCTCGTCGAGCGCAATGCCTATGGCAGACAGCTCGGCAGCTTTCGCACTCAAGGATCTGTCGCCGGCATCGACGGTGAAGTGCCGCTGACGTTTATCCGCGCGCCCCGCATCATCGAGGTCCACGGCGACGCCAAGGCCCTGGCAGAGGTCGATGGCCGCATCGTCGCCGCCCGCGAGGGCAACCAGCTCGGCGTAACCTTCCACCCCGAACTCGATAAAGACACCCGCCTCCACGAACTGTTCCTACAAATGTAGGCATCGAAATCAACAAACGAAACGAGAGCGGATAATCTCCCACTTCAAGCTTGGATGCAGGCTCAAACCGG
>CABQJK010000010.1 GCA_902464495.1 uncultured Collinsella sp. | reverse complement strand
CGACCACCTGGTCGATAGCCTCGGTCACCGCGGCAAAGCCCGCGGCGTCAACGATAGGCGGCGTGGGCACGCTGGCCTTGGCCAGCAGGTTACCGTCCTCGTCGAACAGGCCCTCCTTAACCGAAGTGCCGCCGACGTCGATGCCGATGTAATATTGCTTAGGTTCCATGGGAGCCCGCCTTTCTCGTTTAAACATTGCCTGTATGGTACCGCTCCCAAGGCAAAAACCAGCCAAAAAGGGACAGGTTTGTTTTGGCAGGTTTTATCTGGGGAAACTCAAAGCATGAGATTCGGTTCGCTGGGCGGCAAAACAGCCCAGCCTCGTCCTCGAGCCAATCAATTTGCTCAATACCACATTATTCGAGTGCATATTCATTTAGAGCGCTCTAGTTTTTAAAGAGAAGCGTTTTTTAATTAAACCTTTCTCGAACTTTTCAAAAACGCAATAGGGATGCTTAGGTGTTGACTATACTTTCTTCTGTACTCAATCAAGCCGGAAAGGAGGTTCCATGATTCCCAAATACGAGGCGATAGCTGCAGATATCCGTCGAAGCATCGAGGACGGCGCTCTTAAACCGGGCGACAAGCTACCCACCGTCGTTGAGTTCTGCGAGCTCTATAGCGTTTCCAAGATCACCGTCAAGCGCGCGATCGAGCAGATCACCGAGGAGGGTCTTGTTACCAGCCGTCGCGGGTCGGGCACCTACGTTAAGGACACGGCGGGTCTTCCCGACCAGGCGTTTTTCCAGGGCAAAAACGACCGCGCCCAGGGCTTTTCGTATGAGCACCGCGGGGAGAAGGTGACCTCGGTGGTCTACGATTTCTCGATTGTCAATCCACCAGCGGACGTCGCAACTCAGCTGGGAATTGCCGAGGACGACTTTGCCTATCACATCGTGCGCGTGCGCCAGGTCGACGAGAAGCCCATCGTCATCGAGTACACCTACATGCCTCTCGAGCTGATACCGGGCCTTAAAAAGAAGGACCTATACGGATCGGTCTATAGCTTTATCCGCGAGCAATGCGGGCTGAAGATTTCGAGCTTCCACCGCACCATCCGCGCCGTGGCGGCAACCGAGGAAGAGGCCGAGCGTCTGGGCACCAAACCCGGCGCTCCCCTGCTCGAACTCAACCAGATTGGCTTTTTGGATGGCGGCAACGCCTTTGAGTACTCGATTTCGCGCAACGTCGGCGACCGCTTTGAGCTGCACAACGTAACGTTGGCCTAGTTTTGTAATCCGGTGGGTGCTCGTTTTGAGCTGTCTTACGCGGCACCCGCACAACACCATGGGGGTATGAACATGTCCGATTTGATTAAACTGACGCCGATTTTCCACGAGAAGATCTGGGGCGGCCGCCAGCTCGAAACCGTATTTGGTTACGACATTCCCGAGGGTTCCATCGGTGAGTGCTGGGCTATCTCGGCACACCCCAACGGCGACTGCCAGATCGCTGAGGGCCCGTACGCCGGTCACACGCTGTCATGGCTGTGGGCCGAGCACTGCGAACTCTTTGGCAACTGCAAGGGCGAGGAGTTCCCGCTGCTCATTAAGATCCTGGACGCCAAGGACGACCTTTCGATCCAGATTCATCCCAACGACGAGTATGCTGCCGAGCATGAGAACGGCAGTCTGGGCAAGACCGAGTGCTGGTATGTGCTGGACTGCGAGCCCGGCGCCACGATCATCGTCGGGCAGCGCGCCAAGGACCGCGCCGAGGCCGCACAGATGATCGAGGACGGCCGCTGGGACGACATGCTCAACGTACTGCCGATCCACAAGGGCGACTTTTTCCAGATTGACTCCGGCACCGTGCACGCCATCAAGACCGGCACGCTCATTTTGGAGACACAGCAGTCGAGCGATGTGACATATCGCCTGTACGACTACGACCGTCCCGGCACCGACGGCAAGCTGCGCCCCCTGCACATTGAGCAGAGCCTCGACTGCATCGATTTTGATGCTCAGGCCCCGACCGATGGCACCGTGACCGCGCCCGAGATCGACGGCGTAACCGAGCTCGAGTCCAACCCCTGCTACACCGTCGATCGCGTGCGCGTCGACGGCAGCAAAACCCTCGACCAGCGCTGGCCCTTCATGTGTCTGTCAGTCATCGACGGCGAAGGCACCGTCTGCGGCGACCCCGTCCACAAGGGAAGCCACCTGCTGGCACCCAGCACCGTCAGCTCCATTGACCTCGAAGGCAAGATGGAACTGATCATCAGCCACCTCTAGGTCGCACCAACAACCCAAACGCAACAAGGGGCTCCCCCGTCCATGTACGGGAGAGCCCCTACTCATATCTATTTATCTATTTATCTATTTATCTATTTATCAGCCCACCCTGCTCTCCAGACCAAAAAGCGAACGAGCAAAGCGACGTTCGTCCAGCAACGTTACCCAAGGACCTGGGCGGGCGTATAGGGCAACATCGATCGCGAGTTCCGCACGCAAAGGAGGCCACTTAATGTGGCCTCCGTCTTGCGCAGGACTGCCCGAGCAGGCGACCAAAGCCTCCGGCGCGCCCGCCTAGCCGGATGTACGGGTTTTCCAGGTGCGGCAGATCGGCCTGAAAGAGGAGGGCATAGACCTTGAGGTCATGCCCGACGATTGAAGGCCGAGGTGCCGTGCCTGGGAAAGCCGCCTAGGTCAGTTTCACTATAGGCGCAAAGCCCTTCATAAGCTTTTTGGTCTGGCCGGTCTTTTCGAACTGGACCTCGATCATGTCTCCGGCGACCGAGATCACGGTACCGGTGCCAAAGGTCTTGTGGCTCACGGTATCGCCCGCGGCAAAGTCCTGCGACGCGCTGGCGCGATCGACCTTGCGCTCCACCGTCGGCGACACCTTGGACGACGGCTTTTTAGCTCGCGGCGCGCCCGAACCAAAGGTCGAGGCAACACGGCCGGCGTCGGGCGAGACCCCGCGATGACGCTCGGTGCCGTAGCTGCTGCCGCCAAAGAAGTCGTCGAAGCTCGATCCGCCACGCGAGCCAGAACCGCCGGTCGAGCGCGTGCGCGAGCCAAACACCTTGCCACCATACATGTCCGAGCCCATGCCCGAGCCAAAGGTACCGTGACGGTCGCCGCGCTTCTCCCAGCCTGTACCCTCAAAACCCGCAGAGCCGATACCGCTAAACTCGATATCCTCAAACGGAATCTCGTTGAGGAAGCGCGAGCGCGGGTTGGCCGAGGTCGAGCCGTAGGTACGGCGAGTCGCCGCATAGGTCAGGAACAGGCGCTTGCGGGCGCGCGTGATGGCGACGTAGGCCAGGCGACGCTCCTCCTCGAGCTTGCCCGGATCGTCGCTGCCGCCAAAGTCGTGCACGTGCGGGAAGATGCCCTCCTCCATGCCGGCAACGAAGACCGCCGGGAACTCCAGGCCCTTGGCGGAGTGGATGGTCATCATGGTGATGGCATGCGTCTCGCCTGCTAGGGAATCCAAGTCGGAGCGCAGGGCCAACCACTCCATGAGCGCCGGCAGCGCCTTGCAGGTGAGCGGGCCATAAGTGCGCTCGATCTCGTCGGCATGCACGGCGCCGGCCGGCAGCCCCGTCGGCGCGGCATACGCGTTGCCCGCGATGGCGGCGGCCAAGGCATCCTGCGGCGAGAGCGCCGGGGCGGCTAGACTATCGAGCGGATTGGAGCCCGCGGCGTCACGAGCGCCGACAAGTGCCTCAAACGAGGATGCCGGAGCGGACGGTCCCAGCTCGGGCGCGGGCGCACTCACCACGACGGGCTCGGACTCGGCGCCGGCCGGCACATCGGCAACACCGGCCGCGCGCAGCTCTTCCAAGCTCTCGAGCGTACCCTCGATATCCTCGTGCGTCTCCTCAAATTCGGCGGCGACGCCCAGGAATTCCTGGATGTTCTCGGCGCGGCTCTCGGACTCCATGGTGCCCTCGGCGCGAAACGCCTGCAGCAGGCCCGTCTTGTCGACAATCATCTCGACGACATCCTTGAGCTCGCCGTCCATGCGACGGCCCTCGCGCACCAGCGCCACAAAACTCGACAGGCCGTTGCGCACCTTGGCACTAAACATGCCCGTCTCGGCTGTTGCGATCTCGCAGGCCTGGAAGAACGAGCAGCGGTTGTCGCGTGCCAGCTGCTCGATCTTTTGAATCGAGGTGGAGCCGATGCCGCGGCGCGGCGTATTGATGACGCGCTTGACGCTCATCTCGTCGGCCGGGTTCACGATCATCTTGAGGTAGGCCATGACGTCGCGGATCTCGGCACGGTCGAAGAATCGCGTGCCGCCGACGATCTTGTAGGGCACGCCCGCGCGCAGGAACATATCTTCGAGGATACGCGACTGGGCGTTGGTGCGGTAGAACACGGCGATATCGTCGTAGCTCATACCCTTGGCATGCAGCTTCTCGATCTCGCCGGCAATCCAGCGACCCTCGTCGCGCTCATCGCTCGCCTGGAAGGCCTGGATCTTCTCGCCGTCGCCCTCGGCCGTAAACAGGCGTTTGTCCTTGCGCTGCGAGTTGTGGCGCACCACGGCGTTGGCGGCGCTCAGGATATGACCCGTGGAGCGGTAGTTCTGCTCCAGTTTGACGGTCTTGCAGTTTTTAAAGTCCTTCTCGAAGTCCAGAATGTTGGTGATGTCGGCACCGCGCCAGCTGTAAATGGACTGGTCGTCGTCGCCCACGACCATGAGGTTTTGGTACTTGGCGGCCAGCAGGTTGGCGATCTCGTACTGGACGTGGTTGGTGTCCTGATACTCGTCGACGCTAATGTAGCGGAAGCGCTCCTGGTACTTGTCGAGCACCTCGGGGCGGGTGCGCAGCAGCTCGAGCGTGCGCACGAGCAGGTCGTCGAAGTCCATGGCGTTGGCGGCGCGCAGGCGGCGCTCCAACTCCAAGTAAACCTGCGCGGCCTTTTTGTCGTTGGGACTGTCGGCGGATTTGAGCATGTCCTCGGGCCCGATCATGGCGTTTTTGGCCGAGCTGATCTTGCTGCGGATCATATTGATGGGGAACTGCTTTTGCTCGATGCCAAGCGCCTGCATAATGTCGCGCACCATGCGCTTGGAGTCGTCGTCATCGTAGATGGTGAACTGGCCGGTGTAGCCCAGCAGGTCGGCGTCCTCACGCAGCATGCGCACGCACATGGCGTGGAAGGTGCACACCCACATGCCGCGGGTGCCGTTGGGGATGAGTGCGGCCAGACGCTCGCGCATCTCGGCAGCCGCCTTGTTGGTAAACGTGATGGCCAGGACCTGCCAGGGCTTAACGCCCAGGTCGCCCAGCATATGGGCGATGCGGAAGGTCAGGACGCGGGTCTTGCCCGAGCCGGCGCCGGCGAGGACCAGCAGCGGGCCCTCGGTGGTCAGGACCGCCTCGCGCTGGGCGGGATTGAGGCTATCGATGTCGACGAGCGGCTTGGCGGGCTTGGGCGCGGGAGCCGGGGCGTCGTAGATATCGAGCGGAACGAGCTCGGGCTCCGGCGCGGCGGGAGCAGTGTACGCATCGAGCGGCACGGGCTCCGGCGCGGGCGGGACGGGCGCGGCGGTATTCTTTTCCCAGGGCAAGGGCTGGGTCATGGGCGACTCCTCATCTGACGGACGGCGCGCCTGCGGGCGGCGCCATAGTTTGAGCCGTACCAGTATACCGAGCCGCGCGGACGCCGACGCAAATCACACCACGACTCCGCGCACCACCGTCAAGCCCGCCCCATCGCCCAAAAAAGAGGGCGGCATAGACCTTTTGGTCATGCCACCCTCTTTGAATGACAAGTTGTCGCTCTGGCCGCCGCGCAGCGTCAACCAAGTTACAGGCCGAGCACGGGCTCCAGGACAAAGAAGTATGCGAGCACCACGATGCCCAGGATGATGCGGTAGACGCCGAAGCACTTGAAGTCGTGACGACGGACGAAGCCCATGAGCCACTTGATGGCGATGAGCGAAACCACAAAGGCCACGACGCAGCCCACACCCAAGATGGCGATCTCGTTGGCGCCGAAGGTACCGCCCTTAATGAAGTACTTGACCAGCTTGAGCGCACTCGCGCCAAACATGACGGGAATGGCCAGGAAGAACGTGAACTTGGACGCCACCGAACGCGTGCAGCCCAAAAGCAGGCCGCCGATGATGGTGGAACCGGAGCGGGATGTACCCGGCACCAGCGAAAGCACCTGGAAGCAGCCGATGCCCAGCGCCGTCTTCCAGCTCAGGTCCTCGAGCGTGGTGATGGAGCCAAAGTCCAGGTCCTCGTCATCGTCCTCATCCTCGACAACGGCCGCAGCAGGCGCCGCAAAGTGCGCACCGGCGGGACGTCCGCCCGCCACCACGGCGCGCGAACCAAACGAGCCTGCGACGGCCATTTCCTCGCGCTTGCTGGCACGCCAATTCTCGATCACGATAAACAGCACGCCGTACACGATGAGCGCCAGCGCCACGACGGGGGCGTTGTAGAAATGCTCCTCCATCCAGTCGTTGAGCGGCAGGCCGATCGCCGCGGCGGGAATACAGCCGAGCACAATCTTGCCCCACAGCACCCACGTGTCGCGACGGCCTACCTTGCCCTTGCTCGGCGAGAACGGATTGAGCTCATGGAAGAACAGCACGCAGACGGCCAGAATGGCGCCGAGCTGAATCACGACCAGGAACATATTCCAGAACGTCTCGCTCACGTTCATCTTGACGAACTCGTCCACCAAGATCATGTGACCCGTCGACGAGACGGGCAGCCATTCGGTGATGCCCTCGACCAGGCCCATGAAGGCAGATTTTAGAAGCTCGATAATATCCAAAGGGACCCCCTCGTTAGACACCCGCCGGTAGATGTTCTGCGGACGATGCGGGCGATGTCCCATTATCAACCGTTAGCGGCACGACCGCGCCTACCCTTACCAAAAAACTCGCCCGTTCACAGAATTGCGAGCGGTCAAACCCAAATCCTTGGGTATAACTGCAACAAGATAAAGTGTCCGGCGGCCAACGCGCCCGCGCCCGCCCGATGCACGAGCCCCGCGCCCGTGCGATAGACCAAGGAGGAAACCATGAACGAGGGCTACACCAAGGTATTTGTTTCACTCGACGGTACTGAGCAGCAGGATTTTGTGCTCGCACGCGCCATCAAGGTCGCCGCGAACAACGGTGCCAAGCTGATTATCGGCCACGTTATCGATTCCACGGCGCTCGAGAGCGCCGGTTCCTATCCGGTCGATCTGGTCAACGGCCTAGAGGAGGCATTTAAGAACTCCATCGCCAAGCAGCTCGAAGAGGCCAAGGCCAATCCCGATATTCCCGAGGTCGAGGTCATGATTCGCGCCGGCCGCATTCGCGAGACGCTCAAGGACGAGATGCTCGACGTGGTCAAGCCCGACTTGGTGCTCTGCGGCGCCCGCGGCCTGTCCTCGATCAAGTATGCGCTCCTGGGTTCGATTTCGACGTTCCTGCTGCGCAACACCGACTGCGACATTTTGGTCGTGAAGTAGGTTCCTTCCCGTCGGCGCAAGGCCTGCGGGGTTATCACGCCGACGTCCTCGCCGCTTCGCGGCTGCGGGATGTCGGCTTAGATAACCCCTCCCGGCCTTGCGCCTTCGTCACCATACTTCAACGAGTTGGCTGATAAAAAATGGCGTGCCGCCCCGTTTGGGACGGCACGTTTTTGTTTGGGTGGGCGTCTGCCGCGTGCGTTACTCGAAATATTGGAACTTATTCGTTGAGAAGGCGAACGTGACGACGAAGCCTTCGCTGGGCTCGGACGCTGCGGTGACGTCGATGCCCATCTTGGAGCACAGGCGCGCCACCAGGTAGAGGCCGATGCCCGTTGCGCGCTTGGTGGCGCGGCCGTTGTCGCCGGTAAAGCCCTTCTCGAACACGCGCGGCAGGTCGGCCGCGCTCACGCCGCAGCCGTTGTCCGCGACGGTGAGCTCGATACGTTCGCTCGCCAAGCCCTCGTCCAGCAATGCGCCCGAAAACACGATCTTCGCGCCGTCCTCGCACGCATATTTAATGCTGTTCTGAATGAGCTGACCCAGAATAAACTCGAGCCACTTCTCGTCGGTAAAGACCTCAAAGTCGAGGTTCTCGCACACCGGCGCCACATGTGCCGCGATAAGTTCGCGCGCGTTGGCTTTAATCGCGCCCGTCACCAAGGTCTTGAGATCCCAACGGCGAATCAGGTAGTCGCGCTCCACGACTTCCGAGCGCGCATAGTACAGTGCCTGGTCGATATAGCGCTCAACGCGAGCCAGCTCGCGACCCAGGTCATCCACACGCGACAGGTCGTCTTCGCTGCCGTCCAGGTTTTCAAGAATCAGATGGGCTGCCGCCAGGGGCAACTTGGCCTCGTGGACCCAGCTTTCGATATAGTCGCGATAGTCGTCGGTTTGACGTCGCCCTTCCGCTACCTCATCGCAAGCCGCCTTGCCCACGCGGCGCAGGACTTCGTATTCGAGCTCGCCCTCGGCATAGGTCGGGCATTGCACCATCTCCTGCACCCACGCAGGGCTTTCCAGCTCCTCGGCCGCGCGCTCCAGCTGGTGCAAAAATCGACGACGGCGCGCGTACTCGATCACGATGCCGAGCATGCCAAAGATAAAGGACACGCCGACCGCCACGACCACGATGGAAGCTGGTGCCCCGGCGACCGTCAGCACAAAGCAACTCAACAGCACGCCGCACGTCCACACGGCGACGGGAAGCAGCGCATCTTTAAAGAACTTGCCAAACGACATAGCTGGCACCTAGACCGAATAGCCCTGGCCGCGATGCGTGGTCAAATACCCCTTGACGCCGATTTTTTCGAGCGTGGTGCGCAGACGGTTGATGTTGACAGTGAGCGTGTTGTCGTCCACAAAGGCATCGGAGTCCCACAGGTCCTGCATGATGGCCGAGCGCGAGACGATCTTGCCCGCGCGGCTCAGGAGCAGCGAGAGAATGCGCAGCTCATTTTTGGTGAGCTCGGTGCTGTCGCCGGTCGCCGTGTTGGTGACCATAGAACGGGCGAGGTCGAGCTCCAGCCCCTTGTGGACGAGCGTGCTGCGCTCGCCCGCCGCCGCGGTGCGACGCAGCAAGGCATTGATGCGCGCCACGAGCACGCGCGCGCTATAGGGCTTGGGAACGAAGTCGTCCGCGCCGAGCGTCATGGCCATGACCTCGTCGATCTCGGTCGTGCGCGACGTGAGGACGATGATGGGAACCTCGGATTCGCGGCGGACTTCGTGGCAGATATGCTGGCCGTCCTTGACGGGAAGCGTCAGGTCGAGCAGTACCAAGTCGGGTGCAGCGGCCAGGATGTCACGCGAGACATGCTCGAACGATTCGCAGGCCTCGACCTCAAAACCGGCACGAGCAAGGATGTCGGCAAGCTCGCGACGAATGGGCTCGTCGTCCTCAACGATATAGATTAGCGCCATGGATTCCGCTCCCCTCTTGGTTGTCTTGCCACCATTATGGCTGCGAAACTGCAGGTGTGCGCCACGCACGTCGCCAAGGTGACAGAACTGTTCGCGAGCGGGGGCGTTTGGCTCGCCCCTCGCTCGCAACGGGTGCGGGGATCACATGATTATGAAATCCCCGTCCCAGAAAAATCATTTAGCGGCGGGCGCGGAGCTTTTCGTAGCTGTCAGCAAAGAAGGCGACCGTGGCGGCGTCCGCCTCGGCGGCATCGGTATCGTCGGCGGGGACCACGCCGTGCTCGTCGCTCACCAGGAACAGCGCGCCCTTGAGCTGAGCGGGGATGTCTACGCGCGTGACCGGGATGTCCTTGGTCTGGGCCAGCTGTTCGATGAGCGTCGCCGTGCCGCACAGGCGCTCGTCCGCCGGCGCCACAAAGGCCAGCTCGCCGTCGTTGACGGCAGCAAGCAGCTCGGGCGCCACGCCGGTTTCGTCGGCCTCAGAACGGGCCTCGGCAGAGCGGGCGCGCAGCGCCTTGGCTGACGTATCGGCGAGCGGCTCGTACTCCCCCACCGTCATGGCGGCGTTGCCGTTGATGTCGATCACCAGCGTGAGCACGCCGTCGCGCGCGGTATAGTCGCCCTCGGCTAGCGACCACTCAACGTGCTGCTTGGCCCAGCTGAGCATGTTATGGGTAAGTGGCTCGCCCTGCACCAGACGCTCGGACAGCGCGCGGATGTGGCGGTTGAGCATGGGCACCTTTTTGTTGGACATGCGCCAACGGCAGACAAGCGCGGGCTTGTCGAGCGTAAACTTCTCGACCGCCTCCTGATTGGCGCAAAAGTCCTCGTACGCACGCTGATCCTCGGCATTGCCAAACAGCTCGGCATAATCAATCTGGGACATGGTTGTACCTTTCGTGTTAGTCATTCCGTCCTCTTATACCAAAAAGACGGCCCTCCAAACGGAGCGACCGTCTTTTGCAGAGATTATTTTGTCCCAGGGCGGAACTTAGTGGCGGAAGTGGCGGGCGCCGGTGAAGACCATTGCGATGCCATGCTCGTTGCAGGCCTGGATGCTCTCGTCGTCACGCTTGGAGCCGCCGGGCTGGATGATGCAGGTCACGCCGTGCGCGGCAAGCACGTCGACGTTGTCGCGGAACGGGAAGAACGCGTCGCTTGCGCAGGCAAAGCCGCCCTTCTCCACGCCCTCGCGCTCGCAGAAGTCCTCGGCACGCTCGCAGGCCAGCAACGCGGAATCCACGCGGTTGGGCTGACCCGGGCCCATGCCAATGCCGGCCTTACCCTTGGAGACCAGGATGGCGTTGGACTTAACGCCCTTGCAGACCTTCCAGGCAAACTCGAGCTCGGCCATCTCGGCGTCGGTGGGCTTGCGGTCGGTGGGGAACGTAAAGGTCGCGGGGTCCTCGGTCACGTGGTCGACTTCCTGCACCAGCATGCCGCCGTCGATGGAGCGCAGCTCCACCTGGGCAGCGTGGTCCACGCCGCCGGTAGCCAGCACGCGCAGGTTGGGGCGCTTGGCCATGCGCTCGAGCGCCTCGGCGGTATAGCTCGAGGCGATGATGACCTCGACGAACTGCTTGTTCTGATCGGCAAAGTGCTCAACCAGCTCAAAGGGAACCTCGCGGTTGCAGGCGATGATGCCGCCGAAGGCGCTCTTGGGATCGCAGGCGAAAGCGCGGTCGTAGGCGGCCGTGATGTCCTCGGCAACGGCGGAACCGCAGGGGTTCTGATGCTTGAGGATCACGCAGGCCGGCTCGTCGAACTCGCGGACCAGGTTCCAGGCGGCATCGGCGTCCAGATAGTTGTTGTAGCTGAGCGGCTTGCCCTGGATCTGCTCGGAGCCCACAAGCGGGAACTGAGAGCTCGCGGTGTTCTCGCAGCCCTCGGCAAAGCGGTAGACCGTAGCCTTTTGCTGTGGGTTCTCGCCATAGCGCAGGTCGTCGACCTTCTCCAGCGAAATCTCGAGCTTGGCAGAGGTGTCCGCCACGTCGCTTGCCTGGGCGGCAAGCCAACGGGAGATAGCCGTGTCGTAGGCGGCGGTGGTCTGGTAGACCTTCACCTGCAGGCGACGACGGGTGGCAAGCGTGGTGCAGCCACCGGTCTCGCGCATCTCGGCCAGGACGGCATCATAGTCGGCCGGGTCGGAGATGACGGTAACGCTCGCGGCGTTCTTGGCGGCAGAGCGCAACATGGAGGGGCCACCGATGTCGATGTGCTCGATGGCATCCGCAAAGGTGACCTCGGGGTTGGCGACGGTCTTCTCGAACTCGTACAGGTTGACGACGACCAGGTCAATCAGCTTAATGCCGTGCTGAGCGGCCTCCTGCATGTGCTGCTCGGAATCGCGGCGGGCCAGCAGCGCGCCGTGAACCTTGGGGTGCAGGGTCTTAACGCGGCCGTCCATCATCTCGGGATAGCCCGTGAACTCCTCGATGGGGGTTACGGGAACGCCCGCGTCCTCGATGGCACGAGCCGTGCCGCCCGTAGAGATGATCTCGACGCCAAAGTCATCGACCAGCGTCCGTGCGAAATCGACGACACCCGTTTTATCGGTAACCGAGATCAACGCGCGTGCGATCTTCACATCAGATCCCATGCAGTCCTCCTGTCTGGTACGCCGCCGTGCTCTGTGAGTCGGTGATACGTCGATCTGCAGCGCTCGCGCAGCGGCATTGAAAATACTGATTTAATGTAGCGCATCGAGCGCATCGATGCACCCCGCAACGCACGGCTGTGCAGAAAAAGTTTGCGAGCGAAGGGGATGGACACGGCATCGGGCACGGTGAGTTCATGGAACACAGGGGCACCATAATTAGATGCCAATGGCGTGGTAGAACTGTGCTCGATATGCATCCGCAAAAGAAAGAGGCACCATGGTCTCGCGGGTTCTCTACCGACCGTTTGATACCGAAGACTTCGACGCCATCGCGCTGATTCTGCAGCGCCTTTGGCACAACAATTCGGATAACGATGAGTACAACCGCCTCGAGGCCGCGTGCGATCTTGCCTATTGCCTTTCATCCTCGACGTTTTCGCAGGTCGCTGTAATCGACGGCGAGGCGCGTGGCATTTCGCTTGCGCGTGCCGGACACAGCTCTGGCGCCACCGTCAACGAGCACTGGATGGATACCGAACGTGCGCTGCTGTCGCAGATGCGCGAGTTGGAGCCCGAGGCGTGCGCCGAGTACCTCTCATTTGTGCGCGCCACCATCCGAACCAACAACCGCCTGCTCGAGAGCAGCCCGCTGCCGCATGAATACGAGGTCACGCTGCTCGCCGTCGACCCCGACGTCCATGGCCTGGGCGTTGGGACGGTGCTGCTCGACGCCGCGATCTCGCACCTGTCCTCACGCGGGGCAACCAAGGCGCACCTGTATACCGACTCTGACTGCTCTTGGAAGTTCTACGAGCTGCACGGCTTTAAGCGCACGGCCACGCACCGCGCCAGCCGCGAAGAGCGCCGTCGCGACATGCCGCGCGAAAGCTTCCTCTACGAACTCGACCTAACCGCGTAGATCGGGCAGCCACACCTAGTCATTGGGGACACTCCTGAGCAAAACGGCTGCGAAAGCCCCAGCCGATGTCGCTAAATAGGGGTTAGCGAATGCCTGTGGGCAAAAAAACATCAAATATGAGTACTGTTACCTTTTTAGTAGCAGCGATTTTGGCATTTTTCGGATCTATTCGGCGTTGCCCGTAACCGCATGAGCCAACGTTTCTCCCCAAATGTAGAGCAAAAGAGGTTCCTAACGAGACAGGATCTCATTTGGACCCTCTTTTTAAGCCCAAAGATATGTGACCAACAAAGCAACAGTACTCATATTTGGCATTTTTTGCCCACCACCCCTTTCGACAGAGCAGAAAGCGGAAGGGTCTGTCCCTGCCGACACATAAAAATGGGATGGGCTTTCCCCGACAGCTGTCAGGGAAAGCCCATCCCAGGATTTGTGAGCGTTAGAACGTTCCGCCGCCGCCTCCGCCGGCGCCGCCACCGCCGCCACCGGAGAAGCCGCCGCCACTGCCGCCGCTCGAGCTATCGGAACTCGAAGCCAGCTCGCGGATGGTCTCGTGGTACACATCGTTGAACGAATCAAGCGGGGACTCGTTGCCGTAGTGATGGTAATACCACCAGTAGCAGGGGTAGTTGTCGTAGAAATCGTCGCTGTTGCGCAGGTCCGCAGGCACGGCCTCGGCCAGCTGACGCAGCACTTCCTTCGAAACGCCCAGGGCAACGCCCATCACCAGCAACTTATTCCACAGAACCAGATCGCCGGGGATGGCCTCCTTCAGACGCGTAAAGTCCTCGAGCCAGTGCTTGAGAGCCTTGCAACGGGCCGCCAGCTCGGCGCCCTCAGGCGTGTAACGACGGAAGGTGCAGCTGAGGACAAAACCCGCGATCACAATGGGAATCGAAATCATGGCGGCACCGACGTTAGCGTCTGCAAAGTCGGTATAGAACAGGGAACCCAAGATGCCGCAGACAATAATGATGCCGAGAACCAAGCCAAGCACCATGGCAACGCTACCGTCCGATGCGATAAGCTCGCGCCCTTCCAGCTTGCCCTTGACCGTGGTCTGATAGTCCTCGAGCTTGTCGCCAACAGATACGGTGCGCTCGCTGGCGTAATCTTCCAGCTCACTAAACGTGCGCGAACGGACGCCGTCCTTGTCGGGCTTAACGCCGGCAAAGAAGACCTTGAGTACGTCGCGATCGATGCCGTCCTTCTTGGCGGCCTTCCAGCCCTCGTCGGTCACGGTGATGCGATACGTCTGTTCCTCTTTTTCGCGACGAAGCAGACCCTTCTTCTTGGTCTCGGTCGCCTCTTCCAGCTTGATCACGCGATCGTCGGTAAGCTTCATAAGCGTGGCGATATATGCCTGGTCGGGCACGTCATTCCAGGCCATGAGGGCCGCCAGCACGGCAGGATGGTCGGCCGAGGGCACATCGCGGAAGTAATCGTCCTGGAAGAGCGGCTTGGGCTTGGGGCGACGCAGTTTGAGCATCACGATTGCACCGGTATAGGCAACTGCCACGACAACACACACTACGGCAATCGCGCTGGCAACCGCACGCGCGTGCTCGCGGCGGGCGTTGGCCTCGTCGGCCCATTCCTTCTCTTCGCTCAGAATCGTCGACATGCGCTCTTCGTTCGAGGCGGCAAGCTGCGGCACCCAGTCACTGGGGAAGGCGATGCGCGCCTCGGCGAACTCGCCCTCATGCACGCACGGAATGGTATAGGTGACCATGGGTTCGCTCTCGTCGAGCGACACGTCGCCCGTCAGCGGACCGTGGCCCCATGCGCGGAAGTTGTCACCCTTGACGGCCGCCGTCCCGGCAGCGGCGTTTGCAAAGTAGACTTCCATCTCGACGTCATCGGAATCCGCCGACCAGCCGTCGCCTACAAACTTCCAGTAGAGCTCGGCGGTATCGGACCAGTTCATGACTGCGCCGCCCATGGTGTAGCTCACGTAAAAGATCGCGCTGTCGCCGCTCTCGTGGGGGCTGAACACCTTGATCCTTACGCCGTCGCCGGACTGCTCCACCGTGTAGACGCCAGAGTCGCCCTTGTTTGCACTGTCGACCTTGTTAAACGCGGTGTCGTCTTCCTCGACACTCAGCACATCGACGCTTACCGAACCGCCCTGCTGGTTGGAGCCTGTATTGACATCCCAATACACACCGTTGATGTCGTCGTCAAAATCGAACTGACGTCCCTCGACAACGGTCAGCGAGCCGTCGGCCTCGACCGTGGCACCGATATAGGTTTGGCTCATGGAGTAGCCGTCGGCATGGGCGGCGGCGGGCAGCAGCAACAGTGCGCACGTAACAAGCGCGCAGACGGAAGCGAATCGCGCAAATAGGCGGCGCTGCCGACAGGGTTTGGCAACGGGGGCGTTCATAGGCACATCCTTTGTCTGTGATACCAGTAACGCTATTGTCCCACGTTTGCGGGCTCGCGACGCGAGCTTCTAGGCCAGCGGAGCGCCAAACGGGATAAAAGTCACGCCCACGGGTAGTCGTTGGGGACGTTCTTAAACGACTAGTCATTTGGGACAGTCTTTAGCTGAGCCCGCGACCGGAGGAAAATACCACTTCATAGCTCCATCACAGGTGTAGCGGCTTTGTGTGGGTGCGGCGCGCGCTGATTGAGCCGGCGAACGAGGGGCATAAAGCAGTTGAGCGAAAACGGTTTGCCCCTTTGCCGTTCGCTCGAGGATCATGTCCCCCTTTTCCGCGGAAACCCCGGCAGTTGCGAAGAGCTGCCGGGGTTTCTGTCGTTTAAGGGGTTGGGCTGGCGGTCGGCAATCGAGGTATTGAGTCGGTGTCCGCCGCGCACAACGCACGGTCTTGGCAACTTGCGAGCGACGGCAACGCCTCCCCTGCCACGCCCCGCGCTATACTCGTCCGCATGGATATCAACGCATGCAACATAGCAACGCCTGCCGTGGCCACGTCGACGGCGCCCAGCACGCCCACGCCCGTCGTGGGTCGCTTCGCCCCGTCGCCCTCGGGCCGCATGCACCTGGGCAACGTGTTCAGTTGCCTGTGCGCGTGGCTTTCGGCCCGCAGCCAGGGCGGTCGCATCGTGCTGCGCATCGAGGACCTAGACGATCGCTGCAAGCGACCGGAGCTCGCCGCCCAGCTCATCGCCGACCTCGCTTGGCTGGGGCTCGAGTGGGACGAAGGCCCCTACTACCAGCATGATCGCTTGGATCTATACGAGACCGCCCTGCACCAGCTGCAAGACGCCGGTCTCACCTATCCCTGCTTTTGCACGCGCGCCGAGCTCCACGCCGCGAGCGCGCCGCACGCTAGCGACGGCACGCCCATCTACCGCGGCGCCTGTCGAGGTCTTTCCGCCGAAGAGATCTCCCGCCGCAGTGCCCTACGCGCCCCGGCCACACGCCTGCGCGTGCCCACCGTCGACGACCTCGCGGACGACGTGGTCGAGTTTGTCGACCGCACGTACGGCGCCCAATGCGAGGCGCTCGCCACCGAGTGCGGCGACTTTTTGGTGCGCCGCAGCGACGGCGTCTTTGCCTACCAGCTGGCTGTGGTGGTCGACGATGCCGCCATGGGCGTCACCGAGGTCGTACGTGGATGCGATCTGCTGGGTTCCACGCCGCGCCAGATCTATCTGCAGCATCTACTGGGACTGCCCACGCCGCGCTACGCGCACATCCCGCTGCTCATGTCGCCGGACGGTCGCCGCCTTTCCAAGCGCGACCGCGACCTCGACTTGGGCGAACTCCGTGCCCGCTTCGGCACGCCCGAGGCCCTTCTGGGATGGCTCGCAGGGCAAACCGGCGTCGCACCAGATACCACGCCGCGCTCTGCCAAGCAGCTGGTAGAGCACTTTAGCTGGGATGTTATCCGCGCGCACCGAGAGAACATCGCTGTAACGGCCGAGTAGCCAAATACGCCCCACCCCTACGCAACATCCCAAGGCTGGAGTTCGTCGCCCAGGCGAACGATGCAGTCGTAGAGCACGGTATGGCGCTCGGTCGGGTTGGCATCCCGATGAAAATGCCCGTAGTACCAGCGCTTGTAGTCCAAGCGGTCTTCCAACTCGTCAAAAAATGCCGTAAGTCGATCGACGGCGGGGCAATTCCAGCCGGGCGCCGGATAGAGCGTGGGCGAAAGCATGCGCGTAGAGCAGGTGTGGGTGACCACGTAGTCGACCTTCCAGCCCACGCTGTCGAGCTTCGTCCGTGCCTCCTCAAAGTTGCGCTCGTCCGGCAACTCCTGCGGCCACCAGCTGGAATACGGAATGCGGTATTCCTTGTCCACGCTCGTGGCGCCGCCCATGGTAAAGATTGCTGAGCCGTCGAGCTCGAAGACCTCGCCGCGCGTCAGGCGCCGGATGGGCGAGGTATCCGACAGGCGCTGCGTTAGCCCGCCGCGCCACAGCTCCATGGGCCGCTCCGCCCAATGGTCGAAGCGCTCGTGATTGCCGTCGACAAAGAGCACGGTGTAGGGACGCGACTCGAGCCAGGCAATATCGGCGCATTCCTCGGCAGAGAAATCCCACGGAAAGCCAAAGTCGCCGGCGACAATCAGATAGTCGTCGCTCGTCAGGCCATCCCCAAGCTCCCAGTCGCGGAGCTTTTGCATGTCAAGCCCACCGTGGATGTCGCCTGTCACATAGACCGTCATCGGATTACTACCTCCCTCTTGTATGCCTCGAGCTCGTGTTCGATGTGCTCGTCGCCCGTGGCATTGATCCACCACGGCCATTTAACGCAGCACACCGGCTCGTCTACCTGCGCAAACCACGCCTTGAGCTCGTCCAGGCTCACCGGCGCATAATCGTTGGCGTCCACGCCCACGTCGTAGCGCAGCAGCCCCTGCTTGCGGTTGAATTCGTTGTACGCGCTGCCGCAACTATGGATATGCCCATGCAGATGCCAGCCGCCATGTGACATGCCCTGCCAGTCGGTCATGGGATAGTGGCTCAGCACGATTTTCTGCCGGTCGATCTTGAGCACGCAGATGGGCGGCTCAACGATAAAAGCACCCGCCACCGCAGGCTGCGACCAGTCCTTGTCATGGTTGCCGGGCAGCAGATGAACACGCTTGCAGACAATCCTTTTGCGCAGCTCATAGGCATCCTGGACCGTCATCTTAAAGCTGAAGTCGCCTAGAATATAGAGCTCGTCGTCCGCAGCGATCTTGCTGTTAATGTTATCGATGATGGCGTCGTTCATCTGCGCAACGGTCGACCACGGCCTGCCGCTGAACCGCAGCATGTTCTCGTGCCCAAAATGGGTATCGCTGGTAAACCAGATCATGGGGGTCTCCTAACGTTCTTGCTCATGACTGCCTTCGCCGCCGCGCTCTACTCATCGGTGCGCCGCGCTTCGATCGGCACGACATCTTGGTAGATAAGACGATGCTTGCCATCGCGCCATTCGTCGTCATGGTAATGGCCAAAGAACCAAGTGCGGTAGTCGAGCCGACCGTCGAGCTCGCCCAAGAAGTTCTGCAGCGCGTCGTCGTAGAACTCGCGATTGCACTCCATGCACAGCTCGTCCGCCAAATCGACCGGGGCCTCGTGAGTCACCACATAGTCGACCTTCCACCCCATGCAGTCGAGCGAAGCACGACAGTGTTCCATCTCGCTCTCGCTCGGCATTTCCTCGGGCCACCAGGTCTTCCCCTCCTGGCGCCATTGCTTGTCGTGGCTCGCAGCGCCACCCATGGCAAGGACCGTGGTCCCCGCGATGTCGAATACCTCGCCGCGCATCAGATGGAGCACGTGCGGGCGCGCCTCGTGGACGAGGCCACCATTCCACTCCCACATCGGCAGCTCCGCCAGCAGATGGTGATTCTCATGATTGCCATCGACAAAACACGTGGTCCAGGGCTTGGACTCAAACCAGTCGAGCCAGTATTTGTCGGTGTTCGATCCGCTCCATATAAAGCCAAAGTCGCCGGCAACGATCACCACGTCGCCGCGCGTCAGCGTTCGGCCCAGCGGCCAGCTGTGCGACGAGAATCGGCTCGCCCCGTATTCGGCAATACCGTGAACGTCTCCGGTAACAAAAATGGACATCAAACAACACCTCCGCGCCGCGCGGCTCAGACCAATCCGACGCCGGGAATCAATACCAGTCCCCCAGCCACTCCGTCCTTTAGGGCTTACCCTTCGTTCTTCCATCCAAACGGGTCAAACACCCAAAAGATCAAATCGAGCACGCCACCGGTCGCCATGGCGCCGGCGAGGGCGAAGCAAACGTGCAGATAGCTCGCGCTTCGAAGCACGTCGAAAGGCCCCAGAGCGGCCAGCAGCGCGACCGCCGCGCCGGCAAGGCACAACGCGAGGCACGGCCCCGCGTCCATTACACCCTTCTTTACGAGATGTTTTGCGTTTTCACTCATTGGTATCGAACTCCTTAGGGGGTCGTTGCTTACGTCCATGCCGCCGAGACAGAGCAAGGCGGCAGGTTAAGTCTCCCACGCCGTGCGGACGCGTTTTTAGACCAGTGCGTCCACAGACTCCGCAGCATTGTGAAGCACTCTCGAAAGAGCATCTAAACCGTTGGCGGGCAACATACTGGGCAGGGAGTCTTACCCCGTTTGAGTGCTGCCGCCAGTGGCACGCTTGTTCTAATGGCGCTTTGGGGAAGTCCCTTACAGCCCGAAGCGCGGTGATAAATCTTGCCGTTCTTGGTGACGATTACCTTGATTTTTGAGGCGTCCACGCTGCGAGGTTCGATGGGCGCGGCCACCTTTTGGCGAGCCTGCGCCGATTTATGGGGCCTGCTTCTCAAAAAACCCGAGCCATGGAATCGGTTAATGTAGCCGTCAAAGCACCCGTCGAACAGCAGGCCAGTTGCCAAGCCCGCCATAAATCCACAGGCAATCGCAGCTTCTCCTCTTATTTGCATGCATTCCTCCTTAATCACCTTTTGAAGTCATAAAACACGGCGCGCGCAACAGGGTCCATGTCCCCTGCAGCGCGCACCGAAAGCGATCCGTTTTCCTCCGTCCCTAACGGATCAATTGATGGCGCTTATCGGACAGGAAGACGCCGGCGGCAACCAGGACCGTGCCGCCGATTACGAACGTCTCGCCCAGCAGGTCGGACGTATCGCCCGTGGCGGGCATCGTCGTCTGCTGTGTTGTGGCCTCGGTCTTTGCAGCCATGTGCTTAGCCTGATACGTCACCTGAGTAGCTTGAGCCTGGGCAGCGGTGCGCTCGGCCTCATCCTGACGGGCAATTTCGGCGTTGAGTGCAGCAATAGCCTGGTCGAGCTCGGCCTTGGCGGCGTTATAGTTGGCAAGCGCCCCCAAGTAGGCCGGTGCCACGGCATCGGTCGCGGCTACAGCTGCATCGAGTTCCGCCTTAGCGGCAGCAGCGCGTACGGCGGCATCGTGGGCCGCGGCGATCTTGGCGTTGAGCGCCTCGTCCGCAGCGGCATCGCCGCCCTTAGCAATGGCATCGGCGAGATTAATCCCACGCAGGCGAGCAACCGCGTCGGCGGAAGCATCGCGAGCGGCAGCCGCATCCGCCACGGCATCGTCAGCTGCAACCACGTCGTACTCGGCATCAACCACAGCCAACGTCGCCGCATCAGCAGCGGCGTCGGCGGCAGCCTTGGCATCCGTCGCCTGATCAAGCGCAGTTGCCGCGCCCTTAAGCTGAGCCGCGCGAGCAGCAGCCGCATCGGACTTCGCCTGGGCAGCGGTTATGGCAGCACGAGCATTTGCCGCTACTCCCTTAGCAGTGCCAAGTTCAGCCTGAGCCAAAGCGGCCTCAACGTCAGCCTGATCAGCCGCGCCCTTGGCGGCAGTCAGCGCAGCCTGCGTCTCGCGCTGGACGGCACGAGCATCCTCGAGCACCGAAGACGCCGCATCAAATGCACGCTGAGCAGCGGCGACATCGGCCGAATACGCAGCCAGCTCATCCTGAGCAGCAGTGAGTGCGTCTTCCTTGTCGCTAACACTGGCGCGAGCAGCATCCAGCGCACGCTGGGCGGCAGCAGCCTTGTCCTTGGCGACATCGAGCGCACCGGACTTGGCGGCAACAACGCCCTGCGCCGCGGCAACCGAAGCGTTGGCCGCGTTCAGATCGGCGCGAGCATCGCTCACGGCACGCGCGGCGACCTCGGCCGCCGCCTGCTTTTCCCCCACGGCAGCCTGGGTATCCGAGACCCCAGCCGCGGCGGCGTCAACATCAGCGGCAGCGGCATCGGCCTGCGCCTGCTTCGCAGCAACGGCCTGCGCCGCTGCATTCACCTTGTTGCTAGCGCCAGCAGCCACACCCTGAGCGGCAGCGAGCTCCTTACGAGCGGCATCAACACCCTGCTCGGGATTCGCCAGAGAATCGCACCATGCATTCAGCGCGGCCTCGTACTCGGCGACCGTCATCGGGTTAACGTTATACGGCTCGCACCATCTATCGGACGTAACAAACGTCTGCGCCTGCGTTTTCCAGCCGCCCATCGTCCCACGCGTGCAGACGCCCATGCCCGTCACGGTGTAGTCGGGATTGATCACGTTGATGTAATGGCCGACCGTATGTACACGTCCGCCATGTTCAGCCACATAGAGATCGATTTCGTTACCATGCTGACGATAAAAATCGAAAGCAGCCTTTCCCGTAAGACCTGTCGTGCCAAGTGAGGCGGCCGCACTGTCGAAAACGGTCTTTTCCTCATCAACCCACTGCTCAAACGGATTACTTCCGAAGTTCCACGCTACGTTTTCGCCCACACTGAACTGCTCGGCGTGCGCAACCTTGGTGTCGGAGTAATTCGCATCGGCAATGGCAGTCGCCATCATGTCGTACGTCACCTTGAGCTCGCCCAAGCCCACGCTCGCACGGTACTTGTTGCACGCCTTGAGCCACACGATTGCCTGCTTCATGTTGGTCAGGCTCGTCGCATCAACTTCCTCGCCCACCTTGTTGTAGCTAGCGAGTTTGCAGTTGAGGATGAGGTTCGCAGCCTCATCGGCGCCCACGCTCTTAAAGAACGTGATAGCACCCTGACGGTAGTTCTCCGCCGAAGCATTCGCCGTGGCCTGAGCGGCATCGAGCTTGGCCTGCGCCTGAGCAACAGCCTGGTCGGCCTGCTGTTTTTGAGCCTTTGCCTGGTCAAGTGCCTTGTCGGCAGCATCTTTCTCGTCCTTGGCGGCCGAGAGCTTGGCCTGGGCATCGACCAGCGCCGTAAGCGCAGAGGCATGATCGGCTTTGGCCTGGTCGACGGCGGTGTCGGCAGCAGCCTTGGCGGCAGCAGCGGCATCCAGCTTGACCTGGGCATCGACCGCAGCTTGCTGCTGATCGGCGAGCGCCTGCTGGGCAGCCTGCACCTCGCCCTCAGCAGTGGTCACTTCCTGCGAAGCGGCAGCGAGTTCACTCTCGCGCTGCGACTGAACGGACTTCGCGGCAGACAGCGCCTCGGAGGCAGCGGTCACCTTTGCCTTGGCGGCCTCGTACTCCGGACCCGCAGCACCCTGCTCGGCGCGGTCAAGATCAACCTTGGCAGCATCGTAGGCCGCCTGCGCGGCGTCCACATCCGCATCTGCCGCGGCCTTTGCCTGCTGAGCAGTCGAAAGCTTGGCCTGGGCATCCTGCTTTTTAGCCGCAGCAGCATCGGCAGCAGTCTGGGCATCCGCAAGCTTGGCCTGTGCGTCAGCCGCCTGCTGTTTCGCCTGCCCCAACTCGACTGCGGCCTGCTCGGCGGCAGCTTGGGCCGCAGCAACGGCCTCGGGAGTTGCATCGGACGCGGCAGCCTGCGCAGCCTCGAGCGCGACCTGGGCATCAGCAGCCGCCTTCTGGGCAGCCGCGAGCACATCGTCCTTATCCGCCAAGTCCTTCTTGGCAGCATCGAGCGCAGCCTGTGCACCTTCAAGCGCCTTAACATCCGCATCGGCCTTGTCCTGCGCGGCGCCCATCTGCTGCTCCAGCTCGGCCGACGCAGCAGTAGCAGCAGCGTCGCTTGCACCGCGAGCTGCGTCGTAAGCGCCCTGCGCTTGCTGCTGTTTGGCGGCAGCAACGTCGTAAGGGACAGCCGCCGTTTCCAAATCCGCCTTTGCGGCCGCCGCCTTGGCGCGCGCCGCATCCACAGCTGCCTGCAGGCTCGCAACCTTCCGTGCAGCAGACGTAGCGCCCACGCCGGCACCCGCCGCAGCAGTGCTCGTCAGCGGAGACATCACCGCAGCAGACGCACCCGCAGCTTCAATGCCGCCAGCACTCTGCGCCACCGCAGTCAGCGGAGACAGCAGCGAGCCACTCGTCATGGCGATCGTTGCCGCGGCGACCGTTGCCACGCGCCCCACAGCCTTGGCCTTACCCGAAATACCACAGCCAGTGTTCTTGTTCATGTTCCTGCTCATTGCCGATTCCTTCCCACGATGAGCTGTTGTTTGACGCAGACAATCAATCCGACGCGCCCCACTAGAAGAGGCGATACCGGTGCCATTAAAATCAGGCAGCCAATTCGCAAGCGGGTCGGCGCAGGCAGACCCCAAGCTCGTACTCCCACTCGCGCTCAACATCGTTCAGATACTCGAGTTCTTCAGCGCTCAGCTCAGAGCCATCCTGATAATACTGCCTGCTCATTGCCTCAGAACTGCAATAGCAGTCTCGAATAGCGTCGAGATCGATTTCGTCGGTATTGTCGTTGTAAAAGATGAAATTGCTGGTATTCACGCTCAAGCCCCTTAAACATCATCTCAACTTGCTGTGCTTGGTCTCCTTTGAGACCCCATCTCATGTGCTATGACTGCAGTATATGTGCTCTAATTGTAGTGTGCAAGAACTTTTTTAGATTTCTAGCGCTTATAACGATTTTGTCTCCTCACGAATGAACAGCGCTCTCCACCGCCGCACCCTCGCGCGCGGCATATTCGTTGAGATACTTGACCGGAATCGGCCACCTAGAAGGGGCCTTGTAGCGCGAAAGGCCCACGTTGACCAGCTGAACCAGCAGCTCAGACAAATCATCGCCTTCGAGCACCTCAATCGACCGCACGTGAATCGCAGTTGCCATATCCTCCTGGGTGCCGTTGTTGACGCCCACAAAATAGCAAGTCTTGCCCGCGCGCTCGAACGTTCCAATGCCGTAATAAGGCGAGTTATAGCTCTCGAAAAACTCCTTCTTACGCCCTGCCTTGCCTGTGAGCTGATGCTCGCCCACCAGGGCCATAAAGTTGTTGGACAACGTCGTCAGTCCCGTATCCCGCACGCGCGCAAGCATAGACCTCCCGTCCGCATGCACGTCAAAGACATAGGCCCCCTTATCGAGCTTGCCGTCCGCGGTCAGCAAATCGAGTTCCATCTCGTCCTCGGGACCATCCTCCGCCGAATGTGAGGCATAGCGCATGCCACCATCCGCGCCAATCGCCAACGTAGCGATACGCGAATCCAGCTCAATCTTGCCCTTCTCTTTGTGCGGCACATCGACCAAGCCGCACACCGTCACCGACTCAATACCCAAAGCGTCAAGGTCAAACGCCGTCACCCGCTTGTTGACAACATCCTGCTTTACCAGCAGTTCTTTGAGCATGGCACCCAGGATCGCCTCTTGCGCGTTGCGATCCTTTTGCTTTGATGCCACCTTAAATAGTGGTTCGCACACATCCGGCGTCACGTGTTGTTCCACCACGCCGGCATGCAAGGCATAGCCGTCGTCCTCAGCAACCTCATTGGGCACAACGACAAGGTTCAGCGCCCGCGAATCCACGGTCCTTCCGCCATACGATGCGCGAACGCCCCACGAGGAATCGTTAAGTCGATCGGCCAGCCGGCGTGCCACTTCGGCAAACCCATTACGCGCAAACGACACCACGATTCGCTGCCCCACCATGCGCTCCGCAACTACGCGAGCGTATTCATCACCCTTGAGCACCTCGTAGAAGCTCTTGCGCGGGTATTCCATGAGCGTCACCCGCGCGAAGTCGCTGTAACGGCGTTCAAGAATCTGCAGCTCTCGGTACAAAATGCCCTTCTTGGTATAGGCGACTTTGTCCGCCTGGGCCGAGAACGTCAGATCACGACGCTTGGACGGCTTGTCGCCCCTGGCACGACGCAGGATGTACTCGTCCTTTTGTTCATGGGCAAGCACCATCGTCGCCACGGGCGATAGCCTGTAGCCTACTTGGCTCTTAATCTTCTCGAGCTCTTTCTCGTCACCTTGTGCCCTGCCAATAAGCACACGGCGCTTGGAAAACGTCCGAATCTTAAGATCGAAGGCGCAATCCTCGTCGATAACGATTTCAACCGTTTCGATCTTGGCAGGTCCCCTTCCATCGCTTTCGACAGCATCGCGGCGAGCGCCCTTGGCGCTAATGACATACAGGTGCCCGGTGTCATTGGGAGCCTCGTCCTCAATCCCCTCAAACTGAGAGCAGGAGTTGAACAGCAGACGGAGCGCAACGTAATCGTCCAACTCGTTCCAATTAGTTTTAATCGGAACCACTTGCTCCTGATAAAGCGAAGCGTTGAGGTCGCCCGTCTTCATGCCTGCTTTGACCATCAGAAAGACGCGGTTGTCTGCAAGCTGCGTGAGCGCGACGACCTTGCCCGTCTGGCACACATCGGCCATGAAGTTCGCCACGGCATGCTTGCCCGCATCGCCCACGTTACACCAAAAGACCGAGTAGCGCTCCTCAGCAGCAGCGGCATCGAGCTGCAGCTTAAACTCGGATACAGCAATGTCTCCCAGACCACACGACTGGTTATGCTTCGATTGCACGATGAACCGCCTCCATCATCTCCAGATTGATTGCACCGTCAGCGGCCATATAAGGAACGGAGTACACAGTCCCCTCGGCATCGAGTGCCTTGGGCACGCACTCAAGCGCTGCCCCATCAGCCAAAACGTTGACGATTAGCAGGCGTTTCGCCCCAACCTTTTGAGCCTTGGCCCTAAAGCGCTCGGCATCCGACGCCTCGCGACCGTCGCGAACATAAGCGATATAGGCACCGATGCGATAGTGCTTAAAGTCGATCCACACCCCGGTCTTGTTGCCGGCGGCATCGAGCACCTCAAAGTCGCCGCCCGTCTCGGCATGGGCAGCATCGCCACGCGTAAGCGAATAACGGCCATCGTAATACGCCTCAAAAATGGCCCTGCCAGCAGACTCGCCCAGCTCTCCCAGATACACCGCCTGGAACATATAGGGCGTCATATGCGCCGTCGCCGCTGGCTGCAGTGCCGCGGGCACCCCGTCGCGCGACCAGCGCTCGCGCACCTCGCGAATCGAAAGCAGCTCGGGCACACGCGCCGCAGCCTGGCTCACCTGGCGAACCGTCGCGCCCTTTAGCCCCTTGTCACAGCGGCAGGAATCCTCCAGACGAGCGGCGATCTGCTCGACGGGTTCACCGTCATAGCGGGGAAACTCAAAATGCGGCACCTTGCATGCCCCACCTTCTGCATAGGCATAGCCACTCGTGGCGTACGGCATATGCAATGCGGTGCTTCGGCGCGCCGGATAGCTCGTAAGGTCTTCCCACGACAGGCAAAAATGATGCAGATAAAAGTCGCGCTCGCCATCAAAGGCAGCGAGGTCCTCCTCCCCGGCATTAAGCGAGGTAACTTTCCACGCCAGCTTCTCGTGCTTTTGCTTGGCAAGGTTGTTCCTAAAGGCAGCAAGATTCTGCTGCTTGGCGATAGCAAGGTCCTTGTCATCCGCCATATGATTGTTGACCGCCGCGCACGCACCGACCACCCGCTCCAGCTCGTAGCCCATCGGCAAATCATGCAAGAACGAAAAGTTGCAATCGTTCGCAATCTCGCGGTCGAGCATCACCTGCACACGGGGCATCTTCACGCTCGTGCGCATCAAACGGCCCACAGCCTGCGCAACAATACGAGCACCTTCGACCTGATAAGAGGTGGTGTTGCGAACTGGCAGACCCTGTTTGGCGCCAGACAGCAACAGCTGTACGTTATGTCGTTTCTTGGTAAACGGAACCTCGCCGCGCGCCACCAGCTCCTCCTGCTCCACCACGCCAAGTAGCGCCTGCTGGACAAACTTGTCCGAGTTGATCTCCACTCCCCAGGTCAAACGACTTGTGGGCGACTCGATATATAAGAAATCAAGATCCATCTTGGGGCGACGGTCGGCATTCTCAAAGCCGCAATCGACCTGGCGAACCATGTCGCACAGATTCTCCGGCACCTTGTATTTGAGATTCTTGGAAAAGCCGCCGGCCGAAAGATTGATGAACATCAGGGTCGGCTGGCCCAGCTCGAGACGTTTTTGAGCGCCACGCCAACCTGCATCCCATTCCGCAGCGTTAAAGCACGGCACCATGTCCTTGACGGCCTCAAGCGATTTCTCGTACGACATCTCGGGGCACTTGACGTTTCTAATCACCAGCTCCGCAACAATCTCGCGTGCAAGATCAAGCGCCAGACTATTAAATTCGCCATGATTTCCCATGTGGCGCGTGGTAAAAACGGCTCCCGCCTGTTGCTCGTTACGCGCCACACCACGGGCCCAAGTGCCCACGGCAACGAGCGTCTTGCTCAGGCGTTTCAACTCAAACTCGATGCTCTTGGCGTCGCTTATGCCCACCCTGTCGGCAATCTTTAAGCGCAGGCGCACCGCAAGGCCCTCACTCACGCCAATCCCGTCAAAGAACCGCATCGCGCGCTCGTACACCTCGTCGGGCGACACGATGATGCCGCCAAAGGCGCCGCCCGCCAGCGCGACCATGCCGGCAATTTCCTTGGACTCATCCACCCAGGCAATATCGACGTCGTACTCCTTCGCAGCCTGTTTGTTAAACAGCTTGGTCTGTCGCACGATCTCCTGGTTGAGCTCGTCGATCCAGGCATCCTTGCGAACCACGCCATGAACCTCGTCAAGGTAATCTAGGTTGAAGTTTTTGACGGTCGGCGCACTCCATGTTGCGCTCATGCACACGCAAGGCGCTTTGGCGGCAATGGAGGCAAGGTAGGCCTCGGGCATGCGCTCAATGCCATGGCTGGTTAGATACGTGGTAAACATATGCTCGATGGTAGTTTCCATTACCAGGTAATCAACGCCACACGCATACATCGAGTCGTCCGCAGCATCAATGTCGTCGTTCTTGCGGTCCTTAAAGAACAGCGCCAGCATCAACGCATCCCAAAAATACCTCTCACTGGTCTGGTTGTTCCTAATGCCCAGGGCATCGATGATGTTCTTGCGCGAAAGGTCGTCCTTGTACGAAAGACCCCCGTAGTACAGGCTGTCCATAAGTGTGGCGCAGCGGGCAAGATGACCCACCACCATCCTAACGACGCCACGCGAACGACGAACCGCCTTGTTAACGGTTTGCTGCCCATCCGCCCCATGAGCCGTAATCATATTGTGGGTACCGCCCTCATTGAGCTTGTAACGCAACGGGTTTACCGAGTTGTCACCCACCGAAATATCGTCACTACCAAACAGGTGTCGACCGGAGAGCTGCTCTTCTTTCGCCTCTTCAGACAGCGCAAAAGGCGGGCGCAGTTTCATTTCCTTAATACAAGAGGCAAGTGCCTTTTGAATTTTCTTGGCATCCTTGGCGATTTCTTCGGCAGCCTCCTCTACGCTCGTTCGCGAAACCCTGTTCCTCTCGGCATTCGATCCCTTGTGGTCGCCCGACGTGGAGGCGTGCGTGTAGACCGCCATCCACTGATCGCGATTTCCCAACAGCAGAGGGTCCACCACGCCACCGTTAAAATGACGGTCGAGAATGCGCAGCACTTCGTCCGGCTGAAACGTCACGGGATCGTCTGTCAGCGTCGACAGTATGTCGGCCTTCATGTGGTCGATCTCATCAAAGATAAACAGACTCTTCTCGGCAGCCATTGCGTTAAAGAGCACAACGCCAGCACCGGTCACCGTATCGATCCTATTGATGAGCTTTTGCGGTGTCAGGGCAATCACATGCGGCATGTTCTCGTCATTGAGCAGGGCAGACGGCCAAATCTGAGGGATCACCTCCATACCGCGCGTGACGTTTTTAAGCTCGTGGCTCACCGCCCAACGCAAGCTCGCATCCGCCGACGATAGTTTGTCGCGAAGGGCGGGGGTCAAACGGTCTGCAACACCTCCCAGGCGATTTCGAGTGTCGAGAATGCCCAGGAGATCATCGGCGATCTCCATCGCGTTGCACCACGCCCGCTTAATGATGCGATGAGAGTTCTCGTCGTCTGCCTCGATGGGACACGGGATGTCACGCACGCCCACGGCGCCCTTGCCGCGCGTAGCCTCAATCCAATGCAGGATGTTATCGCCCGCGCGCGGAAGATCGAACACCATGCGCTGCGCGACATCGCCATCCATGCCCTGGTCAACCAGCAATTTGTGCACGCTTGCAACGTAGTTGTCGCGGTTGTCCTTACCCGGCACCACAAACACCAGGTAACGACGGCCCGGGCACTTGCTAAAACAGCCCGAATCGTCCCAGCCACCGGCGATGAGGTCGGCCGTGACCTGTTCGGCCGTATAGTTTTTACCCGAGCCCGTCGTGGCACCCAAAAAGTACAGGCCATTGTTGTCCTGATCCTTGGGAACAAACAACGCGCGCTCAAAAAACTCACGCATCGCCTTTTGACGTGCAAGATAGGGAGCGAGCTCCTTGTCGTCCGCAGACGACGAAATCGATTGACAGTTGAGATCCCACGTAGCCATGGTCAAACCTCCGATTTAGTTGTTGCATGTGTTGAATACCATCCCGTGCGGACAAAAACTCACGCAGGGTGGTTGGGAGACGGCATGAGCGCCTCTTAAGACAAAAAGGAAAAAGCAGTAGGCAACTACCCACACGAAGCAAAGTGGCGCGCCTACGAGAACCCCCTCAAACAAGCAGACTATTACGCCGCTAGCAAGGGAACGATGTAGCGTCCGAGGTTGGCGGGCCGTCCGCGCTTTTGCGTGACGGCTCGCCATTCAGACGTGCTGCCCAGTGCAGCAGCTAAAGACTGTCATCGGCTTTTGGGCTGGCCTTGGCTACCTCTTCGCCCTCAATCAGATCTCTAACCGTTATATACGCGTTGTACGTAGTGTCCTCGATCTTTTCCAAAACATCGGGGTCATGAGTAGTCCAAGCTTCTTCGAGGATACGTGCCAGCCCCCAAGCAGCGCTGAGCAGAACTTTAACGTGCTTCAGATCCAAGTGATCGAGCGTATAGGAGCAGTACTCGTGCTCCAGCAAATAGGTATCAATGGCACTGATTGCCTCGGCCACATACGGCTCAAGATCAGGATGAGGATAAAAGGCGCACAGAGCCGTGAACGGGTCGGTCGGCTCAATCCAATACAACGCCGCCGCGCCATCATGCTCCTCGAGCGGATAGCGCTCAACCGCCTTCTCCCAGCTTTCATACCAAGGATCATCAAGACCGTTCGTCGTCGATCTACAAATATCAATCGCCGCGGAAACAGTCGCGCACGAACAGCTATATGTGGCGGTTTTCTTAAACTCATCATCAAGTTTATCGCCGCCAAAAAGAGCTGCCTCCATAATCAGAAACGGACCATCGGCGTCCTTGATGCTGATGGGATAGTTATCACATTCGTAGTACGGGTACATGTTTTGTCTCCAATCAATGGTGCGGGCACATTAACAAGCGATATCGAAACCGCGATCAAGCGGAGAGTTGTCGTCCTCATCCCATTCGGGTCCGGCATACTCATCGAGCCCCACATCAGAGGCCGATGGCCACCTAAACTCAAAGCCGAGCTGGTCCAGCTCCTCAACCCGCTCACGAATCACTTCGTAAGCATCCAGCGCATCGTAGAATTCTTCCAATGACACGTAGCCACGCCCGCGCTGCTTGCGCATCTGACGCAAACGGCCCATGGCAACGGCGGCAATCTCGCGAAGAGCATTCGCCTCGCGCTCGCGAACATTGCTATTTGCCTCGTTGAGATTGATGTAATCGGGCATAACGGCCTCCCTTGATTTGAGCCTTTTCGCTTGACACCATTGAACAGCCGCGAACAGCCGCGTAATATAACTTTTATCGCGTTTTAAATTTTGGCTGTTTGGAGCATCGATGTCTGAATCCAAAAATGAGCCATTTAGCTGGGGTTTTAAAGTTGGCTTTCTTCGCTCCCCCATTAATCCCCGCATGCTCCTTCTTAACAGAGCGCCAGGGATTAATCGCTCTGGGGATGGCAGAGAATCCAGCAATGCAAGCGCTTGGAGTCTCGTCTCCATAGCCAACGACCTATTGCGCGTTGACCTAAGCTCGTTTTTCAGCGAAATCGCGTCCCACTTTTACGAGCAAACAAGACAGCGATCTTATATCGAGCTGCAGAACGCCATTAACCGTTCCCCCGCTTCTCCCGACCGCGTACCGAACATTTCAACAGACAGGACTACCGAAACAGATCTTAACGACCAGGCTGACTTAAACGGTCCCGATCAGGAGCCCGCACAAGTAGAATTGAGTGAAGCTGAGATCGAATTAATCCTTCAAAACCAAAAGGAGCTCGATCTCGATTTCTTTAATCCGATCTTCGATAAGGCAATTACGCGCCATGCGCATGGAGAGATTTCCGACGAAGCCAGGTATCTCCTCAAAAACGTCTGCAGGCAGTGCGTCATGAACATCGCAGCAATCCCCGACTATCGTTATTTTGATTGCTGGATGGCCAACAACGCTATTGAATGCAATGAGATCAACCGCCTGTATCGGGCGGTCATCACCACATCGGGTAAACTGAACAGCCAAGAAATGGCCACGCTCTTCGGTTCCTATCTTCGGCTCATGTCGAACAACATGACGATAACAACCGCAAACGGGTCGATTGCCCTAACAGCACCGGTGCCATATGACCACGACAATCCAAGAAATGGTTACCCAAAGGTCAAGTCTCAAGTAGAAACTGCTTGCGTTTGCACCAATATCGAACTCCTTCGAGCGCTTCTCATTGTTTTTTATCAGGGGTGCCTGGAACTGGCCCCGTTACTTAAAAACACAAGTGCACCAGAGCTGCTCTCGCAGAAAGAGGAACTATTCCCGGCCGCCATCTGGGCAAGCGACCCACGCCGTTTTCAGTTATTCGATAAGCAGCTACCGGGCATCATCGACTTTGGTGGCAGTTTTCTGCACATAGCCAAAAAGCATTTACCGGGAAACGAAACGGCCCGGAGGCTCGAAAAACACCTGGATGATATTAAACAGATGAATGACGCCCCTTTTATGCAGTTATTTCGTAGCAACTACGTCAAAGCGATGCGCGACAACGACATCTTTGCAAGGGAAGACTTTCACAAACATGCCGAGCTCAACAACCAAGCAGAACTCAATGAACTTGTGAATCGCCAAGCGATTATCGCAAAGGCAGGAGAGCTATATGTCACGGAGGAGGAATGGTCCTTCGCCAGCCTGTATGCCCGTATCCTCCACGAGCTGCTGCTGTGCGGCATTATGCCGATAACATGCCAAACCTGCGGCTCGCTCTTTTTCCCAACCGGACCCAACAGTAAGTACTGCGGCCGATATAGCGAGGAAACCAAGCTCTATTGCAACCCGCGCCTTAACGCCGAGAAGCATCTTGGGCGCAAATCACCCCGCGACGTCGCGCTCAATATACGGAGAAAGGCCGATACGGCATATAAAAAAGGCTCACCGGATTGTGCTCGCTATTTCGAGCGCCTCGGCAGCTTTGTCCTTGATGGTCTTGGCCCAACGCACCAGGCGAATGACCTCATTTCGGACGAGCTCTATGGGACATGGTTGTCCATCGTCAACCAGCCCAATTGCAGAACAGAAATCAAACGACCAGACAAGATCGGGTATCCATACTCCGTGCTGTGGTACGGAGCCGTCCTCGATGGCAATCGGTATGTACAAGTCGAGTTTTCTGGAGTCAAATATCCAGCGCTTTATGAGCGTTTGGAACTACTCGCCGAACATCCCAAATCAAAGTGCACACTGGATTACAAGGGGCCCGGTGAGCGCCCATATAGCTCATGGCATGCAAAACTGTACGAATTGCTGGAGGCTATTGCACAAATCAATAATGCCGATCAGATGGCAAGACCCATTCCATTGCTTGGAATTGATGGGCCCGAATGTGTCTCGATCGACTGGACCGTCCAGGACACATGGAACACGCCCGATGCCTGCGTCTACAGCACCGGCACGATCGATGACCTTAGCTTTACCGTGTATACAAAGGGATACGACCCGGAAAAGCAGGACTGAACCGAAGATACTGCCCACCTCAATCTGCAAGTTTTTCTCACGTCATGGCAAGAACTTGCACAGTTGTCTCGGGGCCGTTTGCGATCGGATTCTGGCATGCCATGCCACCCAGTTGTCGACCACGGGGCAGCACCGGGTCGTCGACACCCTCGGGTATTGGGAACAGACGCCTTGGTTTGTCCCCACGATATCCGATAATCCAATGTGACATCCAACGTCTATGGAGGACGACATGAGAACCAAACCATTCGCAATCGCCACAATGGCTCTGATGGCCGCGCTCGGCATAGCGCTGTGCATCCCACTCGCCGGCTGCTCTGGATGCAGCGCCGATCAGGAATCGGACGCCATTGAAAAGCCCACCGGCAGCAAGTCAACCAAGAAGGAAGCGAAGGAAACAAATACCCAGAAGGGCAATGATTCCGCTACGAGTGCCAACACCGTAACGGTCCAAGAAGCAACCGCCGCTGACGCTGGCACCAAGGCAGACGATAGCGAGAGCAAAAACTCGGAGTCCGCACAGGCAACTCAAGGCAAAACCAATCCCAGCAAGCCTGCTGAGACCAACAGCAGCGAATCAAAGCCTGCCGAGTCTCAGAAAAAGTGGGTGTCCGAGCAGGGTCACTGGGAGACGGATTACGGCCAGGTATGGGTGCCCAATATCGTTTATACACGCCACGAGCGTTGCATTTGTACTGCCTGCGGAGCTGTCTTCGATTCCAAATCAAGCTTCTACGCCCATAGCGACACCATGTGGACCCAAGGTCAAGACCACGGCGGCTACGTTGACGACTCCTACACCACCACAGAGGACCAAGGCCACTACGAACAGCAGGCCGCAGGACAGCACTGGGTCGTCGACACTCCTGGGCATTGGGAGTAGACGCCTCGGCTTGTCCCCACGACACCTAATAATCTTGCACAGCGCTCAACGCACCCAAAAGACGGTACACAGGCGAGACCACGCGCAGGCGCAACGAGGAATCACCAACCACACTCGATATCTCAACAGCGGCGCGCACGTTAGTAACAACAGTCGTCTCTCTGCCCCCAATCGATACGGTACTTTATGTTCATTTGTATTGTCCAAACACCGGCATCTAATATAGACGTGGCAGACATGCACTCGGATACTCTGAGGAGCCATTCATTCGCAGACAGAACCTTAGCTCATGTGCGGCTTATGCAACATTGACCAACAAGACATCTATCGAATGCGCCGCCGCCCGAGGCACAAGAGGCCTTAAGATCAACAGCAGGGTCAGGTCGATGCCCCAAGAGCGACAAAGGCGCCGCATGCCACACAAATGACCAGTTATAAAACTCAGACGTCACGCCACTGGCATCATCTTTTAGGGTAGAGTGGACTGAGTTCCGTTAACGGGTTGTATAATTCCATGCATTATCACGAGAGCGGGAGAACATGGCTGTAAACAGTCTTAGTGGATTAGAAATAGGCATTCCCACAACCCAACAGTATCGCGACCTAGGTCGCGATATTTTTCTGTGCGCATCTCCGGCAATTCGCACTTTCAAACCCCTTCAAAAAGGCGATACCCAGAGCAATCAAATACAGGTTGTAGATTTTTTCTCTGGAGCAGGCGGGACATCGCTGGGCTTTTACGCTTTGAACTCGCTTGGTGATATCTTCCATTTTCTAGGAGGATGCGACATCGACCCAAATTCAGCAGCGAGTTATAGCGCCAATTTTGGAACGCCCTTGCTTTGCCGAAATATTATTGAAGTCGCAAGTAGTAATGCGGAGATCGACTCATTTCTTGGTGAAATTGGATACAACAGAAACGAGCCATCGATTTTTATTGGCTGCGCACCATGCCAGGGATTTACATCTCATCGAAAGCGGCACTGGAGCGAAAAGGACGACGAGAGGAATGTTCTTGCAACAGCATTTGCTCGCATAGTCAAGCGCGCCAACCCTACTGCCTTGATCATGGAAAACGTGCCCGAATTTCTCTCACAAAAATACAGATCTTATTACCGAGAGTGCATCGAGATGCTCGAGTCTGCTGGCTATTTGGTGAAAAAAACTATTTACAACTCGGCTGCCTTCGGTGTTCCCCAGGAAAGATACAGAAGTATCATCATAGGAATGAAGACCGAATTTTGCTTGCCCGATGACATCTATAACATCTCAGAATTTAAAACCGTACGCGACGCAATCTCCGATTTGCCACCCCTTTCTGCAGGTGAGTCAAGTCCCGACCCGCTACATAAAGCCATTCGGCACAAAGCATCTACAATCGAAACCATACGCAAAGTGCCACACAACGGCGGTTCCCTACCTGATGGCGAGGGACCGGCTTGCAGAGCAAGGGTAAAAGGGTTTGCCGATGTATACGGCAGGCTCTCTTGGGACAAACCATCAATCACGATTACGCACTATGCGCGAAATCCGGCAAGCGGCAGGTTTGTCCATCCAGTCCAGGACCGCGGACTGACAGCCCGTGAGGCAGCGCGCCTGCAGAGCTTTCCGGACGGATTCCATTTTTGCGGTAGATCTGACGATGTCTATCGTCAGATTGGAGAAGCAGTTCCCCCGCTTTTGGCATGTGGAATGGCGTCGTACCTATTGGCAAATCTACTAAAATCGACTTTCAGTGATTTAGAGATTGCACAATCACGACCGTCTATCGAAGAGCCCGTTAGTAACTCTTACTCGAGCGTAATTGCTGGCATGAAGCTGAGGAGAAAACAATGACAGAATATTCTTGTGTCGACTGCTTTTCCGGCGCCGGCGGTCTGGCCTTGGGCTTATCAAATGCTGGCATAAAGCCCCTTCTAAGCTTCGATATCGACAGACATTGCATCGATTCTTTCGGAATGAATACAAAGTACTTCAATCATGTGGCTTTATGCGAGGGCATCGACAGCATGCTTGATGGCCGCCTCCTTAATATGGTGGGTAAGAAGAAAGGCGAACTGTTCTTACTGGCAGGAGGCCCGCCCTGCCAAGGGTTCTCCGTGCAACGAATAGGCAAAGATGATGACCCTCGCAACCTTCTGGTTCTTCAATACGCACAGCTTATCGAAGAAGTAATGCCGCAGTATTTTCTCATGGAAAATGTCTCGGGCATTAGGGGAAAGAGGGGGAAAACAGTTCTCGCCGAACTAGAGCGACGACTTACTACCGCTGGATATCAATTGCACGAACAACTACTCGATGCCCAAGACTACGGTGTTCCGCAGAGGCGCAAGAGGTTTGTAGTGGTCGGAGAAAGGCTGGGCAGCAAGCCCTGCTGCTACGAATTTCCTCAGCCCGTTACAGTGCGACACACCGTTCGAGACACCATTGGTACGCTGCCTGAGCCCCCGAAAGACGGGTCGCCGCACCCGGACTACCCCCTTCACAGGCGAGACAGATTATCTGAATTAAATAAAAAGAGGTTATCTGCCCTCAAAGAAGGTCAAGGACGAGATTCTTTGCCTGAAGAACTTCTTGCGGATTGCCATAAAAGATCAAGCGCCACAATCGGCCACAGAAATGTCTACGGGCGAATGAGCTGGGATGATGTCGCCCCAACTATCACTGCCCGCTTTGATAGTTTTACCCGTGGACAATTCGGGCACCCTGATCAACTACGGAGCATCAGTCTGCTTGAAGGCGCGCTCTTGCAAACGTTCCCATCTGATTTTTCTTTCTCGGGAAATAAAGTCGAAATCGCGCGACAAATTGGAAATGCAGTGCCTCCCGTTCTTGCTGAGGCCATAGGCAGAAGCATTATCGAGTGCGAACAGAGAAAAGGAGGAGACGGATGCAATTCGACGAGGTGGTAAAAAAATATCTGTCTAGCTTTGAGAGAGAGTACCGCCAAGCACTCATCGATGGCCAACACACGCCCGAATTGTCGTTTCGCTTGAGCCTCCACACTTTATTTGAGAATCTTGCTGACCTTTTTGTTGGGAAAGGCAAGGTCACAGTGGTTCTCGAACCAACAAAGCAGAATCATGCCGGTCGGCCTGACTGGAGAATACATGACTCTAAAACGCTTGGCGTATTTGGCTACATAGAAGGCAAAAGTCTCGCTCTAGATGGATTTGACTATAAAGATCACAACGAGCAGTTCAACCGTTATTTAACGCTTGGGCACAAACTTGTAATTACTGATGGTATCGAGTTCGCCTACCGATTCCCCGGTGACCGGTCTATTGGCGTTGTCTCCATCATCGATAAGGCCGCCCTCGGCAACAGCAACTGGGCGGCCAACCCAATTAACCCAAAATTCCAACTCGTTATGCGGTCCTTATTCGATACACCCGCGCCAGTTGTATATACCGAAGAGAAACTAGTCGAACAGATTGCCATTAGGGCACGTTGTCTAGCTGATGAAATTGAAAAATACAAAGGAATCGCAGTCGAAGAAGCAATCAATAACGAAGAGCGTGAAAACATTATGTCAACGCTACGGCTGCATGACGCCGTCTGCGGTTTGCACGGCATTAGTTTTTGCGACGAAAAATCTTTTGCCGAGTATATTGCGCAAGGGATCATGTTTGACTTGTGGTGCGCACACAGAAGACTTTGCAGCGATGACGATAGCGCCGCCGAAAAAGAATCGAAGCTACTGACGTACACAAGACTACAAGAGCGTCAGCTATCTGAGAGTGGCGCAGTTCATAGCCTTCTTGTACAAACATGCGATGACGAAAATAGCTTCATTCTTAAATGGATCGAAGAATGTATTTCTTTCCTATCGTTCGTGCAAGTATCTGAAAAACTCCGATCCAATCCTGATTACAAACGCTTATTCGAATCTTTCCTGCTAAAGTTCAACAGGTCTACGCGCTTCGATTATGGAGCATATTTCACACCAGGTCCCGTAGCGTCATGCGCAGTGGCTCTTGCCAACTGCGCCGCAAAGGAGGTCTCCGGAGCCCTTCTTTCCGATGATGATGGATGGATTCTTGATCCTTGCTGTGGAACAGCAAGTTTACTTGAATCGACAATTCGCGCGGGCAAGCCATCCAATCGTATTGCGGGATTTGAGATTTTGCCCGCTCCATACGCACTAGCAGAGTACCGGCTAAAAAACGATAACTGCAATACAGACGATGACTGTAATATACCGAGCTTATATCTCGTAAACAGCCTTAGCGACCGCCTATACGCAGACAGCATAAAGCCCGATGCCTTACTAGAGAATGAACAATACAATGCGGGCATTTTTCTAAGGGAAAATCACATTACGACGATTATTGGCAACCCGCCATGCTCGGAAGCGTATCATCCCGTTACGCAAGAACGCACGAACCGTATTCACAATTTAGTTAACGAACTACGGCCTCAAATACGTGGAAAACGAAATAACTTTGAACGTCAAATCAACAACACTTGGCTTCAATTCTTCCGTTGGAGCTGCGCCGTATTGGAGAAAAGCGAAGATCTAGCCGTTCTCGCATTAGTTCTTCCATCTAGCTTTCTGGAAGCAGACTCGTTCACCCCTGCAAGGAAATACCTCTTGGATCATTTTTCCACCATCTATATCCTCGAAATAGATGGCGCTGCGCGAAGTGGGATTAGGGCAGACAATCTATTTTACACGCAGCAAGGTCGTTGCATAGTTGTTGCCGCCCGAAGCGGTGCAGCGGAACATAATGCTATCGTTCACCGCCTATCAGTTGTCCAGTTAAAACGAGAAGCAAAAATGACATATCTATCGAATTTTGATACTCATGAGCTCGACAACTTCGCTGCACTCATGCCCACAGAATCAACGTCGTTTTCTTTCTGCCCATCTCAGTCATTTGATGAAGACGTTTACAGCAACTACTGGCCCTTAACAGCCAGCGGGGAGCCGTCCATATTTAAAGAGTGCATTTCAGGCATCAAGCTTACCCCAACCTCTCTCCTTGTCCATACGAGCAATCGAATGCTCCAGCGAAGAACTCGCGAGATCGCCAAGAATACCGATTCTTCCTCCGATTGGCTCAAAGGTATAGGCAAAAAACCATCTCTCGAAGTACTCGATTTTTTCTCGGATTACTGGAGAGAGAAAGGAGCCAAGCAACGCGAGGCCCTCCAAAACTCATGCAAAGCGTACTCCTTTCGTCCATTTTTGACGGCAAGCGCTCTGTTGGATGAAGAACTAACAACACAATTAGCAAAAGAGGGCAAAGGGGGAACAAGGTTGCGCCCCCGGTTATTCCGCGCCTTTTCTGAAGGCAGCACACTTGGCATTGCAGTCTCTGATTCACCTAAAGATCAGCACAGCTGCCTCAAACAGTTTTCCTCATTTTGTTGGCATTATCCCGATAATGATTTATGTAGACGCGGCAGCGCGCGCATCTACTGCAATCAACTGGCAGACGACAAGACCGGCAAGATAGTCAACAACATCACTGACGATATTGTCCTGTCGCTTCTTCATGCCTACAACTACTCAGGCGAACTGCCCTTGTGTGACACCTTGATATTCTATGTTTACGCAATACTGTGCTCACGATTGTACCTAGACACTTTTGAAGGTGCTTTATACACAGTAAGCCGCACCAATCAGAGCCCTAGAATTCCTTTTACAGCGGAACGAAATGTGTACAGCAAAATCGTAGACCTTGGTGTGCGACTTGCGGAGCTGGAGAATGATGAATATGAACCAGGCAATCATCTAAACTTCAACTACGCCGCCCTGTCAGCAAAGTTGACAGATTCGTTTGAACTGCAAATCAAAGACAACATGTTTGATAGGGACAACGAGACCGTCCTATTGTCCTCACTTAACGGCGAAACGCTAGTCATTCCCTGCCCACGCGAGATACAAGACATTAATGTCGCCGGCTATGATGTTATTAAAAACGCTTGGCTAAAATTTCACTCGTACAATTACACCCATTGTCCCTTCAGTGAGAAAGACCTTGAGGATTTTCTTTCGCTATTAAACCGTCTTAAGGAATACTTGCTGATACTCGATGATCTAGACGATGCCGTTCGTGGCATTCTCGAGGGGCAAAACAATCTTATTTATCCCGCATTCCGGCAAGAGCAATAAACAAACTGGTTACAATGGCATATATGAAATGAAAGTACAACCTGAACAAAGTTAAAAATGTTGTTCAGGTTGTACAGAACGGAATCGTATCGGAATCCACTATTTGGTTCCGGCGAACGCAACGACAGGCACAGAAAGATGCCTCGGCTGAACCGTATAGGCACAAACAGGCAGGGTAATCTCGTAAGAGGCCGAACAACATTAAACTACGTCCACTCCCAAGGAAACAGACGAACGAAATCTCTCGTGTTCCAGTACTTTCCCTATATGCTCTATTGCACGCAACAGTACGGTCTTATCCCGTTCAAAGCAAAACCGAGACCGTGCGTATACCCCTAGGTCACCCAAGCACAACGCCACCAACACCATAACCTTCAATGGGCTGCTTTTCACTAGTCCAGACAAGACCACTCCAGATACAAGAGTAATAACGATTCCGATTAGAGTGAGCACCCAGCTCGTATAGGTCGCTCCGGTCACCGCCTGTTCAATTATTGCGCATTTCATTTTCGGGCTAATCTCCTCGCCTGCTTCGCCAAGAGAAAAGTCCATTCCAGAAATTAAATCGAGCAATTCAGCCTCACTGTAGTCGCTCTTCTTAAACCTCTTAATAAAGAAGCCTGCGGGACCAAAACCATAGATCCAGTCCTTTTCGCGAAACAGTTCCTTATAGGCAATTCCCATTGTTAACTCCTTCGAGTGCAAATTCCATTTATGCTATCTTTCTATCATTTCATTCGGACAAATTTATATCGGACTGTCTGTGACTATTCACGGGAGCATCCTGTTCGCCGAGCATTTGCTCGCTTAAGCACTGCTGAATATCGGAGGTCTATCCGTGGCACTGCCGCATGTTGACCTCGCCCATGTCGGCCCAGGCCGCGTTGTGCGCAATCACGTTCATGATTGCGTCGGCATGGATCCCGCCGCCGAACCTCGGGCGCCAATCCTTCTTCTTGAACAGGGTGCAGAAGACGACGGAGGCAGCGTCGTACCTCAGTTCCAACAGCATCGACCTGAACTCGATGTCCAGGCTGCCGAGCAGCCACTCATCGGCCTCGAGCACGTCCTGGAAGCCGTGCTTCGAGACGTGGGCGGTGCGGGCGATCGCGTTCTGCGACAGCCCGTTCACCGACCTCAGCCTCAGGACCTCCCTGGCCCCAATCCTTCTCGCCATGTGGAACCTCCTCGTTCTCTGGACTGCATGGCAGCCCGAGCGTAACGGGGGCGCGTGGGGATGCGTTTAATGGCGGTGCCGAACGGCAATATTTGTCCGGGTGGACGGCGGTGCTGATTCGCAATATAGGTGGTGCCGAAAGGGCCTAGGACACATTCAGCAAATCCTCGTCCAATTCCTCCCCACGCTCCTCATACCCATGCCCAAGCTTCCTTCCGAGCTCCCCGGCATTGCGCTTCGTTTCCTCAGCAAACAGGTCATCGATTGCCCTGTCGATCCGTACGCAGGTCTCGAAATGCTCATCTTTCCAGGGCAGATCGAGGCCCAGGCTCGCATCCCAATAGCCGGCGAGCTTTGCGTTGATTACTTCCTCGGGATACAGCACGTCATGGCGAATGCCTTCGACTGCATCGCCCTCGTCCATATCACAGGTCGCACCGTCCCCCTCGAGACACTTGCGCAGCTCCTTTTGCTCTCGAATGCGATTCAGCACGTTGGCACACACTACCGCCAAAAAGCGATAGCGCTCGCACAGGTCCCATTCACCGCCGAGCCATACTCGATAGCCCAGGACGACGCTTGCGGACTCCTCGTTAACCAGGAACAGTTCCCACGGGCACACTTCGGCGCACGCATCCTCTCCCAGTCTTTGCGCGCCACCGTGCGTAAAGGCGCACACCTCTACGTCGTAATAACCAAAACTGTGGCCTGCATCTCGACGATTGATGACATGCTTAGGCAGCAGGACGATCTTGTCGCTGGGCTCGGGGTCAATCTTCCGCAGCTTTTTGATCTTGCGGCGGGCGCGCTTTTGGCTACGCTCGCTATCGCCATGGCCGCGACCGTCCGACTTGCCACCGTATCGCAGGGCAACTTCGCGCGCCAGGACCTTCGTATCTGCCGCGCACAGTAGGTCGCTCACGGTAGGCAGGTCATCCCACTCAATGCCGTCGACATCCCAAATCCTGCTCATGTTCAACCTCTTTCTGGCTGTGAAACTACGCGGTCGTTCGCCCTGCTCAACATGCTTGTAAAACACGCGCCCCACTAGAACTTCTTCTTGCTGGGCACAATCACCTCGTCCACCAGGCCCAGCTCCAGAGCGCGTTTGGCGTTACACCAACAGTCGCGCTCGGTGAGCTCGTGGAACTCCTGGGCGCTCAGGTTGCCGTGCTCGGCCAGCAGTTCGTCCAGCTCGGCACGCATGACCGCCGTGTGCTGCGCCGCGATCTCGATATCGGTCTGCTGCGCCATGCCCGTGCCGCCCATAAGCTGGTGGATGAGCACCTGCGTATGGCGGTACACCTGGCGACGATCGCCGCAGGCCAGGATCACCGCAGCCATCGAGGCCACGACGCCCTCGCCCACCGTAATCACGGGGCAATCGAGCGACTGCATGGTATCGATGAGCGCCAGCCCCGCCGTAACGCTGCCGCCTGGGCTGTTGATGATGAGGGTGATGGGCTCGGTCGCGCTTTGGTGTTCCAGCACCAGCATGGACTTGATGAGGCCGTTGCAGGTCACATCGTTGACCTCGCCCTCCAGCAGCAGCACGCGGCTGTTGAGCAGCTCGCTTGCCATATCGACGGCGGCAACGCGGCCGTCCTTGGACTTCTTGATGAGGCTGGGCTCACGGTACATAACGGGCATGGTTAATTCCTTTCTAGATGGGATCGTTAAGGGGGTAGGCCGCACGGCACATGGCAAACAGAGGCCGTGCGGCCAAAATGCAGGTCAGAATGTGCGGGACTGCAAGGGCTAATCCCTTAGCCACCTGGCGGCATTGGGATGGTCGCCGCAAAAGTACTTCTTGGCACGGAAGGGACGCATGCCGGTCACCTTGACCAGGCAATCGCTGCGAGGCATAAGCCCAACCTCGCCCGGGGTCATCACGTAACCGCGCACATCTACGGCAGTGCGCTCGGCACCCACGTAATTGGTGCCCAAAACCGACTCGCCACACAGTTCGCTTATGTAGTTCTGCATCGCAATGTTGCTGCCACCACCCATATAGATCAAGCTATCGCAATTATCGAGGATGGTAAGCGCCGTGGATTTGCCGTACACGCCATCGAGCTGACTCAGCGATTGCGCGCACATCAAAAAGCTAATGCCGCGGCTGCGCACGGTCGCAATGCTGCGCTCAAAATCGGGGATACGTCCCACGTTAGGAAACTCATCGAGCACAAACTGCACGCGATGCTGCAAATGTCCGCTGGGGCTGGCATCGGCACGGCGCTGGGCAAGGTTAAACAGCTGCTTAAGGGCAACGTTCGCAAGCCATGCATTGGCCGAGTCGTTGTCGCTCACTTTAAGATCGATCACGCGCTTGCCCTCGTCAATACGATCAAGACGCATCTCGTCATTCTCAAAAACGCGCATGAGCTGGGGCGTCTTAAGCCGCGAGATAGTTGCATTGAGCGTTATCAGAATGCTCTTAAGCGTTCTATCGGCCGCCCCACGAAAATCGCGATACTGCTCAACGCCGTACAGGTCTGCGTTCACCGCCCCATGCTTATCGAGGAACTCCTTGGACTCCACCTCCTCCACAAGGTAGTCCAACGGGAATCGCCCCTCGCCATCTCCCGTGACTTTGATGAGCGCGGCCAGCTTAAAGACGTTGTTCATCTTAAGGTAGCGGCGCGGAGCATTGGGGTCCTCGCCCGGCGCAAGGGTGCCGGCAAGGCACTCCAGGAGATATAGGATTCCAACAATTGCCCGAAGCAGCAGATCGTTTGCGTTATCCCAGAACGGATCATACCTAAAGCTACGACGGTCAGGATCGACCCCCTCCATGATTGCCGCCACTGTGGTGGGGATATCCTCGACATCCATCACGTAGCGCAGAGGGTCGTATCCGGCCGACTGCTCGGGATTAACAGTATCGAGAACCGTTACCTCGTAGCCGTCGTCTTCAAAGCCCTTCCCCGTGCGGCGCAGCAGCTCACCCTTGGTGTCTGTGACCACATAGCAGCACTCGTGGTGATTGAGCAGGTTGGGCAAAATAAAACTCGCCGTTTTGCCGCTGCCGGTGCCTCCAAAGGCAAAAACATTGTTGGACACGCCTGTCTCCCAATGCTTGTCGTCCTCGTAGAACGCCACCGTGGCACCCTGCGCCAAGATCACATCGCGCAGCTCGTCGCCGGATGACAGCGCCTGCATCTCCTCCCTGGTCGCCCACTTCTTGGTCTGATACTCCGTTTGCTGCGCGGCCTCGTAGCCGAACATCTTGATAACTGACATGGCATGGCCCCTTTCTTGTCGAAAGATCTGGTTGGCTGCTAGGAAATACGGTCAACGTCGGCGTCCTCATTGGGATTCGCCGCACACGACAACTTGACCGTGCCGTCAATCAGGCGCTCGGCCTGCGACAAATAGCTCTCACGCGCCGCGGCCGAGACCGTTCCATCACGCAGATATGCAAGCAACGCCTCAATCATCAGCCTGTCGAGCAGGTCGTACCCTTTGGCCTGAGCGAAGTTGAGGGTGTAGCGGTCCTGGAGCTTTCGCACCTTAGTTGCCAAATCGATTTCCATTTTTTCCTCCATGTAATAAAAAGAATCTCGTTCGTCCGAAAGTGCCTCAAACGGGCGTTTGACGCATAGCTCAAAGTTGAAACGCGGGCTCGCATCGAACACGCGTCGCTGCACCTTGAGGTGGCGCTTATAAAACATGACGGCATCGTCTTCGTCCGCCGTAAAGCCACGCGATCCATCGCGGTGCAGCCGGTCATATGGCTTTCTGCTATCGATATGGCGCACGAAGGGGGACGGAATATGGGCATCCTTCTTGGTGCTGTACTTCATCCCTGTCGTAACTTGCTCAAACAAGAGAACGCCAGCCGATTTGAAGCCCGCGGTGCGTCCATGTCTAAACATACTCACTACAATCGCCACGCTGTCCATGCAGCTATCGCGCGGGGAGAAATACAGCGGCAGCAAAGCGAGCGTCGCAGCAGCCAAAAGCTCGCGGGCCTCGTGTACGTCGGCTCGATGCTGCTCGGGCACCAGCTCAGGAATATCGGGTGAGTGCTTTTCCAGCACGTCAACGAGCGTCTTGGCTAGGCGCTCAACGTTCTTCTCGCCGCAGTACGGACACGGAAGTGGCCGTTCCGCCTTCCCGTTCATTTCGCACATGCTGCGGAGATCCTCGTCGATCTCGTCGAGGAATGCTATGTAGATGTCGTCTTTACTCTTCACGGATGACCTTCCTTTCTGTGGTGGATGCTAGTAGGGAGTTTGTTCTAGGCTTTAGAAGCCCTTATGCTAGAGAGATGATTGTTGGCCTAGCCTGCAGCTTCACAAGTGGAATCGTCCTGCTTGATACTGCAATTTGCCTAAAGACTGCAAAGCGTTCGCATCAAGCAGTTGGTATTGAGTTGGATTTGGATTGCTTCGAGGATAACACAGTGTGCTGTTCTCGTCATTAGAAATTTTCAAATTATTCTGCTAATATAAACTCACTGAGAAGAAAGGGCTCTATACATGCGTGAAACTACATCATCATTGCCACGCCTCACTGCCGCCGCCCTCTCGCGCGCGCTTAACCTGGAACAAGACAGTCGCCTGCTTACCGTCCGCCTGCCTGGCTCCGTGGATGCCGAAGATCTCGCTAAGTGCTTTACCCTGAACGGCAACGGCGTGCCCGATATTTGTGAGCTTGAGCCCGGTAAACAGAATGCAAGCGATGGCGAACTCGCTCCAGTGCTTATCGATGCATCAAACTACTACCGTGCAAACAAGCGCGATGTCGAAAAAGACTGCGCCGCGCTCATCGATTATTTGGAACCTGGCTATCTGGATTTTTGTGACTGGGGTCCTTTTATTTGGTGTCTGTATGCACTCGCCCTTTCAGGCCGCACTCGAGCAGCCGTGATACTTCCCGCCGATTTACTTGATAAAGCTGAGCAAGCGCGCACGATTTTGATACGCGAAGGGCTCATCGAGAGCGTTATTTATTTGCCTCTTTCCGAGCCCGCACCCTACATGACAAGCGCACTTCTCATATTGTCTTCGGGAAATCGCAACGTTGCATTTCGCAGCGTAATCGAATCTGGACCGCGTTTTCAGTTTGTAACTAAGACATCGTATTATTCAGATATCACCTTTGTTATCTCCCCCGACTGGGCCCGCATCAATTCAAATACGCCCAGATCGAAGCCGATCAAAACGTTCACTTTTACCACGCGCGAGCTGCTCCAACACCACGCTGCTCTCTCAAAAGGCAAAATCAGCCTCATCGCCATCACCCGAAACTACAGCGCCACACTTGGTGATTCTTTTACGCGAATTGCGCCATTCATGCCCCGCGAGAGCACGACATCGAACGACATTGACGCAGTTGAGGTGCGCCGTATTTCGTCTCAAGATTTTCAAGACGGCAACCTTCTGCCCGCAGACGCTGTAGAAAGTGTAAATGGGCCGGACTCTAAATTCGTAAAGGTGGACCCCAGCGTCCTCGATCGCTATGAACTCCGCGCGGGCGATATCGTCATGCCGCGCATGCTGGGTCGCTCTGGCGCATCCAACCTGCTCGTCGTCAGCGCCGCTGACGCGAAACAACACCTGGTTGCTTCGCATAACACCACCGTCATTCGCCCATCATTCCAAACGATGACCGAAGAGGAGCGCGTGGTGTTTTCGGAGATAGTCATCGGATACCTCACCGAAGGCCACGGGGCGCAGCTGATTCAAGCATTAACTGAAGGAGCCAGCATCCGCGCTATCCGACCTTCCGATCTGTTCGAGATTGAAGTTCCGCCGGCACTTGACCCGCGCACGCGTGAGTACAGCGAGTCCATCAATCACTTTGCCGAAGTCGTAAAAGCAAAGAAACAAGCCGAGGCCGCTGTCGCCCAAGCTCAGCGCAACCTCGAAGCCGCAAAGAAGGCCGTCACCCAAGTGATCGACCAAGCCTGCGAGTAAAACAGATACAGCAGAAACGCCCCAAGCCGGCGGCAGGACCAGCTCCTGCCGCCGGCTTAGTTATCTGGGCTACTCCCATCTCATGGTTTGAGGATTCCATTTGCACACACTCATCGAACGATCAAAGTATGGCGCATATAACCTATTGACGACCTCTTCCGCCCCGGCAATATTCCCCGCGAACTCAAGCACTCCCGCCTGCCTCGCCATCTTTGTGTACTGCGCAGAGCCATTTTGCTTCCACCAAAGAGGCGCTACGAACTCTTTCGGCATTGCTATCTTGCGAGCAAACGCTTCTTTCTCAACTCTCTCAGCAAGCGTTGCCCCATCTACGGAGCAAGTTTTCGCGTACACCAAGATGTCGACGATGTCCTTGATTCGCGAAGATGCTCGACCGTCATGCAGTTCCATCATTGCAAGCAATTTGTCTGCAAGGGCGCTCTCCACTCGACATACCCGATAGTCGCAAACTGGGAGCCCCTCGATATCCAAACGATCGACCGGTGCAAGAATCTCAGGCTCAAGTCCCCGCACCTCATCAACCACCAAATCAATTGAAATTGGTTGCAGCTTCTTGGTTCCCATAAAGGGAGTAAACCACACCTTCGTACCACATCGATACTCATCTTCTGCCTTAATTTGCTCCGCGCGATCAAAGACAAACGAAACGAAATCGTCTAGGTCAATCGAGGCCGCCTGCACCAGATCGGCAATAGCTTCTTCGAGACTCTCCTCTTGAGCGACCAAGTCAATATCTCTTGTAACACGCGCATCGAGCGTTCGCGCCAGGACACTTTGGCCGCCCTTGAGCACGAAGCGGCTGTCGTCTCCCTTAAAAACGCGGCACAAAAGGCGGTGAAAGTAGAAACCAGCGATTGCCCGATTAGTATCCATCGGCGACCGCCTTGCGGCATTCCTAACAGCCATCTCCAATGCGGCAGGTGTCTTGTACTTCACCATGTCCTCCGTTTCGCATTAGTCGTTCAGCACCATTAGCAGAGGCCTCATTAGCTCACGGCGCTTGGCGGTTTTAAAGTTCTCTTCTACAAGATCCTTCAGCCGTTGTATATCAAGCCCACGCCCAAGCGCGTCGCGATAGGCATCGGTAATTAATGAGGGGTCCTCGCAATCGAGGCATAGATCGACGAGCGTGCGCTCGGGTTTGGTAACCGGCAGACCGTCGAGCCAGACGATATCCCGCTCAGCAATCTCGCGCTTTGCAAAGGAAAGGGATTCGTTTCTTGTATTGATGCGCGTGGGCGCGGTCATCCTGTAGGGGGATAGATAGAAATCGCCCATTTGCTGCAGGTTCGCCGCGGTCGTACCACTTACGGCGATGCCGTCCCACTGACGCTTTCTCTCCCACGCGCAAAGGGAGGGATTGGTGAGCTTCCAAAGGGCGTTAAGCTCGTCGGTGTCTTGGCGCTGCGTGCCAGCCATCCGGTAGGCACCGTGACATATCCGTTCAAGACGCCCCACACGGCATGAATGTGCCAGCGCATCTCGAGAGATGTCCATGCGAGCCGCCTGGGCTGTGGTGAACACGCCTTCGCTCTCGGATAGCTCGCTTATCGCCGTTATGTTGCTAAAGTACTTCATGTTGCAATTGTAGGATGTTTTCATACTTTTGCAACACGATTTTGATTTCACATGACCGCCTCGCCTTGCTTATCCCACTCCTGCCGCCGCTTTCCCACCGGAGCACCATCCCCCGTTATCGAGGTCTAATACTTTTCCCGCAAAGTGAACGGCTGTTTTTGGACCCCTGAAACATCCGCATTTTTCGACAGCAAAATCGCTGGATTCCGACATCGAAACCGCAGGAAACGGCGCTCTCAAAGTGTCGATGCTTCGGGGGTCCGATTTAGCTCGTTCACTTCTCGGGAAAAGTATTAGACCTTGACTCTTGGCCACTTCGAAGGGCATACCTACTCCAGCCCTTGCCCGCTGTACTTCCCCGTCTCCGAGTCGTAGTTCAGCACGGCGACCTCGCCGTTCTTCATGACGCCCCCATCGATGTAGTAATGGCTGGCCCCGTCATGCCAAATGCCGCGGTAGCCTACAATGCCCGAGACTACCTCTGTGTTGATGTGCCCAGCGATAACATCAAGGTAGAACTCACATCCCACGTAATCGGGCGGCATCATGGTAAACGACTCATCAGGCGTGCCGATCTTCCAATCCTCCCCGGCTTCCTCGTCGATGCCAGCATGCACAAAGACCTGGCCAAAGGGGGACTCGTAAACGTAAGGGAGCTTACGGACCCACGCGATAATGTCCGCGTGCTCGGCCTTCATCCGCTCAACCGTATAGGCGTAGGCCTCCTCGAACTTCCTGAGCCTCAACAGATGCTTGACGCGCTTGAACGCCTCGGCATCCAGGAAGCTCTTGGCCGTCGCCAGATTGCTGTCGGCAAGTATCCATGCTTGCGTAAAATTGGGATCTTTCACCTCGTCGATGTACTCAAGGAACATCTCCTCGTGGTTGCCACGCAGCGCCACGACACGATCGCCGTAACGTTTTTGCAAGTCCATGACAAGCTCAAAGACCCCAAGCGAATCGGGGCCTCGGTCGCAGTAGTCGCCCAGCAGGACCAGCTTGGAGTCCCGGGCATCGAGGTCGATGGTGGAAAGCGATGCCTTAAAAGCATCAAGACACCCGTGAATGTCACTCATAGCGTAGATATGCACTTATGGCCCCCTGTTTGCGTCGAGATCCCGCTCGCTTGCGCCCGCGCGCCGCTGCGGTTCCTCTGATTTCGCGGACGGCGGGCAACTTTGCCCCATCACGCCCTTCAACGTTGGTAATAAGTATATCTCGCCGTGCGGACACAAATTTACGCTTGGATTCGGCCCACCCAGCCTGCGCTTGTCCCAAAGGCTGCCTGTGCCCGCCCCACCCAAAAACTCATCCAGCATTAATCTTGGCTCAAGAATCGCTTAATCTATAACCTGCACTATAGAGTTCGACCAAGGGCGGGGCGGCACCGCGCAACGCAGGCCGCCGAACGCAACGCTCGCGCCCGGGCAGATCGCCCGGCGTCGCGCCCATCGAACGAAAGGACAGGTCATGGACGACCTCGAAAAAGTTGAAACCATCCGCACCAAGTGCAACGTGAGTTACACCGATGCCAAGGCCGCGCTCGACGCTGCCGACGGCAACGTCTTGGACGCCATCATTTGGCTCGAGTCGCAGGGCAAAACGCAGGCCACATCGGCACACGCCGCCACCGAGTCCGAGCCGGTCGACGAGCCCTCTGCCGAGATGGTCGCCGCGCAGGCCGCCTACGAGAAGTCGAGCGAGAAGACCGACTTCTCCAAGAAGATGGACACGGTGTGGGAGTACCTCAAAAAGCTCTTCCGCCTGAGCCTGGACACCAAATTTATCGCCACGCGCCGCGATGCCATCATCCTCAACATCCCCATCCTGATTCCCATCGTCGCGTTGTTTGCCTGGGGCGCCACGATTTGGCTGATGCTGATCGGTCTGTTCTTTGGCATGCGCTACCGTATCGATAGCGACGGTGACGTGCCCGGTAGCATCAACAACCTGATGGACCATGCCGCCGACGCCGCGGACGGCATCAAGCAGAATCTGAACGACGACAAGTAATCGCAGACGGGGGCACGTATGGCACGAATCCCGATCGTAGAGGACGAGGAGAAAATCGCCCGCTTTGTGACGCTCGAGCTGGAGCACGAGGGTTACCAGGTGGAACACGCCGCCGACGGCCGTACCGCCGTGGACCTGGCGTTGGAGCGCGACTACGATCTGATTCTGCTCGACGTGCTGTTGCCGCAGCTCAACGGCATGGAAGTGCTGCGGCGCGTCCGCAAGCACAAGGATGTGCCGGTGATCATGGTCACCGCGCGCGATGCCGTGATGGACAAGGTGGCCGGGCTCGACGCCGGCGCCGACGATTACCTGACCAAGCCGTTTGCCATTGAGGAGCTGTTCGCACGGATTCGCGTGGCGCTGAAGCGCGCGGAGGCCGTGCGGGTGGCTTCGGGCGTTGGCGGTGTTGTTGCTGGAGCGGGTGCTGCGGGCGGCGCGGGCGCCGGTACAGCGGCGATGTCCCCGGCTGGCGACTCGGCCCAGACCGCTGCCGCGCCCTCCCCCGCCGCGCTCACCGTGGGCTCGGTTGCGCTCGATCCGAACCGCCGCGAGGTCACAGTCAGCGGGTCGCCCATCGTGCTGACTGCCCGCGAGTTCGACGTCCTCGCCCTGCTTATGGCGCACGCCGGCACTGTGCTCACGCGCGAGCGTATCGCGCACGAGGCACTCGGCTACGAATACGTAGGCGACACCAACAACGTCGACGTGCACATCGCGCACCTGCGCGCCAAGATCGAGGACGCCGGCGGCGCCCGCATCATCCAGACCGTGCGCGGGGTGGGCTATGTCTGTCGCGCGTAACGCCGAGACCAAGCGCGTCACCTCCATCGCCCGCGCCATCAACTGGAGCTACATGTGGCGACGCCTGATGAGCTACGTCTGGCTAGACCTCCTCTTGCTGCTTGTTGCGGCGGCAATCCTCGTCTACGGATACAACCAGACGCTGCCCGCCGGCACGTTTACCGCGGGCTGGATCCCCAGCGAGTCCGTCCGCAGCATGTCGATTTCGCCCACGCAAGGTTGGGACCTGGCCACGCTCACCTACGCTGTTGAACTTGCACGCACCACCAAGACCTTCCCCCTCGCGCAGGATCTGGCTGCGCTGTGGCCCCTCTATATCGTTGTTGCTGGCTGGCAGATTGTCAGCGCGCTTAACATGCTCGGCGGCGCCCGTCGCGTGCGCCGCACCATGGCGCCGCTCAACGACCTGGCTCTGCGCGTGGACGAGCTCGGCCGTATGCAGCTCACCGGTGGCAGGATGGAAACGCTGGAGCAGGCCATCGAGCGCGCAAGCGTCGACTCGCCGAACATCACCACCGGCGATGCCGACCTGGCGAGTATCGAGGTCGCACTCAACCGCCTGCTGCGCCAAATGCAAGAGGCCAAGCTGCAGCAGATGCGCTTTGTCAACGACGCAAGCCACGAGCTGCGCACGCCCATCGCGGTGATCCAGGGCTACGTGAACATGCTCGACCGCTGGGGCAAAGACGACCCGGACGTGCTGGCGGAATCCATCGCCTCGCTCAAGGCCGAAAGCGAACACATGCAGGAGCTCGTTGAGCAGCTGCTGTTCTTGGCGCGCGGCGATGCCGGCCGCACCGTGCTGCGGCGCGTGGATACCAATCTGGCCGCGTTGCTCGGTGAGGTGTGCGAGGAATCGCAGATGATCGATACCGGGCACACGTATCGGCTGGCGTACGATGCCGCGCTTGTCGGCAACCCGCGCTGCAACGCGCCGGTCGACGTGGCGCTCGTGAAACAGGCGCTGCGCGTAATCGTGCAAAATGCCGCCAAGTATTCAGATGTGGACACGACCATCACGTTTGGCGTAACGCCGGATGTGGGCACGGGCACGATCGACATAAGTGTTGAGGACGAGGGCATCGGCATGAACCAGGAATCCGCAGCTCACGCGTTTGAGCGGTTCTATCGCGCCGACAACGCGCGCGACGCCGGCGCGCAGGGCTCGGGCCTGGGGCTCGCCATTGCCAAGTGGATCGTCGATAGCCACGGCGGCGTTATCGGCGTGACCTCGGTCGAAGGCGTCGGCAGCCGCTTTACGATTCGTCTGCCGCGGTAGAAAGCTCCTTGGCATAAATAAAGGGATAAGGCCATGCGGCCCTATCCCTTTTTGCTAGCTATAGCAGCTTATGCGCTACTCGCAGCACAGGTGCACGGCGAAGCCGGCGAACTCGCGGTTAAAGTACACGAGCTTGGTGCCGCCGTCGGGCAGCAGCACGCGCGACTCCTCGTTGACCTCGAGCCCGCGCTCGGCAAACCACTTCTCGGCCGCATCGATGTCGTTGACGGCAAAGCCGATGTGGCCCTTGGTGCCACGACCGTTCTGCTTCATGACCTCGATCAGCGAATCGTTAAAGTACGAAACCGGGGTCTCGATAACGGGCAGGCCCATCATCGTCGAGAACAGCTCCGCGATCTCCAGGGCATCGGCCGGGTCGGTAGCGTTGATGCCCACGTGGGCGACGCGCATGCCAAAGAGCTCTACCGGGTTGGCGTTCTGCTTACTCATACAGGCAGCGCCTACTGAGCCATGACGTCGAGGACGGCCTTCTCGGCAGCGACGCGGTTCATGCCGGTCATGAAGGGCACGCCACTCACGTACGGGCAGGTAAGGCCCTCGGGGGCAACGGTGGTGGCGATCAGCAAGTCGGCGCCCTCGTCGCAAGCGTCCTTGGCCTCGGAGATGGCGCACTGCACGATCTCGTACTTGTCGGCGTAACCGTTGGCGTCGAGCAGGGTGGCGACCTTCTGGGCAACGAGCGTGGAAGTAGCAGCGCCAGCACCGCAAGCCAAAACGATCTTCTTCATAGGTAGTGTCTCCCTTCATGGTTTACTTTAGGTAAGTGTACCGCAGCGAGCGATGGCGCTCGGCCTCGATGCACTTTTATGCCAGTTTGCTTGCACGCTGCGTATAATACATCTAGTACGTGTTGTCATACCGCTCACTTTATGAGCGACTAAGGACTCTGAAATGCCCGATTCCCGCACCCTCTGGACCGCCGTCGTTATCATCTGTATCGCCGTGTCGGTGTTCTTTAGCGTCAAAAAACGCACCACGTTCAAGCGCCTGCAGCAACTTATGGCCGCCAAGCAGTGGGATGAGTTCGACCGCTTGCTCGACGCCAAACTCACCAGCATGCTGTACCCGCGTTACAACCGCGACTACCTGCGCCTGAACTCCTATCTGCTGCGCGAGGACCACGAGCGCGCCGACGAGATGTTCGACCTGCTGCTGGGCCTCAACCTGCCCAAGATGCAGCGCGTCGACCTGGTGATCAAGGCCTTCAACTATTACGTTGGCCAGGAGGACCGCAAAAAGTCCAAGGAGCTGCTGCACGAGACCAAGGGCTTTGAGGGCGGTCAGGCCGAGACGGTCGCACACGAGTGCCAGCTGATGTACGACACGATGATCCTTAAGCGCCACAACGACATCCCCGAGCTGGAGCGTATGCTCAAGGAGGCCGGCGACGACAAGGTCAAGAGCTGCCGCCTGGAGTACCTGCTGGCCCTGCAGTACAAGAACAAGGGCGACGAGGCCAAGTTCCAGGAGTTCCTGGAAAAGTCGGGCCAGCACTCGATGGCCGTCAACGCGTAACGGACGGCTTGTGCTAGACTTCTAGTCTTACGGGGGCGTGGCGGAATTGGCATACGCAGGGGACTTAAAATCCCTCGCCGCAAGGATTGTGGGTTCGAGTCCCACCGCCCCTACCATATAGCGCCTACGAGCCCGTATCCCCCAGGGATTCGGGCTCGTTTCTTTTGAATGCCGGTGGGACTCGAACCCGCGAGGGGGCGAGCGTTAAGCGGACGCGCAGCGTCCGTAGCGAGCCGGCGAGGGCGCCGACAGGCGACCGAAGCCGGTGCGGATTTGCGCAGCAAATACGCAGACGTCCCACCGCCCCGCACCACTACGAAGCAGCTAATTTGGGACGGGGTCAAAAAGACCACCTCGAACCCCCTCGGAAGTTGCGGTGGAATAGTTCCTGTTTTGGCCGTTTACCAGCCCATTTAGGAACTATTTCACCGCAACTTATATGCCAACTCCCACATTATTCGATGGAAAAACGTAGTTGTCTCCCACATTATTCGATGGAAAAACGTGGTTTACTCCCACTTTTTCCGAGGGAAACGCTTGGACGGCCTAACCTATATCGACTCAAGGACTGTCCCAAGCTGCCGGCAGGAAAGGAACGTCCCCAGGTGCCGGCTATTGAGTTGCGGTGGAATAGGGACTGCTTGGGCCTTGAAAGGACGATTTTAATCCGTATTTCACCGCAACTTATTGGAGAGGACTGAGGCTGGGGGTCCAGGTGATGGTGGGGGCTTCGCCGTCGAGGACCTCGTTGATGGTGGCGGCCATGCCGGCGAGTAGGCTGTTCTCGCTTACGGTGAGCGTCTCGTAGCCACCGGCGCGCATGAGCTCGCGAATCACCACGGCACCTGCCAAGATCACGCCCGCGCGTTTGGGCTGCACGCCTGGCAACGCGGCGATGCCCTCCACGTCCAGCGTGGACATGCGCTCGATGGCGGCCGAAACCTGATCCAGCGAAAGCTCGCGCAGGTGCACAAAGCTCGAATCGTACGGTTCCAGCTCATGAACGAGCGCCACGAGCGTGGTGACGGTGCCACCCACCGCGACCAAGCGCTCGGCGCGCTCAAAGTCGACAGGCAGACTCTCAAAATAGGCAGCGAACTGCTCGCCCGCCCAGTTGGCGGCGGCAGCAAGCTCGCCGTCCGCAGGCGGCAGCACCGAGAAGAAGCGCTCCGTCACACGACGGCAGCCAATGTCCAGCGAACGCGTGCCCTCCAGCGCAAAGACCCCGCGCTCCGGCGCATAGACGCCCGTCGCGAGCTCCGTGGATCCGCCGCCCGAATCGGCAACAATGATGCGCTCGCCTGCAAAGTCGTGCGCCACGCCAAAAAATGTCAGGCGTGCCTCGACCTCGCCCGGAATCACCTGCGGTTCGAGCCCCAGCTCGCGCAGGCCGTCCAGCAGCAGGGCGGCATTGCACGCATCGCGCGCGGCGCTCGTGCACGTGGTGCAGATGCACACGGCCCCAAAGGCACGCGCCTCGTCCACAAACATGCGGCATGCGGCGAGCACGCGCTCGACCGCCGCCTCGCAAAAGCGGCCCGTCGCGTCGACGCCTTCGCCCAAGTCGGTAATCTCGGTATGCTTGGACGATTCCACGATCGCCCCGGCCTCGACCTGCGCCAGCACCAGTCGCGACGACACCGTTCCCAGGTCGATCGCCGCCACCTTATATCGTTTGCAATCTGCCATTGCAGGCTCCCCTCCGGGCGCTATTCGCCGCTGGACGCGACCGTCTGACCCTCGACGCCGTTAAAACCAAACAGCAGGTCGAGCGTCTGGATGTACCACGGCGCGTCCTTACCGACTTCTTCGATTTCCTTGGCAACTTCGCTGGCCTTTTTGGCGTTCGATGACTTCTTGCTCGAAGACGAATCAGAATCGTCGTCCAGGCCCAGCACGTCAATCTTGGTCTCGCCGGGCATTACCAGCCCCAGGTCCTCGGTCGCCGCGTCCTTGATGCCCTCCTCCGAGAGCAGTTTGTCGACGCTTTTCTGCAGCTCGTCGTTGTACTGCTGGCGAATCTCGACCTGCTTGGCCAAGATGTCGCTCGAACGTTTGGCAACGTAGAGATCGCGCACGGGAAAGTACAGGCTCACGAGCACCAAGGCAACGACGATACCGATAAACAGCCCACGCTGGGGCCCATGGGTAAAGTCGTAGATTGCCTTAACCACCGCGTTGTCGTTGGCGTAGTGCATGAAGTCCGAGCCCGAAAGACGGCTCGAGGGCCTGGTCGACTTGTCGTGCGCTTGAGCAGACGGGCGCGATTCGTACGTCGCGCGCGACGGACGGTCCGGGCGATGCGTCGACATATTCGTTTGAGCATGGGAGTGCGAGGTGCCCGCCGTGCGATGCGTGGGACGGGCAGCACCCGTATAATCGGGCCCGCCGAGCCGCACCGTATGCGCGCGGCGAGACGACGGCTCACGCGAACCGGCGGAATAGTACCTGTTGTCGTAAATCTGATCCATGTGCGCCTTGTGCGGTTGAGGTTTGTTTGCGCTAAGTCCTTTAGTTATAGCACGAGCGCCCGCACCACCTTCGCCAGCCTTTGCTCGACATAAAAAAGGCGCTGAGCCGTATGGCCCAGCGCCCAATGGCAGCCATCAGAAGTGGAACGGAGCCGAGTCAACCTCGCTCCCGCGAGCACCGCTTGTTTAGCGAATGTTGTAGAACGCGGCCTTGCCGGCGTAGCGCGCGCTGCCCTCAAGCTCGTCCTCGATACGGATGAGCTGGTTGTACTTGGCGATGCGGTCGCTGCGGCACGGGGCGCCCGACTTGATCTGACCGGCATTGACACCCACGACCAGGTCGGCGATCGTGGAGTCCTCGGTCTCGCCGGAGCGGTGGCTCACGATGCAGGCGTAACCGGCCTCCTTGGCGGTCTCGATGGCCTCGAGCGACTCGGTGAGCGTACCGATCTGGTTAACCTTGACCAGGATCGCGTTGGCGGCACCCAGCTCGATGCCCTTCTTGAGGCGCTCGGTGTTGGTGACGAACAAGTCGTCGCCCACCAGCTGCACCTTGTTGCCAATGCGGCGGGTCAGCTCGACCCAGCCGTCCCAGTCCTCCTCGGCCATGCCGTCCTCGATGGAGATGATGGGATAGGTGTCGACGAGCTTCTCCCAGTAATCGACCATCTGGGCGCTCGTGTACTCAACGCCCTCGCCCTTGAGCTCGTACATGCCGGTCTCGGCGTTGTAGAACTCGGTCGATGCCGGATCCATGGCATACATGAAGTCGACGCCGGGCTTAAAGCCGGCCTTCTCGACGGCCTTGGTGATGTACTCGAACGGCTCGGCATTGGTCTTGAGGTTGGGCGCAAAGCCACCCTCGTCGCCCACGCCGCCGCCCAGGCCCGCCTCGTGCAGCACGCCCTTGAGGGTGTGGTAGACCTCGGCGCACCAACGCAGACCCTCGGCAAAGCTCGGGGCGCCCACCGGCATGATCATGAACTCCTGGAAGTCAACGTTGTTGTCGGCATGCACGCCGCCGTTGAGGATGTTCATCATAGGCGTGGGCAGCAGATGGGCGTTGACGCCACCCAGGTACTGGTACAGCGAAAGACCCGCCGACTCGGCAGCGGCGCGAGCGACGGCCAGCGACACGCCCAGAATGGCGTTAGCGCCGAGCTTGGTCTTGTTGGGGGTACCGTCCGCGGCGATCAGCGCGGCATCGACGGCGCGCTGATCGAAGGCATCGAGGCCCACGACGGCATCGGCGCACTCGTTGTTGACGTGCTCGACGGCCTGAGAGACACCCTTGCCCAGGTAGCGGCCCTTGTCGCCGTCGCGCAGCTCGCATGCCTCAAAGGCGCCGGTCGAAGCGCCCGAAGGCACCATCGCGCGGCCGAAGCTGCCGTCCTCGAGCACGACCTCAACCTCGACGGTGGGGTTGCCGCGGCTGTCGAGCACCTCGCGACCGTAGACGTTCAAAATATCGCTCATGTTGTCTCCCTCTCACTTGGAAACGTAGTTGATGCAAGCGACCGGCTGACCGTGCACCATCGGTGCGCCTCCGTAAGTTAGCCATGTCGCACTTTTTGCATTATGCCCTAAGTTAGCCGAGGGATACATATGAATTGGAGAAATCATTCTTTAGGGCCCTTGTTTTTACACCAGGCATTCATCTCTAGAGGTCCTCTCCATTAAAATCTCCAATCCGCATACCGTCTTTACCCGACTTGCGAATGTAAGAGCCAATAATGTGCTTTCACATCATGCAAAGTTCTGGATATCGTGCAAATCTAAGGGTCTGAAGTTCTGGATATCGTGCATAATCAGGTTATAAAAGTTCTGGATATCGTGCACGAGGTAGCCATGCTTAAACGAAAAGCCTATGACACACTACTAAAATGGAAGCATGAAAGCGCTGGTAAAACAGCACTTCTTATTGAAGGAGCCCGCCGCGTCGGCAAGAGCACGCTTGCCCGCACGTTTGGAGAAACCGAATACAAGTCCTGCCTTGTCATTGATTTCTTTCAAGCACCTGCCGAAGTTAAGCAATATTTTGAGGACTATCGCACTGACTTCGACTCGCTCTTCCTCTATCTCTCGGTTTTCTATAACGTCAAACTCTATGAGCACGAGACGCTTATCGTCTTTGACGAGGTCCAGATGTACCCGCAAGCACGCGGACTCATCAAGTATCTCATTGCAGACGGACGTTACGACTACATCGAAACTGGATCCCTGCTCAGCATCAAGCAGAACATTAAAGATATCGTCATCCCGTCCGAGGAAGAGTCTTTGGAACTTGAGCCCCTCGACTTTGAGGAGTTCCTCTGGGGCATGGACGAAAAGGGGCTGGCCGATCTCATTCGCATGAGCTTTAGCAAAATGAAGCCGCTCCCCGATGCCCTACATCGCAGAGCGCTCTCCCTTATGCGCGAATACATGCTCGTAGGCGGCATGCCTGAGCCGGTATCCATCTATGTTGAACAGCGCACTTTTGCGCCCGTCGACGCATCGAAACGCCGAATCGTCCAGCTCTATCGCAACGATATCTCTCGTTTTGCAACCGGTTATGAATTCAAAGTCGTCTCCGTACTCGATGGCATCCCGGGTCAGCTCTCTAGGCACGAAAAGCGATTCAAGCTTTCCTCACTTGATAAAAACGCGCGCATGCGCACCTACGAAGAAGCCTTCTTTTGGCTGGCAGACGCGCGAATTGCCAATATCTGCTATGCCGCAAGCGAGCCGAGCGTGGGCCTTTCACTCAGCATGGAGCAAACAGCACTCAAGTGCTACATGGCAGACACCGGCCTGCTTGTAACGCTTGCCTTCTCTGATAACAACGATACCGATGAAGACGTTTACAGGGCCGTGCTTCGCGGCGACATCGGATTGAACGAAGGAATGCTTACCGAAAACTACGTTGCCCAATCTCTAAAGGCCAATGGACACAGGCTCTTCTTTTATTTCCAAAGCGGAAAGAAGGAGGGGGAGGAGCGCATGGAAATCGACTTCCTCGTTACCCGACCCTATGTCAATGCCGCCGGAAAGCCGCGCATCAGCCCCATCGAAGTTAAGTCGCCACGCAGATACGGAACCATCTCCCTCGACCGATTCCGCGCGCGCTTTAACAAGAAGATTGGGACGGCTTACGTGTTGCACCCTAAACAACTCGAGTGGGATGCCGAAACGCAGCTGGCACATCTTCCGTTGTATATGGCCTTTTGCTTGTAGAGACCTCTCTGCGAATGGATGCCGTGAGAGACGCAGGTCTCACTCGCTTGCTTTTGCTTGGTCCCACAGGTCATTGAGTTGAGCGGTTGAGCAGACGGCGAGGTCATCGCCCGCCTCGCGCGCAGCAGCCTCCATCGCAGCCCAGCGACGGCGGAACTTGGCCGTGCTCGCGCGCAGAGCACTC
>CABQJK010000009.1 GCA_902464495.1 uncultured Collinsella sp. | reverse complement strand
TGGCCGGCATCATGTTGACGCCGAGCGAAAGCCCCAGGCGTCGGCTGCGGACAGGGCCAAAGATCGGGCTGGCATTCAAAAACGTAGACATAAAAAGGTCCCCTCGTAACGTTTGCACTCCAGCTTATCACCCTGCGAGCGGTTGGATATGGGGCACCCCGATCAAACTCAAAAAGTGGGACAGCAAGCGCTGCTCTGCCGCTTGCCGATTAAACCTGCTTCCAAACACCGAGAACTTCGCCAACATATACCGTGTGAAAATCACGCTGAGGATAGTTGTCGTCGATAAGGCGGCGATCGACAAAGCCCCCTTCCACAAGAGGCGCCGCATAGAGCTTTTTGCAGGTGAGCACGAGCTCCGATTCGGCGATGGCGCAAGCCCCGTCGAGCTCGATTGCCGTGAGCTTGAGATGCTCGAGCTTGTCGCCGTCGCGCCCGCTTTTAGCGCCAAGGTAGCCAAGTTCGCGGCGGTGCCCCTCGCCTAGAAAACAGATGGAGAAGTGGTCGCCGTGCTCCATAAGTTCGTGGGTGTAGCGCTGAGGTCGCACAAAGACGGTGACGGTGGAGAGCCCCCGATGGGGCGTGCCTTCGCCGCGCCGCTCCCAAAGCGATCCCATCTGCCCCCACGAGATAGTCATGGCGTCATGAGGGCCGTCTGCGCTCCCGCTTACGAGTGCGGCCCATTCCAGCCCAAACTTGGTTGCAGGATTCATTTGCAAGGTTTCGATTGCGATTTTTTCCAACATGTTGAACTCCCTTACGCGTTGTCGTTCTGTGGCCATCTGCGGTCTTGCATACGTTCGGCTTTTGGGGCCGGCACTTGCGTGCCGGCCTATCCTGCTGATGATGAATAGTGCGACAGGTCATATATTCCTCATCTTAATGGCGGCGTAAAGAGGGTACAAAATGCCAAGTTAGTTCCCTTTTGGTTAGCGGGATGATGCCGAAGCGATGGTTCCAGAGCACCAAATCTTGCAGTTTTGTCTTACAAGATTTATGCTTTCTTGCAGAATAGAACTGCAAGATTTGGAGTCGCCATGCCGTTTAACTCATTGGTGGAGGAGAAAATTCTTGACTTTGAGAAGCTCGGTATACCAGAGGTTTTCAATCGCGATCTTAAGCTCCTTCCCATTCAAAAGCCTGCGCGCAACAACCTTGCACAGGTGCTTGTGGGTACGCGCCGGTGTGGCAAGACGTTCCGTCTTTTTCAAGAGATGCACGACATTGTTGCGGCGGGCTATAACCCTCAGAATATTCTGTACTTCAACTTTGAAGACGAGCGTCTCAAGCCGTATTCGGTGGCGCTGCTTTCCGATGTGCTCGATACGTTCTTTGCCATGCGTCCTACGGCAAAGGAAGAAGGGTGCTTTCTCTTTTTCGATGAGATTCAAGAAGTTCCCGACTGGAGCCTTTTCTTGAGGCGTGTTATCGATTCAACTGAAGCAACGGTCTACGTCACGGGTTCCTCATCAAAGATGCTGTCGGCTGAGCTTGCCTCGGAGTTCAGGGGCCGCTCGATTTCCAAAGAGCTTTTCCCATTGAGTTTTGCTGAGTTCGTTCGTTGGTCGACGGGACAATCCGTCAGCGCTTCCGATGGGTTTTCATCGACTGACGCAGCTGTGCTGCGAAATGCGCTTAATGATTATCTACTTCGTGGCGGTTACATCGCAGCGCTCAAATTGCCCGCCGCCGACGGCATGATACTCATGCAAGAGTACGCGTACCGCACGGCGGCGATGGACGTGATCGAGCGATATAACCTGCGAATGCCGCAAGTCGCGGTGAGCTTCCTCACCAGGTGCCTCGCCTCGTCTGGACGCGAGCTCTCTGTGAATAAGATCGCGCACGAGTTAAAAAGTCGGGGAGTCTCGACATCACGAGAGACGCTGTCAAGCCTGCTGTCGTATTACGAGGAGGCTTATTTAGTCTTTTCTTTGGGTGATTTGAACCGAGCGCTTGCCGATAACCCTCGTTCTAGCTCAAAGGTTTATTCGGTCGATCCGGGAATGTTTGCTGCGTTCTCAAAAGCGGCAAGCAAGGAAGTGGGCCAGCGGCTGGAGACAGCGGTGTTCAATAGGCTCCGTCGTCTAGCACCGGTCGCGCGCACGGGCTCTCTTGCCCGACTGACGTTTGAGCACGAGAAGAAATCTCATGAGATCGATTTTGTGATGGGGGATGCCCTACTCGGTGATGCGTATCAGTTGATTCAGGTGAGCACGGAGATAACGAATCCCAAGACGCTGCAGCGTGAGGTGTCAGCCCTTACGGCGGCCATGTCCAAATACGGCATCGATGAATCGGCTATCGTAACAATGGATACCGAAGATGCGATTGAAACCCAATCGGGAATCATTCGAGTGGTTCCTGCTTGGAAATGGCTGATTGACTAATTGTGCTGCAAGTAAAGGGCGCCAGACGGGTAGAGTAAACGCGTTCGTTTCTGTACAAATGACGCCAAAACAGCCAAGCCACACCTTGACGCGGCCGGACAGCGTTGACGATAGGACCACAACATGGATTTTACGGTTGAGAATGCGGGCACCGCGATTGCCTGTCGCGAGTATGCCGGCCCGGACGTGCCGTCCGATGCGCCTGCTCTGGTATGCGTGCACGGTGCCTGCGTCGACGGTGTCTTTTTTGACGGCATCGGCCGCGAGCTCAGCCGCGACTATCGCGTAATTACCTACGACCGCCGCGGTTGCGGCGAGAGCGGCGACGCTGTAGACGGACGCTACGACCTCGCCGCCCAGGCCGCCGACCTGCAGGCCGTTATCGAGCATATTGGCGCTCCGGCAAACGTGCTCGCGCACAGTGCCGGTACGCTGGTGACCCTGGAGCTTCTCCGTGCAAACCCCGACATAATCTCGCGTGCGATTCTGCATGAACCCGCCGTGACGGATGAGGGTGCCGGCCTGGGCGCGGCCCCGGTTTTGCTCGAGATGATCGCCGCGGGAAAGGTCTCCAGGGCATTACGGGCCTTCCTGGGCGCCATCGGCGATTCGGACCCCGAGGCCCCCAAGTTAACCGAGGCAGAAGCCAAGCATGCCCTGCGCAACGGCCGCAGTTTCATGGCAAACGAATACGGGATTACTATGACCTGCGTTCCCGATTGGGATAGCGTTCGCGCGTCAAAAACGGTGGCCGCCGTGCTCCTGGGCGAGCTCTCGATTGGCACGCCCCGCGAGGCTGGTACGCGAGCGGCTGCCGAATATCTCGATTGTCTTCTCGTGACGATCCCGGGCGCGCATAACGGTCTGCGCGATCGCCCGGCAGCGGCTGCCCGGGCTGTCCGTGGCATCCTGGGGCTCTAGCATCCGCAAACGTTTCGGCCGTATTAACAAATGTGCTCAAAACCTCACGTCTGCGGTTTCAATCGCGCCGTCTGCCAACTCATAAAAATGTAGCAGCATTCACGTACTTACCTGCATCGACAAGGTGTTACCCTTGTAGCATTTGGAACCCACCGCTACCATGCGAAACTATCGAAAGGGCCCCATATGCTCAATAATCACGAGGCCAATCTAACCGACGAGGAGGCTGCCGCCGAGGTCGCCCGTGTCGCGAAGACCTACCCCGTGGTGCGTTTGCTGTCGGCCGATCAGGTCAAGAGTGACCGCAACTGCCTGCTCGCTGGCGATCGGTGCCCTTGCCTGCGCCAGTCAAGTCTTGAGGCCATGGCAAGCTCCGATGAGATATCGGAGCGGCTGCTCAGCGACGGCGTTGAGTACCGTGCCCGTGTGCGCTCTTTGACGGTCGAGGGCGAGCCTCACGTTTTGCTGATGGTGCGCCCTATCGATGAACAAGAGGCCGCAGAAGAGGACCTTGTCTACACCGATGTGCTGACGAGCGTGCATAATCGTCGATATTACGAGGAAAAGCTTCGTAGTGCCCGCATGAATGCCGGCGTTGCGATGATCGACCTCGATGATTTTAGGGTCTTCAACGATACCTGTGGTCGTCATGCCGGCGACCTTGCGCTCGGTGCTGTGGCGGCGGCCATTCGCGGCAGCATTCGCTCGACTGACGAGCTTGTGCGCCTTGGCTGCGACAAGTTCGTGGCCGTCATGCCCAATATCCCCTCCGATGACTTTGCGCGTCGCCTGCGCCATGTATCCGATGCCGTTCATGCCACGATCGTCCCGGGCCATGAGCGCGTCAGCTTGTCAGCGTGTGTGGGCGGCGTTCGCATTAACGGCGAGACGGTCGATGAGGGCGTAAGCCGCGCGGTTCAGCTTTTGAGCCACGCCAAGGCAAAGCCCGGTACGGTCGTGACCGACAACGACGCAATCGCGACTTTCCAAAGCCAAAAGCCCTCGATCCTTATTGTCGATGACTCCGAGATGAACCGTGTCATCCTCAACGAGATGCTCAAGGACGAGTATCACGTCCTGGAGGCTGACAACGGCCGCGCGGCGCTCGATATGGTCGACCGCTACGGCGATGAGCTATCGCTTGTGCTGCTCGACATCATCATGCCGGGCATGAACGGCTTTGAGGTGCTGGGCGATCTGTCACGTCGATCTGCCGCCGATAACCTGCCCGTCATTATGATTTCGAGCGAAGATTCCGACGACGTGGTGCTGCGCGCCTACGAGCTGGGTGCATCGGATTACATCAACCGTCCGTTTAATGCGCGCGTCGTGCGCCGCCGCGTGAGTAACACCATCCGCCTGTATGCCAAGCAGCGTCGCCTGACGAGCTTGCTGTCTCAGCAGTACAACGAGCGCGTCAAGAACAGCCGCATGCTGATCGATATTATGGCCGGCGTCATGGAGCTCCGCAACGGCGAGAGCGGCCTGCACGTCACGCATATCGAAAAGCTGACCGAGCTGCTGTTGGGCTGCCTGGTGCATCGCAGCGACAAGTTTCCGCTCGACAACGAGCAGCGTTCCACGATCGCTATGGCCTCGGCGCTGCACGATATCGGCAAGATGTCAATCGACGATGCGATTCTCAACAAGCCCGGACGCCTGACGTCCGAGGAGTTCGAGATTATGAAGACCCACACCACCCTCGGCGCAGATATGCTGCTTGAGTTGGGCCGTCAGCATGCCGGCAATTCCTTGTTGGAGTACGCATACCAGATCGCGCGCTGGCACCACGAGCGTTGGGACGGCAAGGGCTATCCCGACGGCCTTAAGGGCGACGACATTCCCATTGCCGCGCAGGTGGTCTCGGTGGCCGACGTATACGATGCGCTCACGAGCGTGCGCGTGTACAAGGACGCCATCCCGCACCAGGAAGCGATTCAGATGATTCTGGACGGCAAGTGCGGTGAGTTTAACCCGCTACTGCTCGACTGCCTGCTCGAGGTGCAGGACCGTATTGCCGAAACGCTGGCACGCCCTGCCGACGTCGTCGCGTTTCCCACGATTTAGTTTGATCGAAGGAGTTTCATTCCATGATTTCCATGCGTGAAGCGTATGAGAAGATCGGCGCCGATTACGATGGCGCATCCGTTCGGCTGATGGGCGAGGAGATGCTCGCCCGCTTTGCCCTTAAGTTCCTGGATGACGAGAGCATGGACAAGTTCGAGGCCGCTATGGCGGCAGGAGACGCCGAGAGTGCGTTTATGGCCGTGCATACACTCAAGGGCGTGAGCCAGAACCTGGGGTTCGACAATCTGTACGAGCCGGCGGTTGTGGTGACCGAGGCGTTGCGTAATGCCGATACCGTTGACGGCGCCCGTGATGGGATACATGCGCTACGGCAGCAGTATGCGGTAACGATGTCGGCCCTGCGCGAGGCGGCTGAGTAAGGGCTTGCAGGCCTTGTGCCGCCCAGAGTCCGTTGATGTAGACATAAAAGGGCGTCCCCAATGACTATGAGCGTGGATAATCTCCCGTTTTAGGCCCGGTGGCGGCCTCAAAGTGGGAGATTATCCACGCTCGTTCGATACGTGTCCAAAAATCCACTCTCACCCCTTCTGATTAGTGAATGGCCTATGCGCACTGGCGGGGCTTACCGCATGCAATCCATATCGTTGTTCGATAAACTGTTCGAATAACGATAGATTCGATGAGGGTGAGTGTATGTCCAACAGCGTTCAGCGTATGGCCAAGGCGGGCGAGACTGTAAGGAAGCTTGGCTTTTGCATGGCGGTCGTTTTTGCGGGAATGCTCGTCGCTTTTGCCGCGTTGGTTGTTTACGTGATCTGGTATGCGGTTACAAACGTTGCTTCTGTCGATTCTTTCGGTGTCGTGACGCTTCTCGATGGCGGGTGCATCGTTATCCCAAGCGGACTGTGCCTGGCGCTCGTCGTGGGTATTTCGCTTGTCGTTTTGTGCGGGATCAGCCGTAACATCTCTCGGGGCGTCTCGCCCTTTACCAAGACGCATGTGCGGCTTATCCGTGTTCTCGCGCTTGCCTTTGCTGTTAACGCCGCGGTTTCGCTTGTTGGTGCCTATGGATCGGTCAATCTCACCATTGGCGGACTGGAGCTTTACATCGTGCCTCATTCCTTTGTTATTGAGATTTGCCAAGGCGCTACCTTTGATGCGGGGTCGTTTATCGGCGCAGTTGTCTGTCTGTTTATCTCGGCGATTTGGAGTTATGCCTTGCTGCTCCAAGAGCAGTCTGACGAGCTTGTGTAGGAGGAAACATGAGCTATCTCATCATCGAGCTTGAGACGCAGCTGCTTAAGACCGGAAAGACCAGCGCTGATCTGATTCGGGCGACGGGGCATACTCCGGCTAATATTTCAAAGCTTAGAAACGGAAAGATAAAAGCTATTCGCCTAAAGACGCTTCTCGATATCTGTGATGAGCTTGATTGTCAACCGGGAGATATTATTCGGCGCGTGAGCGAGAAAGAGCTTGAGGAGCTTATTGTCGAGCGCGCAAAAAATGTCGTGAGACAGATGCGGGATGGCGGAGGCAATGAGGCGTCGCTTCCGACATCAGTCTTTGCTGTCGATTTGAGCGACGAGTAGCTTAAGACGAACAACTAAAACGAAATATCAGCGTGAAGGGACCCGTGTCTAACACGGGTTCTTTCTTTTAGATTATCTTGACAAATATGAGTTATCGAAAAACAATAACAACTATGGAAAACGATAAAGTAAAGAAGGAACGATATGAGCGGTTTTGCTATCAAGCGGAACGGGAGGCCAATGAACGTATCAACGATAAGGCTATCAAGGGTGTCAAAGCGCTATGGGAGGCGCCGCGTTTTGCATGACGTTTCCTTCGAGGTACATCAGTCTGAGCTCTGCGCCCTTGTTGGTGCAAACGGGGCGGGCAAAAGCACGCTTATTAAAATCGTATTGGGCCTCTGTGAGCCATCGTCGGGGAGCGTGGAGCTCTTTGGAGGCAAGTCGAAAAAAGAGCTGAGCCTGATGCGGACGCGTGTCGGCTATGTGCCAGATTCCAGCGGAGCATACCAATCCCTTAGTGCGGTTGAGAATCTTCAAATCCGATGTGCGGAATGGGGGCTCGATGAGAAACGCGAGGTTCCTCGCGTCTTGGGCCTAGTCGGGCTGGACGTCGATGAGAAAAAGAGCGTGAGCAGTTTTTCTTTGGGAATGAAACGGAGACTGGATATAGCTACGGCTTTGTTGGGCGGCACCGACGTACTAATTTTCGATGAGCCGGCAAATGGATTGGATCCGTTGGGCATCGAGAGTATATGGGCCCTTATCGGTCGATTGAATCGAGAGCAGGGTAAGACCATGCTCATCTCTAGTCATGATTTGGATGAGTTGGCATCGGTTGCAACAAGCTGCCTGTTTATTCATGACGGCGAACTGCTAAAAAAGGAATCGATGGACGTCATAAGGGATGAGGCGTCGTCCTTAAAAGAGTATTACAGGCGCTTGATGAAGGCGGTCTCGCTATGAAGCGGGCGATCCATCCCATAAAGGCAGATATGATGCGTTTGTACAGGATGTTTCCGGCGAAGCTTGGTCTTGCGCTTATGCTGGCGTTCGGCCTTCTCTTCGGTGTCTTTCTAAAAAACGGAACAACGTTGCTCGCCTTTGGCAATAGCGTTTTTGGGGAGGATATTGGTTTCGTCTGGAATGTAATCGATCCTTCTGCACCCGATGAGTCCCTTGTGCGCAGTGCTTTTGCCGGCACCTCTCTGTTCGTTCCGCTCATCGTTTGCCTGGCGATTTTACAGGAGCGCGGCTATGAAGAGGGATACCGAATTTCTTCAGCAAGAGGTCTTACCCGCTTTTATGGGGCTCTAGCTCATGCGCTTTCGTCTGCTTTAATAATTGGCGCAGCATATAGTGCGCTTTGCTTTCTTCTGTTTGCAATAGCCATAATACGTGGAGGGCATAGCTACGCGCATGGCATGCTGGCTGCATTTTTGCCTGCAATGATAGTCAACGCCGTATTGGTGATATCGGTTGCGCTGGAGACGGTGACCATCTATCGGATAACGGGCAGCGCTGTATTGAGCGGGGCCGTGGTGATAGTTGGATTTGTCATGAGCTTGACGCTCTACGGAGCCTTCCTTCAGGCACCTATACCATCCTTGCGATGGATCTTCTTCCTTCCGGGGCCGTACCTTGGAGTCGGATGTGCCCTTGGGTATAGCGATATGGGGCAGCTGACGCTTCTGGGATATGGCGTGGCAGCCAGCTGTCTATCGGTATTGATTTACGCTCTCTTGAGCTTTCGTGCTGGGGGTGTGCTCAATGGCTCGTCAGATTAAAAGATTCCTCCATTCAGAATTGAAGCACGTGAGTAAATGGACGTACGCCTTAATCCCGGTAATTTATGCGTGCATGGTGGTATTGCAGCTTAATTCTTTCCCGATGTGGTTCTGCAGCCTCCGTGAGAACAGTTTCTTGGGCTTCTTCCCAGACCCGACGCTTCGGCTATCGGCGGAGGATGTCCTTCTATTTGGTAATGCAGAGGTTTTTCGCGGTCTGCTGTTCAACGTAGCCCCGTTGGCTCATGCATTGTTCTTTCCGTTCATCGCGGCTTGTATTGTGCCGCGCTTTGTCAGTTCGGGCTTTGTCGAGGAACCGTGGGGGCTGTCGGAGGCTCGGGGAGGGAAGCGGGCGTGCGCTATCGTTGCGCGAGCGATACTGTCTTCTTTCGCCCTTTTGGGCGCGTTTATCCTGACGAGTGTCGTTTTGTACTGTCTTAACTGTGCAATCGTTTTGGATGCTCAACAGCATCTCAACCTGCATGTATTTTGCTATCGACTTGTTCTTGCAGCTGTTGCCTGCCTTGCATACGTGGTCTCTTGCGTGATCGTTGTTTCCTACTTTGGATCCGGCTTCGGTCCGATTGGCATGCTGTTGCTTGTCAACGTCGTAACGATCTACATACAGGTCGGAGCCAATTCCATGCTTCCGCTTCCAGCCTCGATGCTCATGTGGATTTGCGGCGTGACCCCGTTGGGGATTGGTCAATGCACCTCGATTTTAATTGACTGCCTGATTAACGTAGCAAGCGTTCTTGCCATTTGCTTTACCGTCGACCAATTGCGGTCGAGATTTCTTTGACTTTTTGCGAGGGATGATTATACCGAGCATACCAAATACAGGGGGGGCGGGCACTGTAGCTGGTGTCCGCCCCCCCCCTGGCATGGAAGGTTTAAGCCTGTGTGGTTCGCGAGCTAGCGGGCTTGCTTAACCTTAGCCGCTGCCTCGACAAACGACTTCCACAGGTTAAAGTCGGTCTCGAGCGTCTGCCAGGTGTACTCGGGGTGCCATTGCACGCCCAGGCAGAAGGGCTGGCCCTCGACCTCGATGCACTCGGGCACGCCGTCGGTTGCCTGGGCGACCAGGCGCGTATGCTTGCCCAAGCGATCGACGCAGCAATGGTGCGCCGAGTTGGTCTGGATGAGCTTGTGCCCGCCGAGTGCGCGCTCCAGCAGCGAGCCCGGTACGACCTCGACGGGGTGCACGGGATCGTTGAGCACGTGGGTGTGACGCCACTGCGTGCGACCCTCACGCGCACCCAGGCTCGGCACGTCCATGCACAGGGTGCCACCGGTGGCGACGTTTAACAGCTGCGTGCCGCGGCAGGTGGTAAAGAGCGGTTTTTTGGCGCGGAGCACCTCGTTGACCAGCTTGAACTCAAAGCGATCGCGGATCTCGCAGCAGAGCGTAGGGTCGTAAGGGCGCTCGTCGCCCCAGCGCTTTGGGTTGACGTCCGGGCCGCCGGGGATGGCGACGCCGTCGGCGATGTCCACGTAATGACGGATGACCTCGATATCCTCGGTGATGGACATCTGCAGCGGCAGGCCGCCGGCGGCAAGGATGGCATCGACAAAGACGCTGGCGATCTCCTCGTTGGGGGAGAGCGTCTCGCTCAAAAACGGCTTCGCCTCTTCCCAGCGCGGCGCGACGAGGATAAGCGGACGGTCGGCGGGGGCGACGTCAACATGCGGGGTATAGGACGATGAAGTGCGAGTTCCGATCATAGGTGTAACTTTCGAATCCGGATGGTCATGGCAAGCGGGCGAGCGCACGGCTGGTTAGTGGCCCTTGATGGAGTTGAGGAAGTCCTGGGCGCGCTTGGTCTGGGGATGGTCGAAGAACTCGTCGGGCGTGCCGGTCTCCACGATCTGACCATCGGCCATAAATACGACGCGGTCGGCTACGCGGCGGGCAAAGTTCATCTCGTGCGTAATCACGATCATCGTCATGCCCTGCTGGGCCAGACGAACCATGACCTCGAGCACCTCATTGATCATCTCGGGGTCAAGGGCGCTCGTAGGCTCATCAAAAAGCATGGCCTTGGGCTGCATGGCAAGCGAGCGAGCGATGGCCACGCGCTGCTGCTGGCCGCCCGAGAGCTGTGCGGGCACCTTATCGGCCTGCTCAGCCACGCCCACGCGGCTCAGGAGGTCCATGGCGCGCTCGCGAGCCTCGTCCTTGGACACGCCCAGCACGTCGACCGGACCCAGCATGACGTTCTGCAGCACGGTCATGTGCGCGAACAGGTTGAACTGCTGAAACACCATGCCCAGCTCGGCGCGCATGCGGGCAAGATCTTTGCCTTCTTGCGGCAAGGGCTGGCCCTCGATGAGGATCTCACCCGAGTCGATAGTCTCCAGGCGGTTGATGGTACGGCACATGGTCGACTTGCCCGAACCCGAGGGGCCAATCACGACAACGACCTCGCCGCGGTCGACCGAGAGGTTGATGTCATTGAGGACATGCAGATCGCCGTAGTGCTTATCGACATGCTTGAGCTCGATCAGCGGCTGGTTGCCGGAAGCGGAAGTGCTCTGTGCCATAATGCTCGGCTCCTTATTCCTAGAAATCGTAAATCGTTAGCGGATGATGGTCGCGCCGGTCTTGTGCGAAACGTAGACGGCGGCCTTGTTAATCGCGACATTGATGAGGATGTAGATGACCGCGATCACCAGGTAGACCGACACGAGGGCGTCGTAGTTGGTAATGAGCACGCGGGCATTTTGCATCAGGTCGGGGTAGCTCACCACGTAGGCGACGGTGGTGTCCTTGACCACGACTACGAGCTGCGAGATCAGCGACGGGATGATAAACCGAATCGCCTGGGGCAGCACGATTTTAAAGGTGATTTTGGCCTTGGAGAGGCCGAGCGCCTGGGCTGCCTCGACCTGGCCGCGCGGTACGGCGTTGACGCCGGCGCGGAAGATCTCGGCCAGTACGCCGGCTGCGGCGAGGGCGACGGGCAGCGTGAGCATCCAAAACGACGGCAGCGCGATCTTGTACTGGGGCAGCACCAAAAAGAAGAAGTAGATGAACAGCAGGCTCGGTACGCCGCGGAAGAAGTCGGTGAGCACGCGGCAGACCAGCTGTAGCGGCTTGATGTCGCTCGTGCGGCCGAGCATAAGGGCGAGGCCCAGCACCAACGCGATGGCGCCTGCGGTGAGTGCGACCTTTACCGTGCCCTCAAAACCGGCAAGCAGGAACTTCCAGGTGGTGAGGTGCGTAAAGAAGTACCAGTAATGGACCGAAAGCTGGCCGGTCACATAAAAGCGCTGCAGTACCAGAGCGATGAGCGCGGCCACGGCAACAAGTGAGATGGTGGTGCCGACGCGAATCTTGGCGCGCATCTTGGGGCCGGGAGCCTCGTAGAGCGCATCGCGCATGGTGAGCGCGGAGGTGGAGTGCTTGCTCATCGGAGGATCATCACCTTCTTATCGATATAGTTGCCAATGTGGCTCACCACAAAGGCCGTGCCCAGGTAGCCAAGCGCCGAGATAAAGAACGCGGCGACGCCGCCGAGCGAGCGCGTGTTGATGTAGCTCACCACGCCGGTGAGCTCCTGCGGTTTAAGCGGTACCTGACTGCCGAGCGCGGTGGTGAGCATGACGGCGATAAAGAGGTTGGTCATGGGCAGCACGCTCGAGCGCAGCGCCTGCGGAATCACGATCTTGGCGAGGATACGGTTGAAGCTCATGCCGAGTGAGCGGGCAGCCTCGACCTGGCCGACGCCGACGGTGTTGATGCCGCTCATAAAGTTTTCGGATCCAAAGGCAGAGCCCAGCAGCACCGTGGCGACGATGACGCAGGTGCGGTAGGGCAGAACGACCTTGAGCGGTGGCAGCGCATAGACGACGATGATAAGCAGCGCGATGCCGGGGATGTTACGGAAGACCTGGACATACAGGTCGCCAAAGACGCGCAGCGGCTTGAGCGGCGACACGCGCATCACGGTGACGGCGACGGCCAGCACCATGGCGATGGCAAACGACTCAAGCGTCATGCCCCAGGTTGCTAGCAGCGCGTCGATATAGTTCTGGCCATAGAGCGACCAGAGCTCGGAGAGACTCATGCGGACCTCCCGCCGGTAAGGAAAGGGGCTCCCGTGTGTACGGAAGCCCCGACAACTCAGTGAGGAAACAGTTTAGCGCAATAAAGCGCATCGTGCGTTTCCGTATGGTTTCGTAGCGGCCGTTACTAGGCTCGCTGCCTAGGCGCCGATCTCGGGCAGCTCGGGAACATTGGTGTCGCCCGTACGGTCGCCAATGCAGATCTGCCACAGCTCGGTCCAGGTGCCGTCATCCTCGATCTTCTTAAGGAAGTCGTTGACAAAGGCGACACCGTCGGAATCGAGCGGCAGGCCGATGCCGTAGGGCTCCTTGCTGCCGAAGGGCTTGCCGGCAATCTTGTACTTGCCGGGCTCGCGGACCAGGGCGCTCTGCTGCATGTTGTTGTCGATGACGTAGGCATCGACGCGGCCCTGCTGGAGTGCCTGACGTGCCTCCTCGTCGGTCTTGAACTCCTGCTGGCTGGCCTTGGGGGCGAACTCCTCCAGGATGGCGGGGCCGTTGGAGCCGGACTGGACGGCGACGTTCTTATCGGCTAGGTCGTCGACGCCCTTGATGTCGTCGTTATCGGCGAGCACCAGGATAGCCTGCTGGGTGTAGTAGTAGGGGCCGGCGAAGGAGACGAGCTTCTTGCGCTCGTCGGTGATGGTGTAGGTGGCAAAGACAGCGTCGACCTGGCCGTTCTGCAGGACGGACTCGCGCGTGTCCGAGGTCACCTGGGTGATCTCGATCTTGTTCTCGCCCAGAATGTAGTTGGACAGGAGCTGCGCGATGCCGGCATCGAAGCCACGGGTCTGACCGTCTTTCTCGTTGAGGAGGGAGAAGAGCGTGGAGGTCTGAACGCCACCGATCTTAAAGACGCCGGCGTCCTTGACGGCCGTGGCCCAGGTGCTGGCGGCGATGATATCGTCATCGGCCTTGGGGCCGTTGTCGACGAGCTTGTCGAATGCCTTGGCGTCGAGCGTGGTGGAAGCCTCGGTATCTTCGGAGCTCTTGGAGGAGCCAGCGGCGGAACCCTTGTCAGCCTCGGCGCTGGTGTCAGAGCAGCCGGCAAGACCAAGGCCGGCGACGGTTGCGAAGGTGGCGGCGACAAAGCCGCGGCGGTCGAGAACGACCTGCTGGGAGAGGTTCTTGCTCATGGTAGAACACCTTTCTCAATAAAATCCCTAGCGGTTGAGTAGAGTTATACCCCATCCCGCTCAAATGGGTCAACACGAAATAACTCAGAAACATACTTGTCTTATAGGTTATTCTACCTACCAAAAAGGGACAGGTCTATTTTGGTAGGTTTTATCTGGGAAAACGTCGGTTATTGCTGCTGAGACGGCGTTTCGCGGACGGCGTGGTCGCTCGCGGCGGTCGTTATAATGGCGGCAACACGATATATATACGTGAGGAGATCGTTGCATGAACGGCTATACATTTTTCGCGCCGACCAAGGTGTTGTTTGGCGCGGGCAAACTGAGCGAGCTGGGCGCACAGAAGCTCCCCGGCGCCAAGGCGCTCATCGTCACAACGGGCGGCAACTCGGTCAAGCGCTTTGGATATCTGCAGCGCGTGGAGGCCGAGCTCGACCGTGCTGGCGTGGAACACGAGCTGTTCGACCGTATTGAGCCCAACCCGCTGCGCGAGACCGTCAACGCAGGTGGCTGGATGGCGCGCACCCATGGCTGCGACTTTGTGCTGGCGCTCGGCGGCGGCTCGGTCATGGACGGCAGCAAGGGCATCTGCGCGGTGGCGGCAAACCCGCACACGGACGCCGAGGGCAACAAGTGTCCCGGTGATATCTGGGACTTTGTGAACGGCGGCACCGCGCTTGGGCTGCCTATCCCCAACGATCCGCTGCCACTGGTGTGCGTGACCACGACGGCCGGCACCGGTTCGGAGGCCGACGCGGGCGGCGTGATCTCCTGTGAGGAGAATGACGAGAAGCTGCGCTTGGGCGACCCGCGCCTGTTCCCGGTGCTTTCGGTCGTCGATCCCGAGCTTATGGTGAGCGTTCCGGCGCGCCTGACGGCCTACCAGGGATTCGATGCCCTGTTCCACAACGTTGAGTGCTATATCGCCAATACCAACACGCCCATGGGTGACATGGTTTGCCGCGAGGGTATTCGACGCGCCGCGGCTTCGCTGGCTGCGTGCGTGAACAGCGGCGATGATCTGGATGCGCGTGCCGAGCTCGCTTTTGCCAACACGCTCGGCGGCTATGCCATGGTGTGCTCGGGCTGCGCGGGATGCCACGGCCTTGAGCACGGTATGAGTGCACATCATCACGACCTGCCGCACGGCGCCGGCCTCATCATGATCGCGCGCGCCTACCACACGTGGATGATCGATCACGGTGCCGCGCCCGAGCGCTATATCGACATGGCACGCCTGATGGGTAATGCCGAGGCAAGCGACCCGCACGCTTTTGTCGCTGAGCTCATGCGCCTGATGGAAGCCTGCCACGTGGCCGACCTTGCCATGAGCGAGTGGGGGATTACCGCCGATGAGCTGCCCGCCATCGCGCACAATGCCTTAACGACCAACGGCGCCTTGTTCGGCCACGATCCCATCGCCCTAACCGACCCCGACGTCGTCGAGATCCTCAAACAAAGCTACCGCTAACTACCTTGCTGCTTTGTCTCAATCTGTAACATCTGCAGCCATTTTTGCCGAGTAACTGTTACAGATTGAGATTTTCTCTTCAGGGGAATTCGAATGTCTCAATCTGTAACAGTTAGACGGGAATTCGGGCCATAGATGTTACAGATCGAGATAATCGCGTCGCGAAAATATAAACCTCCGCAGGGGTGCTTCCCTTGCGGAGGTTTTTCTACTTGTTTAGTAGCCTTACGGCCTCGGCGGCCATGGTCTCGACCGTCATGCCGTTCTGAGCGAGCAGCTCGTTGGGGTCGTAGCGGTCGGGGAATCCCTTGGCGATGCCGAAGGTGCGCGTGCGCAACGGCGTGCATGCCAGATAGCACGCGACGCGCTCGCCCCAGCCGCCGTTCAAGATGCCGTCCTCGAGGGTGACGACAACGCGATGCTCGGCGGCAAGGCTGTCGAGGAACTCACGGTCGAGCTCAGTTGCATAGCGCGGGTTGACGAGCGTGGCCTCGATGCCGTACTCGGCAGCCAAGCGATTTGCCACGCGCTCGCCCAGCTCAAAGAAATCGCCGAGCGCGAGCACTGCTACGTCGCGACCCTGGCGCACCACGTTGTAGCGAACGGCGCTGTAGTCGGTGTCCTCGGCAGGCGCCAGATCGGGGCGGCTTACCAGGCCAATGCCCGGTACACGGATCGCTACGGGATGCTCGCGGTGGTCGAGCGACCAGCTCAGCATGGACAGAAATTCCTCCATGCAGGCCGGTGCCAAGTAGTGCATGTTGGGAAGACCGCCCAGCATGGAAATATCAAAGAACGAAAGGTGCGTCTCGGACGTAGTGCCAAAGATTGATGCGCCAAACACTAGGATCGTCGCCGGGGCATCGTTGAGGCACAGGTCGTGCCACAGCTCGTCGTAGGCGCGCTGCAAAAACGTGCCGTACACACCAAAGACTGGCTTGGCGCCCGAGTGCGCAAGCGCGGTGGCAAAGGTCACGGCGTGCTCCTCGGCAATGCCCACGTCAACAAACTGCTTGCCTGCCGCGGCGCGAAGCTCGGGTGTAAAGCCCATGATGTAGGGCGTGGCTGCCGTGATGCCCACGACCTGCGGATCGTGCTCGATGGCGGCGCTGAGCGCCTCGCCCGTAATGTCGGCATAGGTGCGCGGCGCAGGTTCGCTCGGATGGCCCGGGCAGAGCTTGCGCCCAGTCGCCATGTCAAACGGACCCACGTGGTGCCAGCGCTCGGGGTCGCTCTGGGCCGGCTCAAAGCCCTTGCCCTTGGCGGTGGAGACGTGCAGTACGATGGGATGATCGATATTGCGCAGCTCCTGCAGCGCGTCGACCAGGGCCAACACATCGTTGCCGGCGTCCAGATAGCGGTAGTCGAGTCCCATCGCGCGGAAAACGTTGCGCTCGCAGGTGCCGTTGCTGGCGCGCAGCTCGGCCAGATTGCGATACAGGCCACCGTGGTTTTCGGCGATGGACTGGTCGTTGTCATTGACGATGATGATCAGGTTGCTGTCGAGATCGGCGGCGTTGTTGAAGCCCTCAAACGCCAGACCGCCCGAAAGCGAACCGTCGCCAATGATGGTAATGACGTTGTAGCTGTCGCCCGCCAGATCACGGGCGTGTGCCAAGCCGCAGCCCAAGCTCACCGATGTGGAGGTGTGGCCCATGGCGAACAGGTCGTGCTCGGACTCGTCGGGATTGGCAAAGCCAGAAGCCTCACCATAACGCTCCGGATCGATATAGGTGTACGCGCGCCCGGTCAGCGCCTTGTGGGCGTAGGTCTGGTGCGAAACGTCAAAAACAATTTTGTCGGTGGGGGAGTTAAACACGCGATGGAGCGCGACCGTGAGCTCAACGACGCCCAAGTTGGGGGCAACGTGTCCGCCGACAGCGGCGGAGCTTTCGAGGATGGCGTGGCGGATCTCGCCGCAGAGCTGCGGGAGCTCGGCGAGATTAAGAGCCTTGACGTCCTCGGGCGTTGTCGTTTGCGTAAGCAGCATCGTTGTGGGTTACTCCATGCGAATCGAGCGCCGGCGCTCCCTCGGCCGGCACAATTGCACAAGACAGTCTCGCACATTTTGGCGTTTGATATGTGACGGCGGCGCGGTAATTCGCCAACTGGTGGGGCAAAACGTTTTGTCCGATGCCATACTGATAAGTTCCATGATGATTTTATTCATTGCGTGCAGGCTGTGGCTTGCCGCCGAGCGCCGCCGGAAGGAGGCCGCATGTCCGATACCGTTCGTGCCGAGAAAATCGCGTGCGAAGTAGACCATGCTGCCCGTCAACTGGCACAGGTGGGCCGTCTGGACCTGACGCGCGAGTTTATCCAGCATGGCGATGTGACGGTGTATACGCATGTGACCTCGGTGGCGCGGGCAAGTCTGTCCTTTGCCGAGCGCTTGGGCCGCGTCGGTATCTCCGTCGACCGCTTGTCGCTGCTGCGCGGGGCCCTGCTGCACGATTACTTTCTCTATGACTGGCACGATCCCGACCCAAGCCATCGACTGCATGGCTTTCGGCATCCGTTTTTTGCCCTGGCGCGTGCCGAAGAGGATTTTGAGCTGACGTCGCGCGAGCGGAATATTATCGTACGGCATATGTTTCCGCTGGTACCGGTGCCGCCGACGTGTCGCGAGGCATGGATTGTGTGCCTGGCGGATAAATGGTGCGCGCTGCGCGAGACGATTGCCGGCCGTCTGCCGCGCAAAGACAGGGCGGACGATGACGTGAGCAGCGAATCGAACGAAAAGAGGAGAGGGTAGACGGTGGGGACCGCGATCGACATGGCATTTGACGGCGCGACGCTTGCCGCCTGTCCGCTCTCGGCGCTGGTACTCTCGTTTGCCTTCTACGGTTTTTGCGGCTGGGTATGGGAGTCGACAGTCTGCGCCATGCTCAACCACGGACGCTTTGCCAACAGCGGCTTTTTGCTAGGGCCGTGTTGTCCCATCTACGGTGCGGGCGGCATCGCGTGCTGGTTGCTGCTGCGTGGAATCCCAGACGCCTCGAGCCAGTTTGTCGCTGCCGCGCTCGTATGCAGCCTGATCGAATATAGCGTGGGCGTGCTGTTGGAAAAAACGACGGGTGCCCGGTTTTGGGATTACTCGCACCTGCCGTTTAACCTGCACGGACGCATCTGTCTGTACTGGGCCTGCGCGTTTGGCTTGGGTGCGTTGTGCATTTGCCGTTTAGTGGAGCCGGCATTGCTGGGGCTGCTTGGCCATCTGCCGGTGCTGATTGTGCGGCTGTCCGCCTTTATCGTCGCGGTCGCGATGATGGTCGACGCGGTGTGCTCGTTGGCGAGCTGGCGGCGTCTGTCTGATCAGCTGGAGCGCGTCCGGGCCGACCTTGCCGACCGCATCAATGAGTCGCTTGCCGATGCCTCGGACTCAATGCTCGAACGTATTCCCGATTCTACGATTGACTCGGTGGCACAGACGCACATCCGTAGCCGTGCCGTTAACGCTTGGCTGGCCGAGCTGGGCGACGCGGCGCTCGATGCCCTGCGCGAGAAGGCTTCGATGCCGACGTTTATCTCGGATGGTGCTCGCGGCCTGGCGCTCGCTGCCCGCCGCGTGGCCGATGCCGCGCCGAGCGTGCCCCGTCCGTCGCTCACCCGTCTCCGTACCGGCAAGCGCATGAGCCGTCCGGTGCCGAGTGTGTCGCTCAGCCGTCGTGACCTGCGCTTCTTTAACGCCTTCCCGCGTCTGCGTATCAATCGCTACGAGGGCGTCATCCGAGCTACCGACCTCCGCGACCGAGCCCGCGAGCTGTTCCGCCGCTAGCCGGGACGAGGCCAAGCGCGCTCTTCTCGTTCGCACGTTTCCCGTTCGTTTCGCGTCCGTTGCCGCGCCGTTTCCAAGATTGCGGCACCGTTTCCATTTGACAACGCAGCGTTTAACAACGCCGTATCTGGTCTACACCAGTTGCCCCTCGGCCGCATAATGGGCGCCGACAACGTCCATGCGACCAAAGGGGAGCGAATGTACGATACGGGATCGACAACGTTTATGCTCATCTGCACCATGCTCGTGTTTTTAATGACACCGGGTCTGGCGTTTTTCTATGGCGGCCTGTCCAGGCGCAAAAATGTCATCAACACCATGCTTATGTGCTTTGACGCCATTGGCTTGGTTGGTGTGCTGTGGATTGTCGCCGGCTGGTCGCTGGCCTATGGTGGCGACGGCACGAACCCGTTTATTGGAGGCCTTGACCAGCTGCTGTGCCTGCCGGTACTCAACCAGGTGCTGCAGGCGGCCGAGGGCAATGCCGCGGACGGTGCCGTCTACCCTCAGATCATCAACATCGCCTTCCAGATGGCGTTTGCCATGATCACGGCCGCTATCGTCACGGGCAGCCTGGCCGGTCGCGTTAAGTTTGGGGCCATGACGGCCTTCCTGGGCATTTGGCTGCTCGTGGTCTATGCGCCGCTCGCTCACATGGTTTGGGGCGGCGATGGCTCCTTTATCGGCGACATCATCGGCGCACTCGACTTTGCTGGCGGCGACGTGGTGCACATTTCGTCCGGCCTGACGGGCCTGATCCTTTGCTTAATGCTCGGCCGTCGTCGCGGTTTTGGCATGGTGAGCTACCGTCCGCATAACGTGCCGTTTGTGGCTCTGGGAGCCGGCCTGCTTTGGTTTGGCTGGTTTGGCTTCAACGGCGGCAGCGAGTTTAAGGCCGACGCCGTGGCGGCGCTCGCCATCCTCAATACCGTGACGGCCAGCGCGGCGGGCATGGTCTCGTGGCTTGTCGTCGAGCGCGTGCACACCGGTCGCCCCACGCTGGTGGGTGCCAGCACCGGTTTGGTTGCGGGCCTCGTGGTGGTCACGCCGGGCGCGGGCTTTGTCGAGCCGTGGGCGGCGCTGGTCATGGGCCTGATCGTCTCTCCCGTCTGTTACCTGGCCATCAGCCATCTCAAGACCAGGTTCGGCTACGACGATGCACTCGACGCGTTCGGCTGCCACGGTATCGGCGGTATCTTGGGCGGCGTGCTCACGGGCCTGTTCTGCGTGCCGGAGCTCTCGTGGACCGGTAAGGGTGGCCTGTTCTACACGGGCGACGTGTCGCTGCTCATCTCGCAGATCCTGGGTATTGTGGTGACGGTCGCCATTGTGTTGGTGCTCGATTTGGTGATTGCCGCGGTGGTCAAGGCGCTGTTCCACGGCAGCCTGCGCGTGGACGAGGCCGACGAGGCGCTGGGCTTGGATGCCAGTCAGCACGGCGAGAGCGCCTACCCTTCCTTCTCCGGACTCGACTGACGGCTTCCCCAGGCACCGCACCTTGCCGTTCAAACCGTCGCGCGGCTTCCCCAGGCACCGCACCTTGGGTTTCAAACCGTCGCTTGCGTACCAAAGTACGCGGCGCTCCTCTTTCAACCCAATCTGCGGCACCTGGGAAACCCGCCGCATTGAATGGCAATTCATTTCTTTTATTGAAGAGAGGAATTCACTATGAAGAAGATTACGGCGATCGTTCGTGCTGAGAAGCTTGAGGTTCTTAAAGACGCGCTGTTTGCTGCTGATGTTCGCGGCATGACTATTAACCAGGTGCAGGGCTGCGGTGCGCAGCACGGCTGGAAGGAGTACGTGCGCGGCAACGAGCTGCTCGTCAACACGATCCCTAAGGTACAGTTCACCCTCATCTGCGCCGACGAGCACGTCGATGGTATTGTCGGCATCATCTGCAACGCCGCGCGCACCGGCGCCGTCGGCGACGGCAAGATCTGGGTCGAGCCGGTCGAAGAGGTCATCCGCATCCGCACCGGCGAACACGGACCCTCCGCGGTGTAGGGTCGTCCGCCTGCCATCCGCAACGTTAAAATACTGCCATGAGGCACAATACTTGCGTTGCGGATGGGCGGATTATGGGTCGCAATAAATATCCCGAAGAGACGGTCGCGAAGATTCTCGATGTGGCGCTGGAGCTATTCTGCGCGCAGGGTTACGAGGGAACGAGCATTCAAGATATCGTTGACCGCCTCGATGGCATGACCAAGGGCGCCATCTACCACCACTTCAAGAGCAAAGAAGATATTTTTAATGCCGCATTTGATCGGGCGATGGCTCCTATTGTTGAGCGCCGCCGCTCGATGCTTGGCGTCGGTAATATGACCGGAGCCCAAAAACTCAAGCGACTGTACGCGCCCGAGTCCGTCGTTCCACAAATTGAGCTATGGGCACGTATGCGTCCTGCAGCAGATCCGGTAAAAAGCTCGCGTCTACTGGCGATGCAGTACCAGGGCTCGTTCGACGAGTCGGCCGATGGCTATCTCTTGCCAGTGATCGAGGAGGGCATCGACGATGGCTCCATTGCGTGCGAATGCCCGCGCGAAGCGGCTGAGGCCGTATCGTTGTTGGCGAATCTTTGGCTGCTGCCGCTGTTCCGTCCGCTCGAGACCAAGGATCGAATGCTCGCTCGCGCTCAATGTTTGGCGCAGATGGCTGCCGCGGTGGGACTCGATTTGGGGGAAGAAGTGCTTCAGACAACGGCGCAGATTTGGGACGTATGGGACCGCGCCGGGTGGTAATATAGATACCAACGGTATGTAATAGATTTGAACGGGCAGCTCCGGCTGCCCTTTTCAAGTCGATAAATACATACTAGCGGTATGTATTGGGGCGGACTTATGGCTGGGCTGAGAGACGTCGACGTCTCGTTGAAATCAAAAACAGTGCGGTCAATCAGGCTCGCGGAACTTCTGGTTGCGCAGCTGTGCACGTATTCGATGCTGTCGGCGCTGTGCTTTGCGTATCCACTTTACTTGTTCGATTACAGCGGATCGTCAACGTTATATGGCGTCGTCGTGGCGATAGCGTTCATACCCGGCGTACTCGCAACTCCGGTTGGCGGAATTTTGGCGGATAGGGGAAGACATCGCGAGGTCCTCGTGGCACTCGGCATTGCTCTGATGACTGCATCACTGCTGTCTATCCCCATGAAGCGCTCGTTGCCTCTTGCGGTCGTCGTAGTAGCGATACTTTGTGTTCAATATGGTGTTCAATCGCTGCTAAAGCCAATGCTCCAAATTGAGACGGTGCGCATGGCGGGTGAAGAGAAGGTTGAGCGGGCCACTGCATTGGTTTCGCAGATGACCATGGTGAGCAATATCTTGGGTCCTGTGGTCGGGACGGCAGTCTATGGGTGCTTTGGCATCGATGCTCTTTGCACAACCGCGTCGATGGCGTTTGCGATGTCAGCTCTGTTGTTTGGGGGCGCACTCAAGCAAAATGCCTCATCTGAAACGATGGGAGACGGCGCAACTCGCACGACATACCGAAACGATTTTTGGGAGTCGATTCGGTATCTGTTGCAAAATGCACCATTGGTCGCTGTGATTTTGCTTGCGGCCGTTTTGAACCTTGCGTTGATTGGGCTAACGATTGGCGCTCCCATTATTGTTACAAAGCATCTCGGCATGCAATCGTCCTGCGTTGGGATAGTTGAGGTGGCTATGGGCTTGGGTGGTCTTGCCGGCAGTGGCTTGGTCGGCATTTGGCCGCATCGTTTTTCTGTCAATGGCATATGTCGATATGTTGCGATGATCTGTTTTGGAGTCGTACCGATTATTGTTACGCTACTGTTCGGCGCAGATGTATGCGTGTTCACCGTGTTTGCGGTTGGTTCGGCATGGATCATGGTGTGGGCAAGCATTGCGTCGGTTGAAATCACCGCGTTTGTTCAGCGGGCAGCGCCGACTGAGCTCTGCGGAAAAGTGCTTTCGGTCGTTTACATGGTCCTTTCCTGCGCAACACCTATCGGCCAATTGACGTACGGGGTTGCATATGATCGATGGACACCGGCGATTGTATTCGCAGCCATGTTGGCGGTGCTGACGTTGACGACGGCTCTGTTTTATCGGCTGAAAAATCGATTGCGGCGATTGTCTTAACGCGCTGGGGCACCGTGAATTTGTGAAGGCGGTGGTACGCCGCGCCGGGACGGCATTGTTTGGACATGCCTCTCCTTCGTCTACAATATCGGGCAGACGAAGGAGAGGCATGTCCATGATCAAGATGTTCGCGAGTGACTTAGACGGAACGCTGCTGAACGCCCTGCACGAGGCGGATGGGACCATCCGCCGTGCCATCCGCGAGCTGACCGAGGCTGACTTGCATGTGGTTCCCGCGACCGGGCGCTCGACGCTGCCGATCGGCGAGCATGGCTTTACGGGGCTGGCGCTCGATGCCTGCTGCTCCAATGGATCCATCGTGCGCGACAGCCATGGCGAGGTGCTCAAGACTTGGACCATCGATCCGCAGGTCACTGAGGAACTGCTCAAGGCGTTCCCGGACATTTGCTTTGATTGTTCCACGCCCGACGGCATGTTTTCGAGCGGTTCGTTCGAGATGCATCAGGCGGGCTTTAAAAAGGACAGCCCCATCAAGCGTATTGTGATGCGCGGCATGCGTGCGCGCGGCGGGTATCACGAGGAGCAGTATTTCGACCAGTCGATCGGTGACATCCTGCGCCACGATGTATGCAAGATCAATTGTCGCGTGACCTCGCCCGAGCTGGAGCGTGACCTTAAGGCATATTTGGCCGAGCGATCGGACCGCGTGGTCAACGCGCCGTTCGATCCGGTGATGTTCGAGATCACGGACGTGGCATGCAACAAGGGCGAGAGCGTGGCCTGGCTGGCGGGCTACTACGGTATTGCCGAGGACGAGGTCGCGGTCTATGGAGACGGCGGCAACGACATCGCCATGCTCAAGCGTTTCCGCCACAGCTACGCGACCAAAAACGCAAGCGATGCAGCTAAGGCCGCCGCGAGCGTGACCATCGGCAGCTGCATGGTCCATGCCGTCCCCAAACACATGCTCGCCACCATGCGCAAGCAAAACTCCCGCACCATCATCGAATAATGTGACAAAGGGGCTGTCCCTTTATCACATGGGAGATACCGGCTTTTGGCGTATAGGACTGTTACGCTTTCGCCACCAACAAATTTCGAGTTATTCGGCCTGTCGGAGGTCGTTAAATGGCTAAAGATGCCCTCTCGGGAACATTCATGCCTCTAATGGTGTTTGATTCGGTGACGTAAGTGCGCAAATGGGCATGTATACGCTCAAATAAGGACAAAAACCCTCAGATAATCTCGGCGGTGCATTTATACAAAACCGGTAGCGTGGCCGAATAACTCGAAGAATGTAGTTGGCAGTTCGGCGACAAGCTCGGGTATGGCAAAGGAACTGCTCCTTCGCCATACCCGAGCCCCGATCTTCTGAAATGCGAACAAACATTCGCATATCTAACTGCGCTTTGATAGAATCGGTATCGTTGACGGCAGTTCCATGTGCCGGGCAGCGCTCTCCATCTGATGGGAGGTGATGCCCATGACCGATTTGATTGATTTCGTGAGGCTCCTGACCGCATTGGTCTCGCTTTTTACGACGCTTATCGGACTTTCCGAGGCACTCAAGCAACGCTCGAAGCAACGAAAGAGGGGTCGCCGCCGCTAAGGCGTTGACCCCCTAATGCAAACAACGGCGCTGCCCAGCCAGCTACAACTTGGGCTGCCGTCGACACTATTCTACCCACGAATGACATTTTGGACAATCGGTAATGCCGCTCCAAAAGCCAGGCGGGTTGTGACAAAGGGACTGCCCCCTCGTCACATCCCAATTATTGCCTTTACGTGTTGATACACACGGTGTGCAATAATACTCGCACTGTGCAATAGCGCACAGGCTGAGTAACAAGGAGGACGCTTGTCCCAGCTCGAGAAATGCGATCGCCGGTCCCTTCGCTCGCAGCGTGCCCTTCGCCAGGCACTTGCCAGCGAGCTTGCCGAAAGCGGCGACCTTTCGCGCATTAATGTCGCGTCGCTCACCGAGCGTGCTGGCCTTACGCGTCGCACGTTCTATTCGCATTACCGCGATATCCCCGACTTTATCAATCAAATCGAGGACGGCTTGCTGGCCGAGATCCGTGAGCGCATTGAGCTCATCACCGCAGCTCAGCTGCCCGATCTCTATCACAACATCGATGAGCTCGAGCCGGCGCCCGGTTCGGTTGAGCTGCTGCGTTATCTTGCGGCCAACCGCGACTTAATCGGTGCGCTGCTGGGGCCGGGCGGCGACCAGGCCTTCATTAAAAGGATTATCGACACTGCGCGTGAGGCTGTGGTGCCGCGTGCGCAGACGGGCATTTTGGGCCTGGCGCTGGGCACGTTCTTTGACTACTACGTCACCTACGTCGTGAGCGCCGAGGTCGGCATGATTCAGCGCTGGTTTGAGCGTGACCTTTCCGAATCGCCCGAGGCCATGGCGCGCATCATGACGGTTATCGCCTTTGTGCGCCCCGGTGACCTGTATGGCCAACCCATCGATATCAACGTGCCGGAATACGGCATGAAGCTATTGAACTTGCAGCTCGAGGACGCGGCCGACACCGCCGCAACCGTCGAGTCCAACAACTAAGAGGAGAGACAATGAGCAAACTCGCCGAAGGCATTAAGGACCGTATAGTTGCTGCCGCGCGCGAGGCCGCGCCCGCCGTGGCGGACGCCGCGCAGAAGGCCGCGACCGCTGCTGCCGAGAAAGTTGTCGAGGCTGTTGCCGAGGCCAAGAACGCGGCAGGGGAGACGTCCGTCGCTAGCGAGCCCGTAGCCGCCGCTGAGCCCGTAGCCGCCGCCCACGCCCCCGAAGGCGCGATTTTCAACCCCGAGGCCGCCCGCGGCAACCTGCACCTGGGCATCGACGTGGGCTCCACCACCGTTAAGCTCGCCGTGCTCAACGACGACAACCAGATCGTCTACGCCAAGTACCAGCGTCACCACACCGACGTCCGTGCCTGCGCCCGCGACCTGTTCGAGGGCGCTGCGACCGTGCTGCCGACGGCCCAGATGACCTGCGCCATTACCGGCTCGGGCGGTCTGCTGCTTTCCCAGTGGCTCGATCTGGAGTTTGTCCAGGAGGTCATCGCCAGCAAGCGTGCCGTCGAGACCCTTATCCCGGCCACCGATGTCGCCATCGAGTTGGGCGGCGAGGACGCCAAGATCATCTACTTCGATAACGGCATCGAGCAGCGCATGAACGGCACCTGCGCCGGCGGCACGGGCGCGTTCATCGACCAGATGGCAACCCTGCTGCACACCGACGCGAGCGGCCTCAACGAGCTCGCGGCCAACGCCACCACCATCTATCCCATCGCCAGTCGCTGCGGCGTCTTTGCCAAGACCGATGTGCAACCGCTGCTCAACGAGGGCGCCCGCCCCGAGGACGTCGCCGCTTCCATCTTCCAGGCCGTCGTGACCCAGACCATCTCGGGCCTGGCGTGCGGCCGTCCCATCCGCGGTAACGTCGCCTTCCTGGGCGGCCCGCTGCAATATCTCTCCGAGCTGCGCCACCGCTTCTACCTCACGCTCAACCTGGACGAGGAACACCGTATCGTGCCCCAAAACGCTCACCTGTTTGTGGCGAGCGGCGCCGCCATGGCGCACGAGTCCAACAAGCTCAGCACGTTCCCACAGCTCATTGAGGCTATCGATGCCCTGGGTGACACACAGGGTGCCGAGGTCGAACGTCTGGATCCGCTCTTTGCCACCGACGAGGACTTTGCCGAGTTCAAGGGTCGCCACGACCAGGAAGTCGTCCCCAAGGGCAAGCTCGACGGCTACACCGGCCGCGTGTTCATCGGCATCGACGCCGGTTCCACCACCATGAAGGCCGCGCTCGTGGGCGAGGACGGCCAGCTGTTGCACACCTGGTACGGTAACAACAACGGCGACATCCTGGGCACGGCCAAGGTCATCATGGCCGATTTCTACAACCACATCCCCGCCGGCTGCACCATCGGCCACGTGACCACCACGGGCTACGGCGAGGCGCTGCTCATCGAGGCCCTCAAGGCTGACTCCGGCGAGATCGAGACCGTCGCGCACCTGCGCGGCGCCAAAGCGTTCCTGCCCGGCGTCGAGTTCATCTTGGACATCGGCGGCCAGGACATGAAGTGTCTGCGCGTCAAGGACGGCGTCATCGAGCACATTATGCTCAACGAGGCCTGCTCGTCGGGTTGCGGCAGCTTTATCGAGAGCTTCGCCGTCTCTATGAACATGGACGTGCGCGCGTTCGCCGATGCCGCCATCCATGCCAAGGCCCCCGTCGACCTGGGCAGCCGCTGCACGGTCTTTATGAACTCGCGCGTCAAGCAGGCGCAAAAGGAAGGCGCCACGGTGGGCGACATCGCGGCCGGCCTGTCTTATTCCGTCATCAAGAATGCCCTGTTCAAGGTCATTAAGCTGCGCGACCCCAAGGAGATCGGCAGCCAGGTGATCGTCCAAGGCGGCACCTTTATGTCCGATGCCACGCTGCGCGCGTTTGAGCAGCTCACCGGCGTTCACGCCGTGCGTCCCGACATCGCCGGCTGCATGGGCGCCTACGGTGCGGCCCTGCTCGCCCGCGATCGCGCCGGCGCCGACGGCATCTCGACCATCCTTTCGGCCGAGGACATCGCGCACCTCACCGTGACGCAAAAGCACGTCCGCTGCGGTCGCTGCTCCAACAACTGCCAGCTTACCGTCAACGACTTTGGCGGCGGCAGGCGCTTTATCACCGGCAACCGCTGCGAGAAGGGCGCCGGCCACAAAAAGCAGAAGACTGAGGCCCCCAACCTCTTCAAAAAGAAAAACGAGCTGCTCTTTAACCGCGAGGTGCTGAGTCCCGACGAGGCCCCGCGCGGCACCGTGGGTATCCCGCGCGCGCTCAACATGTACGAGAACTACCCCTTCTGGCACGCGTTCTTTACGCGCTTGGGCTTTAGCGTGCAGCTGTCTGACCAGTCGAGCAAAAAGACCTACCAGGCGGGCATCGAGTCCATGCCGTCCGAGAGCGTGTGCTATCCGGCCAAGATGAGCCACGGCCACGTGATGAACCTTATCGACCGCGATGTCGACTTCATTTGGATGCCGTGCGTGCGCTGGGAGCGCAAGGAGGATCCGACCGCCGGCAACTGCTATAACTGTCCCATCGTCATGAGCTATCCCACGGCGCTGGCGCTCAACATCGACGAGATCCGCGAGCAGAACATCGAGTTCCTGTACCCGTTTGTGCCCTATCACGACAAGACCGAGCTCAAGCGCCGCCTGTACCAGGTGCTCGCCGTCGACCGTGTGGCCGATGCCGAGGCCGGTCGCGGTCGCGTGCGCGGACCCAAGATCACGCGCTCCGAGGTCGATGCCGCCGTCAATGCTGCCTTTGAGGCCGATGCGCGCTTCCACGAGGATATCCAGACCATGGGCGAGGAGGCCCTTAAGTGGGTCGAGGACCACGGCGGCCACGGCATCGTGCTCGCCGGCCGTCCTTACCATAACGACCCCGAGATCAACCACGCCCTGCCCGAGCTTATCTCGAGCTTTGGCTTTGCGGTCTTTACCGAGGATTCGCTTGCGCATCTCGTGAAGCCCGAGCGCCCCATCCGCGTCGTCGACCAGTGGATGTACCACAGCCGCCTGTACGCCGTCGCTCGTTTTGTGACGATGCGCAACGATCTGGACCTGATCCAGCTCAACTCTTTCGGCTGTGGTCTGGACGCCCTGACCACCGACCAGGTGCAGGAGATTCTGGAAGCCAGCGGCAAGATCTACACCGTGCTCAAGATCGACGAGGTATCCAACCTGGGTGCCGCGCGCATCCGCATCCGCTCGCTCATGGCCGCGCTTAAGGACCAGGAGGCCGAGCGTTTGGCCGAGGCCACGGCAGTGGGCGAGGCCTACGAGCAGGGCGACGCCGCGCCGGTGGCGCCCTCCACGGATGCCCCCGCGTTCGCGAGCCGCAAGTACACGTTCGAGGCCCAGCGCGAGAGTGCTTCGACCGCGTGGCCCAAGGTACCCTTTACCGAGCAGATGCGCGAGGAGGGCTACACCATCCTGTGCCCGCAGATGGCGCCGATCCACTTTGACCTGGTCAAAGAGGTGTTCCGTGGTGCTGGCTACAACTTGGAGCTGCTGCCCTCGACCGATCACGATGCCGTCGAGGCCGGCCTGCGCTACGTGAACAATGACATTTGCTATCCGTCGATTCTGGTGACGGGCCAGATTATGGAGGCCATCGAGAGCGGTCGGTACGACCTGTCCAAGACGGCCGTGGTCATCAGCCAGACCGGCGGTGGCTGCCGTGCCACCAACTACATCGCGCTCATTCGCAAGGCCCTGCGCGAGAGCGGCCACCCCGAGATTCCGGTGATCTCGCTTTCGGCCGTGGCGCTCGGCGAGGACAACCCCGGCTTTAAGATTACGCCGGCGCTGCTTAAGCAGGCAGTCTACGCGGTGCTCTTTGGCGACGTGATGATGCAGATGCTCTACCGCTGCCGCCCGTACGAGGCAACGCCCGGTGCCGCCAATGCGCTCTACGAGGAGTACATGGCGCGCGCCCGCAAGCTGGCGCCCAAGTTCAACCGCCACAACTACACCAAGCTGTGCCGCGAGGCCATCCGCGCGTTCGACACCATGCCGCTTGTGGGCGAGGGCACCAAGCCTCGCGTGGGCGTGGTCGGCGAGATCTTGGTCAAGTTCCATCCCACGGCCAACAACCACGTGGTCGATGTCATTGAGCGCGAGGACTGCGAGGCCGTGGTGCCGGGCCTGCTCGACTTCTTCCTGTACTCCATGAGCAACGCCGAGCTGCAGAAGGATGAGCTGGGTAGCTCTGCTACCACGCGCGCTGGTATGCAGGCGCTCATCAAACTCGTGGACTGGATGCGTACGCCGGTGGAGGAGATGCTCGAAAAGTCCCGCCGCTTTGAGGCGCCCGAGCGCATCGGCACCATGGCCGATAAGGCCCGCACGGTGCTTTCGGTGTGCAACAACATGGGCGAGGGCTGGCTGCTCACGGCTGAGATGCTCGATCTGATTGACCACGGTGCGCCCAACATCATCTGCACGCAGCCCTTCGCGTGCCTGCCCAACCACGTGGTGGGCAAGGCCGTGATCAAGGAGCTGCGCCGCCAACATCCCGAGAGCAACATCGTCGCGGTGGACTACGACCCCGGTGCATCCGAGGTCAACCAGCTCAACCGTATTAAGCTCATGATCAGCGTGGCAAAGGAGAACATGCGCGCCGGCAAGGGCTTTAAGCTCGAGAAGGTGGCGCCGCTCGCGATGGACGAGGTCACCGGTCAGATGCGTGCCCACGACGGCTGTGCGAGCTGCGGATCTGCCAGTGAGGAGGCCGTTGCATCGGTCGCCAAGCGCCTGGGGCGCGGCATTAAGAAGTAGCTGGTCTGCTATGGGCTAGATATGAGACAAACGGGTGGTAGCCGTAGCGGCTGCCACCCGTTTTTACTGGACAGGGACCCCGAGATAATGAACAGGTGTAGCCGTTCGCGGCAAAAAATCGTCCGTTTATAGAACCCACCCCCAGTGCGCGTCATCCTTACGGTTGAATAAATACACATCTATGGAATTACGCAAGAGAGGACCGTTCCTATGAGCTACAAGACCGTTTGTGTTGCCGGTGGCGGCGTGCTGGGAAGCCAGATTGCCTTTCAGGCTGCCTACTGTGGCTTCGATGTGACGATTTGGCTGCGCAGCGAGGGCAGCATCGGCCGCACCCAGCCCAAGATCGATCATGTGCGCGAGGAGTACATCGCGGCTATCGAGGGCATGGCGGACGGCACGGGTGAGTGGTGCGCCGGTATCGCCGATAGTGGCCAGCCCTTCGACAAGGAAGCGGCACTCGCCGCTGTCGACCGTGCCTACTCCACACTCAAGCTGGAGCTCGATCTTGCCAAGGCAGTGGCCGACGCCGACCTGGTCATCGAATCTATGGCCGAGGACACCCAGGCAAAGATCGACTTCTACAAAAAGCTCGCCCCGGTTCTCCCGCAAAAGACCGTCGTCGTGACCAACTCCTCCACGCTGCTACCGAGCACCTTTGCCAAGTACACTGGCCGCCCCGAGAAGTACCTGTCGCTGCACTTTGCCAACTCCATCTGGAAGAACAATATGACCGAGGTCATGGCCCAGGACCAGACTGACAAGCGCTACTTCGACGAGCTCGTCGACTTCGCCAACGACATTCGCATGCTGGCGCTTCCCGTCAACAAGGAAAAGAACGGCTACCTGCTCAACTCCATGCTGGTGCCGTGGCTGCTTTCGGTCCTGGACCTGTACGTCTCGGGCGTCAGCGACCCCAAGAGCATCGACCTCGCGTGGACGCGCGGCACTGGCGCTCCCAAGGGTCCGTTCCGCGTATTCGACACCGTGGGCATCCAGACGGCGTACAACATCGTTATGCAGTATCAGAAGGTCCCGGGCCTGGTGAGCCCGCTGCTCAAGAAGATGATGATGCCCTACAACTTTAAGGCCATGGCATCCGTCCTCAAGAAAATGCTCGACGAAGGCAAGCTAGGCGAAAGCTCGGGCGAGGGTTTCTTCAAGTACTAAAAAATGACCTCTCGGGGACGGAGGAAAACGGATCATTTTCGGCCGCCAACAGTGAGAAGATGGACCCAGAAATAGAAAGGAGTGGCAATGGGCCGGCTCGGGCTTTGAAGACAAGTTATTGCAGGCCCAGGGCGATTTCTCGCTCAATGCAGGCCAGCACGGCGTGACGTATCTGCCGAGTTCTGACACGGCAGCGATTGGTCGCTACCAGGTGCTGCTATACGACAACAACTTTGGTGCGACCGAGCGCTATCCCAAGTTCGACTGGGGCCAGCTGGGCGCCGCGGTGGTGACCGACTACAGCAAGGGAACGCATTCGTTTGGGCGCATCTTTACGGTGGACGAGGCCGCGCGCACCTACGAGCTTGTGGACCAGATCGCAGTGCCGTTCTCGGGTTATGTGAGCAGTGCGCAGCGCGTCGGCGGTTCGAATAGCACGCTCGTGGCATCGGGCATGGCCAAGACCTTTGCCGAGTACGATCGCTATGGACTGCCCATCACCACCTACGAGATGGAAGCCGAAAAGTACATCTACCGCGTGTACAAGTACGAGCTGTAGGGCCGCGCTTAGGTTTGACCAATGGAGTATGAAAACACGCCGTTCGCCGATGCCCCCTCCGCGAGTGGCAGCCATATGTTTTGATATCAGAACATATAGTTGTCGCCAGCCTGTTGGCGACGTTCCCCCTGATATCAGAGGCTCCAGGTATGTTTCGCGCTCCGTTAAACAACTATCGATTGGGCTAACATGGACCGCCGTGCTATTTCGATAACCCTTGCAGTGGTCTGCCTGGCTGTGCTCCTGGGCGCTACAGGGCTGTTTGCTATAAGCCGAGAAACGTCCTATATGCAGAAATGCGCTTCCGAAGGGTTTGCCGTTGACGGTTACTATCGGGATGACAAAACGAGTCTGGAAACCCTGGCCTTTCTTGAAGAGGATAACCATCGTTGGCAACTGGTCGACAAAGACGGAATCTGCACAGACGGGCAGTTTAAGCGTACGGACGATCCCAATATCCTGGTATTAAAGAAGGAAAACGGCGAAGAATTCGGCACGGTCCACGTTGCGTATATATCGCGCCGATGCAATCAAGGGCAGATTTACCTAATTAGAAATACTAAGGTGACCCGATTTTATCTTGTGAGCACCGATCCGGCGTTTACGGTGGAGTCTGGCGATGTCGATGCGGACGTCTGATTCACGGCAATAAAACAGCGAGCGGGGCGCGGACGTGAACTACGTCCCGCTTTTTGCATGTGCCTGCGTCGCGTCTGAGCCTCGCCGCGACTTGCGCCTGTGCGCGGGAGCCATCCCATGCTCCGCATCACTTCACATCGAACTCCACGCGATCGAGTTCGGGCACGTTGAGGTCAATGAGCTTGCGGGCGACGTGGCAGTCGTGCGCCCCAAGCGCCTCACTCGTTGTCACATGGGCGACAATCTCGCGCTCGACGATGCCCTCCTCGTCCCCTTCGGTAGCCGAGGTCTCGACGGCGACGGTGTAATCCTTAAAGCCTGGCAGTACCGCGGCAAGCTCGCGTGTGGTCTCGGTGACGCCATAGCCGTCCTGCACGCCGGCCTGCGCCGAGCCAATGGAACCCGCCGTCATGACGATGCAGGGGATGGCGAAGATCGCCGTGCCCACAATAATGCGGCGGCGCACCTTGCGTGACAGCTCGTCGACCTCGGCATCTTCTTCGGCGGTCACAATGCCGTCGCCGTTGAGGTCGCGCTTGAGCGGCACGCGCAAAAGAAGCAGCACGGCTTCGGCCGCCAGTGCGATAAAGACCACGTTGATGCCAAACTCGTAGAGGGCCGAGAGAAACAGCGGCCCGCTTGCGATGGCGATGCCATAGCCCGCCGCGCACAGGGGCGGCATGAGCGCGGTTGCCACGGCCACGCCGGCGATGAGCGTGGCGGGTTCCTGATCGCGCGAGTTGCCCAGGCCACCCGCAAAGCCGCCCGCGAGCGCGACGGCAAGGTCCCACACAGTCGGTGTCGAATTGTCGATGATGGCGGCCGTGGTGGTGCCAAGGGGCGAGAGCTTAAAGTACAACGTGGATGTGACCAGGCAAAAGGCCATCTGTAGAGCCAAGCCCGCGACGGCCTCGACGGTAATCTCGCGGTCGAGCGTGGCGATGCCATATGCCATGGCAAGGACCGATCCCATAAGCGGGCAGATGAGCATGGCGCCCACGATGGCGATGTCCGAATCGATATCGAGGCCGATGCTCGCGATGAGCATGGCGATGATGAGGATGCACAGATGTGAGCCGGTCAGGCGCGCCCCGTTTACAAAGCGCTTACGGATTACGTGATAGGGCGCGCGCCCCTCGCGAATGTTGAACGCCTGCTTCAAGAATCGGTTGGCGTTCTCCATGGCCTCGCTGTGGGCAGGGCGGATGCCGTGACGCCGATGATGGCGCTCGCGCAGTCGCTTAATCTGTTGTTTGTCGAGTTCCATGCTTACCTCGTTTAGCTTCTGAGCCGCTTCTTGCGTCTGTCGTCTTTACTCTACACCGCGTTAGGCGAGGTGTCAGACAAGGTTTGTTGACCTGGAAGTCAGGCTAATCGACATGGCTAAAACGCCGTGAGAATCATAAGAGTCAAATAGACAAAAAGCGCGGGGCCGGATTGTTTCCGACCCCGCGCTCTGCGTTGGCGCGTTGTTGTTCTGCTTACCCCAGCAGGCTCAGGCCCACGGAGACAAACGCCAGGATAACGCCGACGATGGACTCGCCGCCCAGCAGGCCGCTGGCAACGACCAGGCCCTGTTCCTGGAAGGCGGCGTCCTTGGCAGCCCTCTCCTCGTCAGAAAGACCAGCGGTGGCGTCGCGGTGGGCGGACCACTTGTCGTAGGCGAGCTTGACGCAGGAGCCCAGGAATGCCGTGAGTGACATGTAGAACGGCAGGTACACGCCCAGGCCGATCATCATGGCCGGAATGCCGAGCCAGTACATGACGATGCCGGCGATAAAGCCGCCAACGAACCACGGCACGCTCGGGATGCCCGAGACCATGGTGGCGACAACGCTTGCCTGCGCGGCAACAAAGCTCTTGTCGGGGCCAAAGGCGTCCGGGCCATAGGCGGTGACGAGCGCGACCATGACGGCTGCGGCGACCAGGGCGCCCACGATGCCGCCGATGGCCTGGCCGATCCACTGTGCACGCGGGTTGGTGCCCAGCACGGCGCCGGCTTTAAAGTCGTTCATGACGTCGCCCGCAAGGCCGCACGCCACGGCCACGATGCCGGCGATAAAGAACAGTTTGACCTGAGCGATCTGTGCGAAGGCTGCCACGATGAGCATGACGATGAGGCCGAAGATCTCCATGGGGTCGATGCCCGTCTGGCCGCAGCTCTGCGCGCTCATGATGGTGGTGACAAAGGTGAACAGCGTGACGATGACGGCCGGAACGGGGCCAAGGTCAAGCACGATGGCGATGATCACGGCGATGGCGGCAGCGCCCAGGCCGATGATACCGGCGTCGAGCTTGAGGGAGCCCGAGATGAGCGACTGCTCGTCGGTGTCGGTGGAGCTGTCGGCGGCGAGGCCGCGGACGATACCGGCGACCTGCGGCAGGATGTCCTTGAGGACGACGGCGACGCCAAAGCCCATCATGAGGCCCATACCCAAGGACTTGACGATGCCCTGCGCGGTCACAACGTCGAACAGACCGGCAGCGGTGCCGCCCACAATGATGCCAAAGTTGCCTAGCAGGGCACCGGCAAACCAGAAGGCGACCGGGGCGAAGCCCACGAGGAAGCCGACGGAGAGCAGCATGGGCGAGTTGTAGATGCCAAAGGTCACGCCGGGAATATTGAGCGTGCAGAGCATGCCGGGCACCACGCCCAGGGCGTCGCGCAGCACGCTATAGATGCCGGCGATGGCCATGGAACCAAAGAGCTGCTTGCCGGTTTTGCCGCCAGCCTCGGTTGCGCGCAAGGTCTGAGCTGCGGCGTTGCCGGTGGGGAACTCAAGCGCGGCGTCCACGATAAAGTGACGGTGGATGAGCGCGGTGGCCAGCAGACCCAGGATAGTGCCGGCGAGTGCCACGATAAACATGTCGAGCCAGCTAATCTGGTCGGCATAGCCCAGCATCCAGGCGCCCGGGATGGTAAACGCCAGACCGCCGGCGACCATGGCGCCTGCGGACATGATGGTGTGGGTGACGTTTGCCTCGTTGAGGCTGGCGTTGCCCATGAGTTTGAGGAAGAACAGCGAGATGACGGCAGCAAAGACGATCGGCCAGGGGAGTGCGCCCATCTTGAGGGCGGTGTAGGCCGAGCTTGCCGTGATGATCACGCAGCCAAGGACGCCGATGACGACGCCGCGCAACGTGAGTTGCCCGCGCATCGAAGCGCGGTTCAAGGGATTGCTCATATAAAACTCCTTTGCGTATATCCGCTTCCCCCGGGAGCGCCGCTACGGATACGGCGCGGGAAGTCGGGTTACCAAGGGCCGCCGCGTGAGCTCGCGCACGACCGCGCACCAGTATAGCCGCAAGCTAGTCATTTTGGGATGACTGGTTTAGGTAGGCGATATACTGCTGGGCAGACGAAAGGAGCGCCGACGATGCTTAATGGGTGCGCATATATATTGACGGTTGACGTGGGCAACACGTTCATTCGCTTTGGCCTATTTGCCGAGGATTCGGCCGCGGCGCAGGAATGCCCGCTCGCGACGTGCGAGATTACCACGCCGTCGAGCATTACGGCCGACGAAGCGCGTATGCGACTCGCTCAAGTCATGGCCGCGCTGGCGGCCGATGCGGGCATGCCCGGCGCGCTCGTTCCCGCAGCTGCAGTGCTGAGTTGCGTGGTGCCGGCGCTCGAGCGTCCGTGGAAGGCGGCACTTTCCCGCACCTGCACGGGGCGCGTGCTCACGGTGGGGCCGGGCCTCAAGACCGGCATGCCCGTCCACTACGACGACCCGGCCGAGATCGGCCCCGACCGCATCGCCGACGCCGTGGCGGCCCGTGCCGTCTACGGCTCGCCGTGCATCGTGATTGACCTGGGCACTACGACCAATATTGAGGTCATCGATGCGCGCGGTACCTTTGTCGGCGGCGTCATCGCGCCGGGTCTGGCGCTCGGCGCCCGCTCGCTCTCGGCTGCTGCGGCACGCCTGCCGCAGGTCGAGCCCTCGGCACCCACGCATGTGATCGGTCGCAACACGCGCGAGGCCATGCGTTCGGGCGTGGTTCTGGGCGAGGTAGCCCGCATCGACGGCATGCTCGACATGGTGCTTGCCGAGATGCGCGCGACCAAGGCCGCGGGGGAGGGCGACGTGCCCATCGTCATTACCGGCGACGACGCCGAGGCACTCGCGGCGTTGGTCGGCCACAGCCTGACGGTAGACGATGCGCTGACGCTGCGGGGTCTCGCCGAGCTCTACCGCATCAACCAAAAGCCCCGCCGCGTGTAAAAGTGAGGGCGCCGGTGGGACAAACGTCTCCACCTTTCACCTGCTACAATGGGTCAAATTATTGCGATTACGGAGGTGTCTGCCATGTCGGACGATCTTCATCAAACTTCGTCAGGCAAGCGCCTGGACGTTATTAGCTGGGACGAGTTCTTTATGAGCGTGGCCATCGCCGCGCAGCGCCGCAGTAAGGACCCCAACACGCAGGTGGGCGCGTGCATCGCCAGCACCAACCACCGCATCCTTTCGGTGGGCTACAACGGTACGCCCTCGGCGCTCAACGACGACTTTTTCCCGTGGGGTACGAGCGACGACCCGTTGCAGGATAAGCACAACTACGTGGTGCATGCCGAGGCCAACGCCGTGCTCAACTACCGCGGCTCGCTCAAAGACCTTGAGGGTTCCACGGTCTACGTCACGCTGTTCCCGTGCCACGACTGCGCCAAGATTTTGGCGCAGGTGGGCGTGGGCGAGGTTGTCTACCTGGACAACAAGTACGCCGACACCGATGATGGCCGTATCAGCCGCCGCATTCTCGACTCCTGCGGCATCAGCTACCGCCAGGTCATCGTCGATGTCCAGATTGGTACCGGGGGACAGGCTCGGCAGTAGCGCGTGCCAACGCCAGCTGGCGGCAAAGCAGCCAAAAGAGACCCGTCCCAAATTGACTACTCGTGAAAGTCGCGTCTGCGCGCATGGACGGCTCGTGAGCGGGTACATGGCTGTAGTAACATAGCTTCTGTCCGCGGGCGCGCCCGCGTAATTGTGAGAAAGGAGCCCCTGTGGCTGTTAACGAAGAGCTGCTTAAGAAGGTTCTTGAAGAGATTCGCCCCAACCTGCAGGCCGACGGCGGCGATATGGAGTATGTGGGCGTCGACGACGAGGGCGTCGTCAAGCTGGAACTGCAGGGCGCCTGCGCCGGCTGTCCCATGAGCTCGCTAACCCTTTCCATGGGTATCGAGCGCATCCTGAAGGAGCATGTGCCCGGCGTTACCCGCGTCGAGCAGGTCAATGCTTCCGGCGAGGCCGAGGACCTGTACGACGAGTACGCGCCGTTCTAAGATGCGAAAGCTGCGGACGGCATACTCCGCATAGACGTTACGCCCAAATATGCGGCTGCGAGCGCAAGGCCCGCGGCCGCATTTGTATGTAGGGAGTAGGAGGGTCGACATGCTCAACGACTTCTACCATATGCTTGATCCCGTCGCGATTTCGGCGGGGCCCATCACGATTTACTGGTATGGTCTGGCCTATGTGGTCGGAGCTCTGCTCACGGCGGTCGTCATGTATCGCACGCAGCGTCGCTGGGGCTTTAACATCACGATTGACGACCTGACGAGCGTCGTGGTCGGTGTGGTCTTTGGCCTTATCATCGGCGCCCGCCTGTTCTACGTCATCTTTTACGGCGACGGCTACTACTGGGCACATCCGCTCGAGATCTTTGCCACCAACGAAGGCGGCATGAGCTTCCACGGTGGCCTGGTCGGCGGCATTATCGGCGGCATCATCGTGTGCCGCATGTATAAGCTCGACGCATGGACTCTGGCAGACCTTGCCGTCATCGGCGCGCCGCTGGCCTTGTGTCTGGGCCGTTGTGCCAACTTTGTCAACGGTGAGCTGTGGGGCAAGCCGACCGATCTGCCCTGGGGTGTGGTCTTTGGCGGGACTGCGGGCGATATGCCGCGTCACCCCTCCCAACTCTACGAGGCATTTCTTGAGGGCATTGTGCTCTTCTGCATCCTGCAGGTGCTCAGCCGCAAAAAGCCGCTGCTGCCCCAGGGCACGTTTATGGGCGTGTTTGTGATGGGTTACGGCATCGTCCGCTTCCTCGTCGAGTTCGTGCGCGTGCCCGACGCCCAGCTTGGCTATCTGCTGGGCGGCGTCATCACGATGGGTCAGCTGCTGAGCCTGCCGCTCGTAATCGCGGGTCTGGCGCTCATCATCTTTGCTCGTCGTCGCAACCAACCCCAGCGCATCTACCTCGACGCCTAACCACCAAAAAGTGAACAGGCACCTTTGTGGTGGTTTGCTGGGCAACGATGACAGAACCGTAACGTTTCCCCAGATAAAACTTGCCAAAATAAACCTGTCCCTTTTTGGCAGGTTTCTAGAAAGGCTCTTTGGACTGTGAAGGATTCCGACCTCTCCACAACGGCTGCGCGCGACGCTGCCCGCATCGTCTGGTTTAAGCGCTACCCCGCCAAGCAGACGCTCATCGCATTTCTGCTCGCTCTGTTGGCGACCACGGCGTTTTCCATCGATCCCGCCCCGGTGTCGAGCAACGCAGTCTTGGCGATTGACCCCAAAGCCTCGGGCATGCTGTACGTGTGCTACGAGGTGCTCCTCTCGTTTGCCGGCCATACCGACGCGGTCATGCTGCTTGCGCTTGCCTGCCTGCTCACGCTGCCGTTTCGCTACGTGTTCTTTGGCCGTGGCGACACCTGGCGCCCATCGATTATTCTGCCGTCGCTGTTCTTCGCCATCTGCATGGTGTTCGGCCGCAGCTACGATCTCACCGACTCGGCCGAGATTGTTCTTGGCGACAAAGCCCGCATCATCTGCGCCTGGATTGGCGGCGCGGGCTGGATGCTCCTGGCGATCGTGGCCTTCTATCTGGCTTTTGAGTGTCTAGATTGGCTGAGCTCCCGACGCATCCCGTTTTCCGAGGCGCACTTTGGCCGCATATGGCGTGTGGCTCACGCCGTGCTCTCGGTCCATCCCTTTGCCGGGCCCTTCCTGGTGCTTATGATCGCCTGGACGCCCACGCTCATCGCTTCGCTGCCCGGCCTTTTTATGGGAGATACGGGTGCGCAGATTCGCCAGTGGTTCAACTATCCCAATGGCACGAGCGACTACCTGCGCCTACTCAACCCCAACGTGCTGCTCAACGGGCATCATCCCGTAGTGCACACGGCCATTATCGGCTCGTGCGTTCAACTGGGGCTTTCGCTGTTCAACAGCGCTAACGCGGGTCTCATCATCTATACCTGCGCTCAATTTGTCATCACGGCTGCCTGCATGGCCTATTCCATTTCGTCGCTGCGCAAACTGGGCGTGAGCCTGCCGGTTCGCGGTGCGATCCTGCTGTTCTTTACGTTTATGCCGATGTTCTCTAACTACGCGGCCCTGCTTACCAAAGACGTGCTCTTTGCCGACGCGTTTTTGGTGCTGCTGGTACAGACCGTCAAGCTCGTGGCATGTGGCCTGCCCCGTCGTGATGCCAATGTCGAGCGAGCGGGCGAGAAAGCCCCCGTGCTCTTTGCGCGCCATGACTGGCTGTTGCTTGCGCTGGCTGCCATGGGTTCCACGTTTCTGCGCAACGGCGGCTTGGTGTTTCCCCTGGCGGCATGCGTAATCGCGTCGGCGTTTTGCGCATGGGATGTACATGTCGCTCGTCGTGCGGCTAAGCAGACGGGCGCCGCGGTCTCATGCGCCACACCGCGCTTCCGCTGGGTTGGCGTCCTCGCGGTACTCGCGCTCTGCCTTGTCTCTAATATGTACTTCACCAAGGTGTTTATGCCGGCGCACGACATTACGCCCGGCTCCAAGCGCGAAATCCTCTCGATTCCGTTCCAGCAGACGGCTCGTTTCGTTCAAAAGCACGACGGCCTCAACTCGGGCGTCAACCCTACGGTTAAGGAGGACGGCACCATCGTGGAAGCTCCTTGCGACGGCTTGGTGACCGACGAAGAGCGTGCCGTGATCGACCGTGTGCTCAAGTACGAGAATCTGGGCCGCCGTTACAACCCGGATAAGTCGGACGCCGTCAAAAATTGCTTTAACGAGTACGCCTCGCAGGAGGACATCAAGGCCTATTTTGAGGTGTGGGCCCAGATGTTCAAAAAGGATCCCGAGTGCTATATCTCGGCGCTCATCAATAACTACTACGGCTACTTTTATCCGAGCGCGCGTGATGCCTGGGTCTACAGCACGGCGCGTAGTGCCGAGATCATGGCGCGTCCCGACAACCTCAAGTACTTCGACTTCCATCCGGTTGACAGCAACGTGGTGCGCTGGTGTGACCACCTGATCAATCTGTACCGTGTGGCGGTGCAGCGCATTCCGTTTATTTCGCTCACCATGAGCTCGGCCACCTATGTGTGGATCATGATCGCCGTGGTGGTCTACCTGCTGCGTCGTCATTCATGGCGTGCGCTGGCGATCTGGGTGCCGCTGTTGGGCGTGCTCGCCGTGTGCCTGATTGGTCCGTGCAACGGCTCGACCTACATGCGCTACCTGTATCCGGTCATCGCCTGCATGCCCTTCGCCATCGGCGCCACCGTCACCCGCAGCGACCTCCTCTGGTCCTAACTTGGTGCATTGGGGTCAGGTTTCTTTGCACCAAAGGGGACATCATCACGACGCCTTCATTTTGGGGTTTATCTCGCAGGCTAGTAGGTATATCATAACGACGTTTGTTTATATTGCCCGAGCATCTGCGCTGGGCTTTAGGTCGAAACCGATAGGAGACACGTATGTCCGGACACTCTAAGTGGGCCACAACCAAGCATCGTAAGGGCGCGCAGGACGCCAAGCGTTCCGCCCTCTTCTCCAAGCTCAGCCGCAACATCACCGTTGCTGCCCGTCTCGGCGGTGACCCGCTGCCCGAGAACAACGCCAGCCTCGCCGCTGCCGTTGCCAAGGCCAAGGCTCAGTCCATGCCTAAGGACAAGATCAAGTCCGCTATCGACAAGGCTTTTGGTTCGGGTGCTGACGCCGCCGTCTACGAGAACATCGTGTACGAGGGCTACGGTCCTGCCGGTGTCGCCGTCTACGTCGACTGCCTGACCGACAACCGCAACCGTACCGCCGCTGACGTCCGCTCCGCCTTCTCCCACGCTGGTGGCAACCTGGGCACCTCCGGCTCCGTCGCCTTCCAGTTTGAGCGCAAGGGCCAGATTGTCGTCGCCAAGGAGATCCTGGACGAGAACGCCAAGAAGGAGACCATGATCGCCAACGGTGCTGCCGGTGACGAGGATGAGTTCATGATGGCCATCGCCGAGGCCGGTGGCGAGGACTACGAGGATGCCGGCGAGGAGTGGATCGTCTGGACTGCTGCCAACGACGTCATGGCTGTCTCCAAGGCGCTCGAGGAGCAGGGCGTCCAGGTCAAGGGTTCCGAGACCACCATGGTCCCGACCACCCCGACCGAGGTCTCTGGTACCGACGCCAAGAAGGTCCAGCGCCTCATCGACCGTCTTGAGGAGCTCGACGACGTCCAGGACGTCTACAGCACCATGGACATGACCGACGAGGTCATCGCTGCCCTCGAGGAGGAGTAGCGCCCGCACGGATTGAGCCGTGCATATCTGGGCATAATGAAGCGAGCATGCAAGCCTCGTGGAATAGATGAGCCGGATCCGCGTGCGTAGGGCACCGGACCCGGCTCTTTTATAATGATGCGAACCGTTTTGCATTTCGAGAGCCGAGATTTGAAGGGAGCGCCGCGTGCGCGTACTCAAACGAGCCCTAGCGATCGTGTATCTTGCCGCCACCATCGTGGCGCTGGGTACGCTTGTCTGCCAGTTTTGGGGGCCGTATACGTATCGCTTTATGCTGCTGATGCGCGACCCCATGCCGCGCGTCGTCGTCACGGCGTGCGCCGGCGTCGTGGCGATCGGCGTGCTGGTAAGCTTTTTCCGCCTGATGTTCGCCCGTCGCGAGCCGTCCTGCGTGCATCCGGCGGGGGAGCGCAATATCGAGGTTACCCTTGCGGCGCTTTCTTCGTGCGCCAGGGCTGCTGCCGAGCGCGACGACCGTGTGATGGTCGAGCATGTCGAGGCCCGCGTCCAAGGCTCCGACGATTCGCACGTCCGTTTTAAGGTCGAGGCTATCGCGCTTGACGATAAAGACGTGGCATCTCTGGCTATCGCGATGCAGCAGCGCATCGAGGAAGCTTGCGACACCATGCTCGGCACGCCTGGTACGACTACGCGCGTCCGTTTTTTGCCGTCCAAGACTACCGTCCAGACCGTGGAGGTTTCCGGTGAGTGATACCAATCAAGATAAGACCGCTCGTACGCCGCGCCTGACGATTGACCAGAGCGCCACGCCGGCGAGCGAACCTGTTGATTCCAAAACAGAGGCAACCGAGTTGCAAGATGCGGCAGCCGCGGATTTTGACGAGGCCATGGGCCTCATCAAGGGTACGGGCGCTGCCATCTGGAGCTATGCGGTGCGTCATCCCAACACCACACTCGGCGCCGTCGCCGGCTTTATCCTCGCCGTGTTGGTGCTCACGTTGGGCCTGTGGGACACGCTCGTCATTGCATTCTTCGTGCTGATCGGCGCTGTGATCGGCCAAATTCGCGACGGCGAGAACGGGATCGTCAACTTCTTCGGCCGTCTGTTTAGCGGCCGCTAATATGTATTCGACTGTCGCATCCGCGGCAGGCATAAGGAGGAACCATGGCTTTTAATACGAAGGTCGATGTAGCCGATACCGAGCTCGAGGAGAACGAGGCGGTCGTCGCCGAAGCTGAGGATGTGACGCTCGAGGACGAGGCTCTCGTCGAGGCCGAGTCCGATACGGATGAGGACGACGAGGAAGCAGACGAGTCCGAGGACTCGCTGACCTATTCCAACGGCGTGATCGAGAAGATCGTTGCCATGGCCACTCGCGAGGTTCCGCACGTTCTGGGCATGAAGGGTAACCTCATGCACTTTGTGCAGGAGCAGTTTGGTGCCGAGAATCTGACCAAGGGCGTGACGGTCGAGGTCACCGATGACAATCGCGTGGTCGTCAACATCTCCGTCATCATCGAGTACGGCGCCTATGCGCCCGCGATCTTCGACGATGTTAAGGCACGTGTCACCGAGCGCCTTGCCGCGATGACCGGCCTTGAGGTGGCGGGCGTCAACCTGCGCATCGAGGATGTCATCACCCCCGAGGAGTACGAGCACCGTACCAGCCAGCACGAATAACCTTCCAAAAAGGGATAGGTTTGTTTTGGCAGGTTTTATCTGCGAAAACGTTAAACGGCCGACCGCGCAAGCAAAAGCGTGGCCGGCCGTTTTTATACGCTCCCGATGTAGTCATACCGCTCGTCTAACTAGGGGTTGCAATCGTCGCGTTCCGCGTTACTCTAATGGGCGCATTGTTTCCAAATTGTTAACGAGGGGTTGCCGTAATGGCCGACGAGCACGAAACAGAAAGCAAGGCATGGGCAATTGAGGCCGCCGCGGCAGAGGCGGCATCGCGTGCTGCCGAGCAGGTGCATCGTCCTCCCGTAGTGCCGATGGAGCGCGTGGTCGATCGCGATGTTATCGAGCGGGGCGAGCGCGCTGGTCGCAAGCGCAGTCAGGAGCCGGGCTTTCCGCGCTTTTTTGCCGAGCTCAATTTGGGCCTGATCCTCACGGCCTTTGCCATCGTTGCGTTTAAAACCCCTAATCACTTTGCTTTTGGCGGCACCTCGGGCGTGTCGGTCATTCTGTCCACGCTGTTCCCGACCCTGCCCGTCGGCGTTTTTATGTGGATTATCAATGCGGTCCTGGTCGTTCTGGGCTTTATCTTTTTGGAGCGCAAGGCAATCCTGTGGAGTGTCTTTGCCTCGTTTGCGCTGTCCGCCTATGTTTCGCTGTTTGAGCTCTTTATTCCGACCGATGTCTCGATGACGGGCGATATGTGGCTCGACCTGTGCTTTGCCGTGATTCTGCCGGCGCTCGGCAGCGCTATCGTCTTTGATATCGGAGCCTCGACGGGCGGCACGGATATCCTTGCCATGATCCTCAAGCGACGCACCACGCTCGAGATTGGCCGCGCCCTGCTGTTGGTCGATATCGGCATCGTGACCATCGCGGCCTTCTTGTACGGTCCGCGCGTCGGTCTGTATTGCGTACTCGGCCTGTTTGCCAAGACGCTTGTGGTCGACAAAGCCATTGAGAGCATTCACCTGCGCAAAGTCTGCACGGTCATTTGTTCCGAGCCCCTTAAGGTCGAGGAGTTTATCGTCAAACATCTCAACCGCACGGCGACTATCAGCCGCGGCTACGGCGCCTTCTCGGGCAAGTGCGTGACGGTGATCATGAGCGTGCTGAGTCGTCGCGAGGCCGTGCAGCTGCGTCGCTACGCGCGCGAGATCGATCCGGGTGCCTTTATCACGATTGTCGACAGCTCCGAGATCGTCGGCAAGGGTTTCCGCGGAACGAACTAACGCGGTCGAGCTCATCAAACAATCGAATAGCGCCCTGCGCATTGCAAATGCGTCATGTTGGAGTATTTGTCCCCACATTGGGTGATAATGATGCCAAAGACATCGTTTGCGATCCAGATGATTCGCTCAAGATACGAAGGGATGATCTCGATGTTCTGTTCGCAGTGTGGTGCCCCCATGGGCGACAACGATAAGTTCTGTGGCGCGTGTGGTGCCCCCAATGCCGGTGCCGCAGCCCCTGCCCCTCAGGGTCAGCCCCAGCAGTTTGTTCCGCAACCGCCCGTGGCGAATGCGTCCAAGGGCTGTGTGGCTCAGGCGTTTGAGGACATGACCAAGACGCCGGGCGTGCTGCAGCGCGTGTGCCAGATCGCCTTTTTGCCGGCGCTCATCTGTGTCGTGTCAGTGCTCGTGCTGTTCATTCCCGTTATCGGCGGTATCGCGGCTGCCATCGGCTTTTTGGCTGCCTGTGTGGCAAGCGCATGCGGTTCTGGCTTTGGCATCGAATGGGGCCGCGACCTGTCGCTTAAGGTCGATGACGGCATGGATCGTCCGCTGATGCGCTCCACGTCGTTTGGTCTGGGCGTCTTTTCGGGTGTTATCTCGGGCGTGCTCAAGGTTATCGCTGCCATTCCCGTTATCGGTGTGGCGCTTTCGCTGGTGGAGAGCGTGGTAATTGGTGCCGCGGGTTCGTATTCATATTACGGCTCTTATGCGCTCGAGGCCGCGCTGATCGGTTCGCTGGGCCTGTTTGTTCTGGCTATGATTGCCGCGGCGGTCCTGGGCGTCTTCTTTACCATGTTCGCCGACATCGCCGTGATGCACTTTGCGGTGACCGGCCGCGTCGAGAGCGCGTTTTCGCTCGATAAGGTTTGGGCGGCCTTTAAGAACAATAAGACCAAGCTGTTCTGCGCTTCGTTCCTTCCCGAGTTTTTGACGGGCCTGGTCGCCAACGTTGTCACCTGGATCCTGACGTTCGTCTTTGGCACCATTGCCTCTGTCGGTATGTATAGCTACTACTACCGTCCTACGGCTATTGAGGCGCTTGTTACCGGCGGTGGCATCACGCTCGTATTGTTCTTGGTGCTGACGGCGTTTGTCACGGTATTCCTCACGGTCTTTGGCAAGATGCTCAAGCACCGTGCCGTTGGCTATTGGGTTGCGCGCTACGCAAGCGAGTGGGCCGACGAGGACAAGGACGACGTCCTGACTTTTGTGCTGCCGTTTGAGAAGAAGTCTGCTCCGGCTGGTTTTAGCGCCGACGCAGCGCCCGTATCCGATTCCGCTGCGGCGCCGGCGCCTGCGCCCGTGCCTGAGCCTGAGCCTGAGCCTGAGCCCGCGCCCGTGCCTGAGCCCGAGCCCGCGCCCATGCCGGAACCGGAGCCCGAGCCTGCACCTGAGCCCGAGCCTGCGCCAAGCTCCGACGAGGACCCGCAGGACGAGTAACCCTGCCACCTGCCATTTGGGGACGGGGTAGAAACGGTAGAAATAGCGCTTGACAAATAAGCGGGGGCGGACGTGCCGAAGCGTCCGCCCCCGCTTTGATATCGCGATGCGGCTATGACTGCGAGATGGTCGTGGATCGACTACTCGTCGTGCTTCTCCTCGCGGCGGGCGGCGGCGCGAGCGTCGTGGATGCCCTTGATTGCGGCGTGTCGGGCGGTGCGGGCATCGTGCATGGCGTCGCGGGCCTCGGCGGCCGTGGCCTTGGCAGAGCGCAGTTTGGCTGCCAGGTCGGGATTGGTCTCGGCGACCGCGGCAATCGTGGGGCCGTCGAGCTCTTCTTGTGTGGGCTCGGCCAAAAAGTCGATGGCATATTGGGCGGCCACCATGGAGCCCTTGGCCAGTACCGACTCGTCAATCTTGTAGAAGCAAGAATGTTGGGCGTACGTGGCGCCAATCTGGGGGTTGCGCGTGCCAACAAAGGCGAGCACGCCCGGTACGCGGCGCAGGTACTCTGAAAAATCCTCACCCGAGAGTGTGCCGCGATAATGGCCTTGGCCGGTGGGGCCCAGGCATTTGATTACTGCCTGGCGGCAGCGCTCGCTCGAGGCGGCATCGTTTTCGACCTTGTAATTGGCGATGGTGTAGTCGGTGAGCTCTGCCTCGGCGCCCAAGGCGGCCGCGGTATGCTCCACGATGCGGCGCATGAGCTCCGGCATTTCCTCGTGGGTCGAATCTCCGTAGGTGCGCACCGTGCCGGCGAGGTAGGCCGTGCCGGCGATAACGTTGCGCGCGGTGCCGCCGTGCAGCTCGCCGACGGTAATGACGGCCGGCTCGTAGGGACTGATCTCGCGCGAAACGATGGTCTGCAGAGCGTTGACGATCTCGGCGGCAACCATAACGGCGTCGTGACCGCGCTGGGGCATGGCGCCGTGGCACGAGGTGCCGCGGACGTCGATGCGGAACCAGTCGGTATTGGCCATGCGCGGTCCGGGCTCGCAGCTCACGGTGCCGGCGTCGACCTCACTCCAGATGTGCGCGGCGTAGGCGCCATCGACGCCGTCGAGCACGCCCGTGCCGATCATGAGCTTGGCGCCCTGGCCGTTTTCCTCGCTGGGCTGGAAGACGATGCGGACTTCGCCGTGGATGTCGTCGGTCATATGGCGCAGGATTTGCAGCGTGCCGAGCATCATGGCGATGTGGCAGTCGTGGCCGCAGGCGTGCATGCAGCCCTCGTTGACGCTGGCAAACTCCTCGCCGGTCTGCTCGGTGACGGGCAGGGCGTCGATATCCGCGCGCAGCAGGATGCGGCGGCGCGGCGTGCCGTCCTCGTGGTAGGCATCCGACGCGGTACCGCGAAGCGTTGCCACCAAGCCGGTCTTGAGCGGACGCTCGTAGGGGATATTCATGGCGTCGAGCTGGTTGGCGATGTCGGAGGTCGTGCGCTCCTCGGCAAGGCTCAGCTCCGGGTGCTTATGGAAGTGCCGGCGCTGCTTGATGATATAGGGTTCAAACTCGGTAGCGATATCTTTGATGGCTGCGGTGACGTCGTCAGCCGCGCGAGCCTCGGTCGCCGCCATAATCTGCTGTGCCTTGGTCTTCGTCATGGTCGATTTGCTCCTTGCTGGGTTGATCGCAAAATCGTACAGGCTCTCTCCAGTATGCCACCTGCCGCTAGGGCTGGTAAAGTTGCCGTTTGCCGCTTGGGGTTTTGTTACAAGGGCGGGGGAGTACACTCGGGGGTGTTGAATTTCCTGCCAGAGATGGGGATGCCCATGCAACATATTGATCGGATTATCCGCTCCAAGAACGTCTTTACCGCGCAAGACGGCATCGATACCGCCCGCGAGCTGGCGATTGCCATCGCAGGCGACCGTATCGTCGCAGTCGGTGCGCCCGATGACGTGATTGCCGCCGCGCCTGCCGCCACGCCGGTTATCGACTACGGCGAGCAGTTTGTCTGCCCAGGTTTCCATGACGCTCATCTGCACTTCTTCCATACCTCGGTCGGCTCCTCGCCGTACATGCTCATGGATATGGGCACGTCCGAGGCGGCGCTGGTGCAACACGCGCTCGAGTTTTCCCAGGACCTGCCCGACGACGCTTGGGTTGTGACTCAGGGCTGGCGCGACTACCGTTGGGACCCGCCCGAGCATCCTACCAAGGCGTCGCTCGATGCGGCATTCCCCGATCGCCCCTGCGTTATGTATTCGGGCGACGGCCATACGCTGTGGCTCAACAGCCGCGCACTCGAGGCGCTCGGCGTCACGCGCGACAGCGAGCCGCCAGCGGGCGGTGGCTACGACAAGGACGCAAGCGGCGAGCTCACGGGCATTGCTCACGAGGCGGCTGCCATGCAGCTGTTGCCGCGCTGCCTTGAGTGGCTGGGCGAAGATCGCATCGCAAGCGCTTACGCCGATCAAATGAGGCGCATGGCCGAGCAGGGCATCACCTCGATATGCGATATGTCGCTCATGCCCATGCCGGGCTGCGATTTTATCCGCGACGACGTCTACGACAAACTGCAGGCAGCCGGCAAGTTGGGCATCCGAGCCCATCTGTTCCCCACGCTGTTGGATGACCAGTCACGCTTGGAAGAGCTGCAGACCCGCTACGCGAACAACGCGCTGCTCTCGGCGCCAGGCTTTAAGCAGTTCTTCGACGGCGTGTCGAGCGAGCATACCGCATACCTCACTGAGCCCTATACCAACCCGCGCTTCCCGGGCGACCAGGGCCGTCTGACGGTCCCCGTCGAGCGCATGCGCAAGTTGGTTCTGGCGGCAGCCGAGCGCGGCCACACCGTGCGCATCCACGTCATCGGCGACGGTGCCATCCATGCCGCGCTCGATATCTTTGAGGAGGCCGCCGAACTGTACGGCCTGCCCCAGCACGGTCATAACACGCTCGAGCATCTGGAGAACCTCTTGCCCGAGGACATCGATCGCCTGCGCAAGCTCAACGTGGTTGCCTCGAGCCAGCCCTGCCACATTACACTCGACCCGGGCGGCCCCGAGCGCGACCTGGGCCTGGAGCGCAGCCGCATCATGTGGCCGTTCGCAACCTATAAGCAGCGCGGCATTCGCCAAGCCTTCGGCACCGATAGCCCCATCACAGCTGTTACCAGCATGAACGTGCTCTACACGGCTATCACGCGCCAGGATCCCAAAAGCCACTGGCCCGAGGGCGGCTGGTTGCCGAGCGAGCGTATCGACGCGGCAACGGCCCTGCGCAACTACACCCTGGGCAGCGCCTATGCAGTGGGCGACGAGCAAAACCTCGGCAGCCTGGAACCCGGCAAATACGCCGACCTGGTAGTCCTGGACCAAAACCCGCTCACCATCGACCCCCATGAGCTCCAGGCCACCAAGGTTCAGGCCACCTACCTGGCAGGTAACTTGATTTACGAGCGCTGACGTTCATACCGCACCGTTAAACGCGGCTCGGGCAGTCTATTTTGGGATGGCGCTCGAGCCGGATTTGTTTGCCGATGGGGGTTCGTTAGGAGCGTCCCCGCTCTGCTGGATTTGGGCGCGGGGCGGAGGCGCCGCCGCCCCGCGCCCAATTTGGACAGCAGCAATGCTATCTCTAGGTGTTTTGCATACTTTCCATTACGAATTGCATAAAAAGGCTGGGATGTTCTTCCGGATCCTGATGTACCCCCGTCCGCGCCGTGCAAAAAACGGAGTATTCAGCACCGCGAGCTCTGCCTGTGCCGCTGCGGCTGAGTAACGTTGCAGAGATTGACGTCATTTTGTGCTCCGGTGCGGCGTGAGGCATGCCTTTCTGTCCTGACGGGGTTTGCCTGCCGACCAAAATCGCCGGCCGAAGGCGTCCTTGGGACCAATATGGTGTGTCCGGCACGTATGCAGCGTCCTGGTCTGCTGAATACTCCCAAAAATGCACGGTGCTCCCCAGGGGACCCGTGCGCGCAGCGAAAACCATGCACATGTCGCTATCCGCATCGCCATTTTTCTGCACTGACTTTTCTGAATGCCGGGCCCGAATTAGTTAACCTGCCTCCCGTGTGGCTCCGGCGGGGCGGGGCATAAGGTTTATCGCGAGTTCCGCACGAGCCGAAGGCCACTTAATGTGGCCTTCGTGCGAGCAGGACTGCCCGAGCAGGAAACCTTATGCCCCGCCCCGCCGGAGCCACACGGGAGCCACCGCTAAGTTATCCCCCGACATTCAGAAAATCTAAGTGCCAAAAAATAAGATTTTTTGACTCCGTGTTGTATAACCCGCCATTCGTGGGTACCATTCAACGCGTACGCAAACAAAAAGGGTTAATTCGCGTGGCATAACCGCGCGGCCCAAAAAGGAGGAGACAAGCATGTCGTCTTTGAAGCCGCTTGCAGATCGTGTTCTGGTCAAGCCCGACGAGGCCGAGCAGAAGACCGCTTCTGGTCTGTATATCGCCAGCAACGCTCAGGAGAAGCCGCAGCGCGGCACCATCGTTGCCGTTGGCGCTGGCAAGGTCAACGACAAGGGTGAGCGCATCCCCATGGACGTCAAGGTCGGTGACGTTGTCATCTACGGTAAGTTCGGTGGCAACGAGGTCAAGGTTGACGGCGAGAAGTATCTGCTGATGCGCGCCGACGACATCTACGCCGTCGTCGAGGCCTAGTCTCGTCAGAATCTCTGATTCGTCTTTGAACGCGATCGTCGCATAGGACTCGGAAGCGGCGACGCGAGTCACATTTCTTTTGGAGGATTACCTACCATGGCAAAGAACATTACGTTCAACACCGATGCCCGCGCTAAGCTCGCCAAGGGCGTCAACACTCTGGCCGACGCCGTTACCGTCACCATGGGCCCCAAGGGCCGCTACGTTGCGCTGCAGCGCACGTTCGGTGCCCCGACCATCACCAACGACGGCGTTTCCGTCGCCAAGGAGATCGAGCTCGAGGACAACATCGAGAACATGGGCGCTCAGCTGGTGAAGGAGGTCGCCACCAAGACCAACGACACCGTGGGTGACGGCACCACCACCGCAACCCTGCTCGCTCAAGCCATCGTCAACGACGGTCTGCGCAACGTCGCCGCTGGCGCCAACCCGCTGGCCATCCGTCGCGGCATCGACAAGGCCGTCAACGCCGCCGTCGCCGAGATGAAGAAGCAGGCCAAGCCGGTCGAGACCAAGGAGCAGATTGCTTCCGTCGGTACCATCTCCGCCGGTGACCCCGAGGTCGGCGAGAAGATCGCCGAGGCCATGGAGGTCGTGGGCAAGGACGGCGTCATCACCGTCGAGGATTCCCAGACGTTCGACATCACCATCGACACCGTCGAGGGCATGCAGTTCGACAAGGGCTACGTCTCCGCTTACTTCGTCACGGATAACGACCGCATGGAGGCCGTGATGAAGGATCCGTACATCCTCATCACCGACCAGAAGATCTCCAGCGTCCAGGACATCATGCCTGTTCTCGAGGCTGTCCAGCGCGCTGGCCGTGGCCTGCTCATCATCGCTGAGGACATCGATGGCGAGGCTCTGCCGACCCTCGTCCTCAACAAGATCCGTGGCGCCCTCAACGTCTGCGCCGTCAAGGCCCCGGGCTACGGCGATCGCCGCAAGCGCATCCTGGAGGACATCGCCGTCCTCACCGGTGGCCAGGCTGCTCTGGACGAGCTGGGCGTGAAGGTCGCTGACATCACCGCTGATATGCTCGGTACCGCTAAGTCCGTCACCATCTCCAAGGACAACACCGTCGTCGTCGGCGGCGCTGGCTCCAAGGAGGCCATCGACGCCCGCATCGCTCAGATCAAGGGCGAGATGGAGAACACCACCTCTGACTTCGACCGTGAGAAGCTCCAGGAGCGCCTGGCCAAGCTCTCCGGTGGCGTTGCCGTCATCAAGGTCGGCGCTGCTACCGAGTCCGAGCTCAAGGAGATCAAGCACCGCGTTGAGGATGCCCTGCAGGCTACCCGCGCTGCTGTCGAGGAGGGCATCGTCGCCGGCGGTGGCGTCGCCTTCATGGACGCTGCTCCTGCGCTCGATGCTGTCGAGATCGACGACCCCGAGGAGAAGATTGGCGTCGATATCGTCAAGAAGGCTCTGACCGCTCCGGTCGCCACCATCGCCAAGAACGCTGGCTTTGAGGGCGCTGTCGTGGTCGACAAGGTTGCCGAGCTGCCCGCCGGCCAGGGTCTCAACTCTGCCAACGGCGAGTGGGGCGACATGATCGAGATGGGCGTCCTCGACCCCGTCAAGGTCAGCCGCGTCACCCTGCAGAACGCTGCTTCTGTCGCCAGCCTGATCCTCATCACCGAGGCTACCGTCTCCGATGTGCCCAAGAACACTCAGCTTGAGGACGCTATCGCTGCTGCCACCGCTGGTCAGCAGGGCGGCGGTATGTACTAAGGCCGACAAGGTCTAGAACTCCCACTGGGAATCCGGGGGCGTGACGGGGTTTCTCTCCGGAACGTCCTCGGACATGCAAAGAGGCTCCGCATCGCGCTTTGCGCTGCGGAGCCTCTTTGCGTCCTGACGCTCCTATTTGGCAAGGTGTTTTTTAGAATCCATTTTGCGCTCGGCCTCGAAGGCCCGCCTGTCCCAATCGAGCGGAAGTCCGGCCTCGACCCATGCCTCGTAGGCCCTCCTTATGGGCTTGAGCTCCCTTTGGCCCCTCTCCAGCATCGAGATGTACTTCTCGCTGGTGCCCAGTATGGATGCCGCCCTCACCTGGCTGACCTTCGCCGCGCGCCTGGCCGCCACGAGCTCCGAGGCGTCCTCGGGCCTCCTGATCTCGTGCGGGTGCATCAGCGCCCGGTACGCCTCCCTGGCCACGTAGCGCTTGAGGCACCTCATGACCTCCCTGTCGCTCTTCCCCCGCCCCCTGGCCCTCTCGGCGTACTCGGCGGTCTCGGGGTCGCGCATGACCCTCTGCCTCGCGATCTCGTGCAGCGCGCTGTTCGCCTGCCGGTCGCCGCCCCTGTTGAGCCTGTGCCTCACGGTCTTGCCGCTCGAGGCGGGGATGGGGCAGGCCCCGCATATCGCCGCGAACGACGCCTCGGAGCGCAGCCTGCCCGGGTTGTCCCCGGCCGCGACCGCGAGCTTGGCCGCGCTCACGGGCCCGCACCCGTACATCGCCAGCAGCGCGGGGCAGTTCTCCTCCAGGGACGCCTCGATCGCGCGCTCCATGTCGAGCGCCGCGTCGCGCGCCGCCTCCCACAGGTCCGCCAGCGCGCCGAGCGCGGCGCCCAGCGCGCCCTCGGCGCGCACGGAGGGGAGCTCCTCCATCAGCCTCGGCCCTCCCATGCCGCGGAACCTCGACCTGAGCCCCTCCGGCGCGGTGGTGAGCAGCGACCTCGCGGTGTTGATCGCCGAGGTCCGCGCCTTCACCGCCCCGGAGCGCGCCGCGAGCATGCAGCGCACCCCGTCGACCCACCCGTCCTGGCTCTTGGGGGTCCCGAGCCCTGAGCCGGACATCGCCGCGCGGGCGGCCCTCTCCGCGTCCGCCTCGTCGCACTTTCCCTGCCCCGGGCGCCTCCTCTGCATCCTCGCCGGGGAGAGCGCCTCGCGCACGGGCATCCCCAGCGACGCGAGGTGCCTGGTGAGGCCCGCCCCGTAGGACGACGTCCCCTCCATCGCGACGCAGGCCGGCTCCCCGGCCGCCGCGATCGCCCCGGCGAGCGCCTCGTAGCCCGCCGCGTCGGCGGGGAACTGGCGGGACAGGACCTTGCGGCCCCTCCAGTCGAGGACGCACAGCCAGTGCGAGTCGGCGTGGGTGTCGACCCCGCAGAAGACCGGCCCGCGGGCGCCGGGTGTCGATTCGGTTCTCATGTCTCGCTCCGCTCTTTCCGTGCTCGCCTGGACCGGGCAGACGGCACACTGACGGGGCGCGATAGAATGCGGTTGTTCGGGTCCGCGGTATCGCTCCATGCTCCTATTAGGTCATGCGGCGGTCTCGGCTCGCCGCGGCCCGCGCGGGACATGTCAGGAAACGAGGGCAGCCCTGTGGGCGCCAGCGGAATGTGGGGTCACCGCGCGGTCCGCATCTGATGGTGTCGACGTCAATGGTATACGGGTGCATCATCGACGTCTTCAATACAGACAATATCAGTGCGGAATGTTCCGGAGAGAAACCCCGTCACGCCCCCGGATTCCCTGCGTTTACGGCCTTGAGGTCGGCGTGGGCGGAGATCGTGGCTGATAGGGATACGTGTCCCGGTTGCTGTTTCGCGCTTTGCGCGAAAGGCGCACCACTTTTGCGTGAACGGAGAACGTGGTTGTTGCGGCAACTGATCCCCGCCACAAATTACCCTTGGCATACTTGCGCGAAAGTCTACTGGTGCTACACTTGCAATTGCTGTTTCAGGGCGGGGTGGAATTCCCCACTGGCGGTAAATTGGGCGGTGCCAAAGGGGTACTGTGGCGCAGGCGAGGCGTCTGCGACCGAGCCGATGAGTCCGCGACCCGTGTGTGCGTTGGTTCGCATGCCGGCTGAACTGGTGAGATCCCAGTACCAACGGTTAGAGTCCGGATGAAAGAGGCAGGTGATCTTATGTCTGAACAGTCGCAGCATATCCATTTTGAGAACACGAATAGGTGGAGCACCAAACAGCTCGTTACCATGGCGCTGATGTGTGCCTTGAGCGCGTTGTTTATGTATGTGCAGCTACCCATTCTTCCCTCGGCGCCGTTTTTGACGTATGACCCGTCGCTGGTGCCGGCGATGGTGTGCGGGTTTGCGTATGGCCCCGGTGCCGGTACCGCTGTTGCCGCTATGGCGATCGTTATCCATGCGCTCACCACGGGTGACTGGGTCGGTGCGCTTATGAACCTGGTGGCTACGCTGGGTTATATTCTGCCCGCGGCTATCGTCTACCAAAAGATGCACACCTATAAGGGTGCCGTGATTGGCCTAGTGCTCGGCGTCATTGCCGCTACGGCGCTGTCCATGGTTGCGAACCTGACCATTGGTGTTTGGTTCTGGTATGGCTCGGTCGACGTGATCGCCCCGCTCATGCTTCCCGCCGTGCTGCCGTTTAACCTCATCAAGACCGTTCTCAACTCGGTGTTGACGCTGGCGGTGTACAAGGCGGTCTCCAACCTCATCACGCCCAAGAAGGACCAGGTCAAAGGCCGCGCATGATTGAGTGTCGGGGCGTTTCCTTTAGCTATGACGGTGCTGCACTGGCTCTCGATGGTATCGATCTGAAAATCGAGGATGGCGAGTTTTTCTGCATCCTCGGTGGCAATGGGTCGGGCAAGTCGACGTTTGCCAAGCATCTGAATGCACTGTTGCGGCCCGATGCGGGCACGGTACGTATCAACGGCATGGATGCGTCCGACCCCGAGCTGGTCTACGACATTCGTTCGACCGCGGGCATGGTATTCCAGAATCCCGACGACCAGCTGGTGGCAACGCTTGTCGAAGATGACGTTGCGTTCGGTCCCGAAAACCTTGGCGTGCCATCGGCGCAAATTGCGCAGCGCGTACGCGAGGCGCTGAAGGGCGTGGGCCTGGTGGGCTTTGAGTGCCACGAGACCCATGCGCTCTCGGGCGGACAAAAGCAGCGCGTGGCGCTCGCCGGCGTACTCGCCATGGAGCCGCGCGTTCTCATTTTGGATGAGGCTTCCTCGATGCTCGATCCACGTGGACGCAAGGGCCTCATGAAGGCTTGCCGCGCGTTGCACGATCGCGGCATGACCATCGTGATGATTACGCACTTTATGGAAGAGGCTGCCGAGGCCGATCGTGTCGCGGTATTTCGGGCGGGGCGCGTTGCCATGCTCGGTACGCCCGAGGAAATCTTGACACGGGCGGACGAACTTGCGCAGCTCAACTTGGATATGCCGGCGTCGTGCTGCTTGGGCATGGCGCTTCGTGCGAAGGGCGTGCCCGTTCATGCGCAGGTGCGCGAGGCGGATATGGTCGCCGAGATTGCGCAGGTATATGCCGACCGGAGTGGGGAAGACACCGCAGGGCGGCCTTCTGCATCCGATTCTCGTGTGCTCGACAACGTCTCCTCTGCAACCGACGGGACAGCCGTGTCGGAGCCCGTCATCGAGATTTCGCACCTCTCGCATAGTTACTCGCTGAGTGCCCGCGAGCGCCGTCGATGGCGCAAGCGCTCGGCCACTGCGGGCAAATCGAATAAACAGACCCTCTGGGGCAACGACCCTAGCAGCCCGTGGGCGCTGCGCGATGTATCGCTGACGGTGCGTCGCGGCGAGTTCCTGGGCTTAGCAGGTCATACCGGTTCGGGTAAGTCGACGCTAGTCCAGCATCTCAACGGTTTGATTCGCCCCCAGGAGGGATTCGTTCGCGCGCTGGGGCTCGATCTTTCAAACAAGAAAGACGCCGCCGCGGTTAAGGCCAAGGTCGGCGTGGTGTTTCAATATCCCGAGCGTCAGCTGTTTGCCGAAACCGTGACGCAGGACGTGGCGTTTGGCCCGCACAACCTTGGCTTGCCGCAAGATGAAGTCGACCGTCGCGTCGAGTCGTCGCTCTCGCGCGTGGGCCTCGACCTTTCCACGGTCGGCGACAAGAGTCCCTTCGAGCTTTCGGGCGGTCAGCAACGGCGCGTGGCATTCGCCGGCGTGCTCGCCATGGAGCCCGAAGTCCTGGTGCTCGATGAACCCATGGCGGGGCTCGATCCGGCTGCGCGCAGGGATTTCCTTGAGCTTATCGATCGACTTCACCGCGATGGCCTGACCGTTGTCATGGTTTCGCATAGTATGGATGACCTGGCCAATTGCTGCGACCGCATCGTCGTGATGAACGAAGGTGCGGTGTTTGCAGAGGGAACCCCCGCGCAGGTGTTTGCACATGCCGATGAGCTCAAGTCGATCGGCTTGGGCGTACCTGCTGCCCAGCGCATGGCGTTGGCGCTCGCGGAGGCGGGCGTGCCGCTGCGTTGCGGCGGGCTCTATACGGTTGAGTCGCTGGCCGACGAGTTGGCAGATTTGCCGATCGGTCGCTCAGGCGGTTCTTCTAACGTCTCGGACAAGGCCAAATCCGAAACGGTCGCGTGAGAGGAGGGTTGCTGATGGAGGCGTTTTCGTTTGGCAGCTACTATCCGAGCGATAGCGCGATCCATCGCCTGGATCCGCGCACCAAGCTGCTCCTGGGCTTTGTGTTTTTGATCACGACGCTGACCGTCGGCGGCTTCCGCGGATTGGCCCCTGTCGCAATTTTCGTTGTGCTGATCTATGTCGTGTCCCGGGTGCCGGCTCGTCGCGTTCTGTCGTCGATGGCGCCGCTGCTGGCAATCGTCGCCGTGGTCGCGGTGCTCAACTTGTTTACCGATCAGAGTGGGCGCATCCTGTGGCAGCTCGGCTTTCTGCGGATAAGCGAGGGCTCGCTGCATTCCGCCGCCTTTATGGCGTGCCGCCTGACCTTGATGATGGCCGGTATGAGCGCCATCACGCTCACCACACCGACGCTCGACCTCACCGCGGGCTTTGAGCGCCTGCTCGCGCCGTTTGCGCGTGTGGGGCTCCCTGCGCACGAGCTCGGCATGATCATGGGCATCGCGCTGCGCTTTATGCCGCAGTTTGCCACCGAGATGAAGCAGACGGCCGATGCGCAGGCAAGCCGTGGTGCACGCGTAACGGGTGGCCCGCTCGGCGGCGTGCGTATGCTCGGCAGTGTGGCGATTCCACTGTTCACGGGCGTGTTCCGTCATGCCGAGACGTTGTCTGCTGCCATGGATGCACGCTGCTATCACGGCGAGCAGGGCCGCACGCGCCTGCATGCGCTTGTATTTCGCCGTGGGGATGCGCTGGCTGCGGTGGTGACGATGCTGCTGTTTGCGTGTGTCATCGTCGTCAACCTTCAACTTGTTTAGGCGCGATTCGAGCGCAAGAAAGGGGTCCCTATGACCGACAACGACCGCACAGCTCAGCTTGAGCGCGCCTGCTCGTATCTCAGGCGCATTCCGGCGTGGTATCTGGCCACGACCGATGTGGCCGACGGGCATCAGCCTCGCGTGAGGCCGTTTTCGTTTGCCATGGTCGATGAAGGTAAGCTGTGGTTTTGCACGTCGCGCGACAAGGATGTGTGGGCGGAGCTGAGTGCGAATCCCAAGTTTGAGCTCTCGGGCTGGAAGCCGGGGGAATGCTGGATCGTATTGACCGGCGAAGCCGCACTTGAGGACGACGCAGTTGCGAGCGACAAGGTGCGTCAAGCGGGTTTTAAGCACATGGTGGGCATCGGCGAGGAACACGAGAGTGCCAACGACGGCCGCCTTGCTTTCTTTTCGGTCCGCAACATTGCCGCGCGCTTCTGTGATATCGACGGCAGCGAGGAGCGCCTGGAGCTCTAGCGCGTCTCAAATTAACTACCCGTTCCGAATTAGCTAGCGCCAGGAGGACACATGGACGGATTGAATACGGTGTTGGAGTATCTGACGTCGGTGCCGGCATGGTATTTGGCGACGAGCGTTGACGGACAGCCTCATGTGCGTCCGTTTTCGTTTGCGCAGATCCAGGACGGCAAGCTGTGGTTTGTAACAGCGCGCACCAAAGATGTGTGGCAAGAGCTGCTGCAAAACCAGCGCTTTGAGGCCACGAGTTGGTGGCCGGGCCATGGCTGGCTCATCTTGCGCGGGCGTGCCGGCTTGGATGACCGGGCTTTAGGCGAAATGCGCGAAGCTGGGTGGAAGCATCTAGAGCGCCTGGGCGAGCACTATGAGGGGCCTAACGACCCCACGCTCGTCTTCTTTAGCGTCGAGGATCCCGAGGCTTTTATCTGCAATCACGACGAATGGGTGCCGGTCGAGCTCTAGCCAGCTGGCTCATTCTAACAACTTGGTTTTCGCATGGGCGGGCCCCGTATTGCCCGGCGCCGTTAGGAGCGCCGGTCAATACGGGGCCCGCTCCATTTGTCAATTCCTTCAAGCGAATGTGTCGGGAATGTTTCAATGCATGAATATGCAAGCCATTTACGTATTCATGCATCCTTTGGTGTTAAAGTTTCATCCCACTTCATAACGACGGCTGCGGGATGCGCATTGGTGCATAACTGCAGACAAGGAGTCTGATATGTCTGTAAAGGTTGGAATCGTCGGTGCGGCTGGATATGCCGGCGCCGAGCTCATTCGCCTCGTGCTCGGTCATCCCGAGTTTGAACTTGTTGCCATTACGTCCAACGCCGATGCCGGCCAGCCGCTGTCCGCGGTGTATCCGAGCTTTGCTGGCGTGAGCGATCTGGTTTTCACCACGCATGACGCCCCCGAGCTCAAGAGCTGCGATGCGGTTTTTCTTGCCGTGCCGCACACGGCTGCCATGGCACAGGTGCCCGCGCTGCTTGCATCGGGCGTCTCCTGCTTTGATCTTTCGGCCGACTACCGCCTGAGCGACGCGTCTGTCTTTGAGACATGGTATGCCGCCGAGCATACGAGCCCCGAGTTGCTCAAGACGCGTGCCTTCGGTCTGCCCGAGCTGTTCTGCCAAGACTTGGAGACCGCCGCATCCGACCATGCTGACGGCAAACCCGTGCTGGTCGCCTGCGCCGGTTGCTATCCCACCGCAACGAGCCTTGCCGCCGCGCCCGCCGTGCGCGCGGGCTGGGTGGCCGAGAACGGCCCCGTGGTCGTCGATGCCATTAGCGGCGTGACGGGCGCCGGTAAGTCCTGCAACGCCCGCACCCATTTTTGTAGCGCGGACGAGAACCTGGAGGCCTATGGCGTGGGCAAGCATCGCCATACGCCCGAAATCGAGCAAATTCTGGGCCTAGCCGACCGCGTCGTCTTTACTCCGCACCTGGCACCGCTCAAGCGTGGTCTGCTCTCCACGGTGACGCTGCCGCTTGCGCCGCAGGCTATCGATACCTTGACCCTTGAGGACGTTGTCGACCATTACAAGCAGTTCTACGCCGGTCGCACCTTCGTACGCGTACTCGATGCCGGTCAGCAGCCCAAGACGGCTTCGGTCGTCGGCACCAACGCCGCCCAGATCGGCCTCGCGCTCAACAAGCGCGCGGGCGTGCTGGTGGCGACGGGCGCCATCGACAATCTGTGCAAGGGCGCTGCGGGCCAAGCAGTCCAGTGCGCCAATATCGTCTTTGGCTTTGACGAGCGACGAGGCTTGTCCACAGTGGCGTGCCCGGTGTAGCACATTCGATTGTTAACGATTTGGTAGTCGGGCATCGAGTGGGGCGCCACTCTTAAGCTGGCCTCATGGTTGTGGCTGGCATGGCGCACCAACCGATGCCCATTTTTTGTTTGACATAAGGAGTCGTAAAGACGATGAATGCTGAGCAGTTCGATATCAAGATTCGTGCCGTAGAGGGCGGCGTAACGGCGGCGGCCGGCTTTAAGGCGGCGGGCATCCATGCCGGATTCCGCAAGAATCCCGAGCGCCTGGATTACGCGCTCGTCGTGCCCGATAAGCCTTGCCCCGGGGCCGGTGTGTTTACGACTAACCGCTTTTGTGCGGCGCCCGTGCAGGTGAGCCGTGCCAACTTGGGCGGCGCCGACAAGGGCTACGGCGTCATTGCCGGCGTTTCGGTCAACTCTGGCAATGCCAACGCCGCCACGGGTGAGACCGGCCTTGCCTGCGCGCGCGAGACCTGCAACATCGCCTCGCAGGTCATCGGCTGCGAGCCCCAGCAGATTCTGGTCGCCTCCACGGGCGTAATTGGCCAGATTCTGCCGATCGACACGTTTGAGACCGCCATTCCTGCTGCCTACGAGGCGCTCTCCGCCCACGGTGGCGCCGATGCCGCTCGCGCCATCATGACGACCGACACGCACTCCAAGGAGTACGCCGTGTCCTACGTCAGTGAGGCTGCGGGTCATGCGGGCAATGTCTATACGGTAGGCGGAATGTGCAAGGGCTCGGGCATGATCATGCCCAACATGGCCACCATGATCGCAGTTATCACCACCGATGTCCCCGTCGAGCCTGCGGCACTTCATGCCCTGCTGCTCTCGACCGTCAAGCAGACCTTTAACAAGGTAACGGTCGATTCCGACACCTCGACCAACGACACCTGCATCATGCTTGCCTCCGGCGCCGCTGCCGCAGATGCCGAGCCTATCGTCGAGGGCTCCGATGCCTTTGACGAGTTGGCATTTGCCGTGCACGAGGTGTGCGAGAGCCTGGCGCGCAATATCGCCGCCGATGGTGAGGGCGCATCCAAGCTTGTTACGGTCAACGTTACCGGCGCCGCCAACGACGAGGAGGCCGATATCGCCGCCCGTGCCGTTGCCAACTCGCCGCTCGTTAAGACCTGCATCGCCGGCCACGACTGCAACTGGGGCCGCGTTGCTATGGCGCTTGGCAAGTGCGGCGTGAAGTTTAATCAGGAAGACGTTTCCATCGACATGATGGGCATGCCTGTCTGTCGCGACGGTCTGACTGTTCCCTTTGACGAGGACGAGGCTCTGCGACGTTTTGAGGCGCCCGAGATTGTGATCTCGGCAGACCTGGGCGCGGGCGACGCGGCGACCACCGTGTGGACTTGCGACCTCACGCACGAGTACATCTCCATTAACGGCGACTACCGTTCCTAGATTCCAGGCACGCTGCGCATCTTGCCGCGATTGCGGACAGCGGAGCACGGCGCGATAACGATACGAAAGACGAGGCAGATTATGAAATTCGCACGCGATTGTCGTTCGAGCGAATCCAACGAAGCAACCGCGCAGCTGCTGTTCGAAGCGCTGCCGTGGATTAAGAACCTGACCGGCAAGACGGTTGTTATCAAATATGGCGGAGCCGCCATGGTTGATGAGCAGCTGCGCCGCGACGTGATGAGCGACATCGTCCTGCTTAAGATCATCGGCATGCGCCCCGTCATCGTGCATGGCGGCGGCAAGGCTATCAACGAGGCGCTGAGCCATTACGATATTCCCGTCGAGTTTAAGAACGGCCAGCGCGTGACCACGCCGGCGACCATGGATATCGTGCGCGAGGTGCTGGGCGGTAAGGTCAACCAGGAGCTGGTCGCGGCGCTCAACCATCACGGCAACCTGGCCGTGGGCGTTTCGGGCAGCGATGCCGGTACGCTCATCGCCGAGCCGCTCGACCCCGAACTCGGCCGCGTAGGCAAGGTCACGCACGTCAACACCGACTATATCGAGCGCCTGCTCGATAGCGAGTACATCCCCGTCATCGCTACCGTCGCGGCGGGGGAGGACGGCGGTTTCTTCAACATCAACGCCGATACCGCCGCCGGTGCCGTTGCGGCGGCGCTGCATGCGCATAAGGCGATCTTTTTGACCGACGTCGACGGCCTGTACAAGGACTTTAGCGATAAAGACTCACTCATCTCCAACCTAACGCTCGACGAGGTTAACGAAATGCTCTACGGCGGCGAGGTCGATAAGGGCATGATTCCCAAGCTGCGTGCGGCCGTCGATGCGCTTGCCGGCGGCGTATTTCGCGCTCACATCATCAACGGCACCACGCCGCATTCGCTGCTGCTGGAGCTGCTGACCGATGCCGGCGTCGGTACCGTGATCCATTCCACCGAGACGGCTTACGAGTTCGATACGCATCCGCATCCGCTTTCGACGTTTGCTGCGCGTCTGACCGAGAACCTCGACGAGGTCGAGAAGCTTCAGACGGTCTAACTGACTCGCAGCCGCCCCATTCCTGCACCCATAGGCCTGCGCCGTCTGGCGCCCAACGAAAGGCATCCCATGTCACTTGCAGCTCAGCAATCGCTTGAATCCCATTACGTTATGCATACCTTTGGCCGCTCTCCGGTCGAGTTTGTCGAGGGTCACGGCATGAAGCTCACCGGCGACGATGGCCGTGAGTACCTCGACTTTCTTGCCGGCATCGGCGTGTGCAGCCTAGGTCATGGCAACCTGGCTGTGCTCTCGGCGCTTGAGGCACAGACCAAAAAGCTCATGCATGTCTCCAATTACTTCTACATCGAGCAGCGCGGACAGGTCGCGGCGCTGCTGTCCAAGCTTGCTAACGACGACGCAGATGGTGCGCGCGTGCTTGCCGATGCCATTGCCGCCGGCGATGAGACCACGGCAGCTGCTCTTGGTGCCCCGGCTGCGGACGAGCAGGTGTGGGAGACCTTCTTTGCCAACTCCGGCGCCGAGGCCAACGAGGGCTCGATGAAGCTCGCGCGCCTGTACGCCAAGCGTGCCGGTAACGGCGGCAACACCATCGTGTGCATGCGCGGCGGCTTCCACGGCCGTACGCTCGAGACCATTGCCGCCACCATGCAGGATTGGCTGCAGGATAGTTTCCGCCCACTGCCGGGTGGCTTTGTGGCCTGCACGCCCAACGATATCGATGAACTGCGTGCGATCTTTAAGCAGCTGGGGGGCGAAATTTGTGCCGTGATGCTCGAGCCGATTCAGGGCGAGAGCGGTGTGCACCCCATGACCGAGGAGTTTATGGCGGCAGCGCGCGACCTGGCACACGAAGTGGGCGCCGTGCTTATCGCCGACGAGGTCCAGTGCGGCATCTTCCGCTCCGGCAAGCCGTTTGCATTCCAAACCTATGGCGTGGAACCCGATATCATGAGCCTTGCCAAGGGCATTGCTGATGGCGTGCCCATGGGTGCCGTCGTAGCAAAGAAGGAGATTGCCGACGTGTTTAAGCCGGGCGACCACGGTTCGACTTTTGGCGGTAGCTGCTTGGCCGTCGCGGCGTGCGCCGCGACGCTCTCCGCGCTCGTGCACGGCGATTATGCCGACCATGTTGCCAAGGTAGGCGCCTATATGGAGGCAAAGCTCGCCAAGCTGCCGCACGTGACCGAGGTGCGTGGCCGCGGCTTGATGCTCGGCTGTGATTTGGATGATGCCGCGGGCGACGCGCATGATATTGTTGCCCGCGCGCTGGCCGCTGGTGCCGTGATTAACGCTACAGGTGCTCATACGCTGCGTTTCCTGCCGCCGCTCGTCTGCGAGGAATCCGACGTGGACAGCCTAATCGAGATCCTGGCGGGTGTCTTGGGCTAACGCGGCGCAATAACTCAATTTGGACCGGGTTCCGGACTGCGGATGTGCCATATGCGGCACGATTCAGCGGTCTGGAGCCCGTTTTGCCACAAATCTGCAATGGCCAGGAGAGCCTTTGGACAAAAAATGCCAAATGTGAGTACTGTCACCAGCTGAATCTCATATGAAACCGACTATCTAGGATTAGTTAGACCACACATGTTCAGTTATGCTAATGGGGAAACAGCTAGCAAAGGCTTCAAATCGCTGATTCAGGGCTAGATTTACCCAGCGAAACCCAAAAATCGCTGCTACAAAATTAGTAACAGTACTCATTTTTGCCATTTTTTGGCCACGGCCTTTGTGACGGACGTGCTGGCGGGTCGCGCGCGCAGACGTGGTGTAAGAGCGTCCTGAGGTCCGTCGCTGCAAATCC
>CABQJK010000008.1 GCA_902464495.1 uncultured Collinsella sp. | reverse complement strand
AACAAATCCAAGTTAGACCATTTCAAATGGTTCGATGTCTGCCCGGATGCGACACTGAATGTGTCCATCCTCGCAGTATCCGGTTCTCAAGGTGCACGCCTGGCGGCTGATCCGGTCCGACCGGGCCGCGCGGCAAGGAGATATATTGCCAGACCGGAGGGGCGCCGGGGGCGGGAATCTGGGCGTACACATTTCCTACACAATTTGGGATCCGACTAACGTTTGCCAGCCGTTAACTACCGCTCACCGAGCATCTCTTTATATAAGGCAGTCTCATGGTTAAAGCGGATACGTTCCCCTAGCTAAAGCACAGCCAGCATCGAGCAACTCATCACGCTCTTCCACTGAGAACCCCTCGGCGTAGACGCGCACCACTGGTTCGGTCCCGCTAGGACGGACCAGCAGCCACGTATCATCCTCGAATGCTAAACGCAAGCCATCCATATGACTAACGTTTTGCGGTACCTTGCCACAAATCGACTTGGGGTTTACGCCCGGCAGCAGGGTTCGTAACGTTTCGGCATCTTCGGCCTCAAGGCGCAAATCGCGTCGACCGTAACTCGTCTTACCAAATCTGTCCTCGAGTTGGTCGACCAGAACGCCCAAAGGCGCGTCCGTCTTTGCCATAAGCTCACACAGAATCAGACAGGCGAGGATTCCATCGCGCTCGGGCATATGCGCGGCGATGCCGATACCACCGGCTTCTTCGCCGCCTATGAGGACGCCACCCTTCTTCATCTCTGCCGCTATATATTTGAAACCGACTGGTTTGACGGTCACGCGGCAGCCAAGCGCCTCGGCAATGCGACGCACGAGCGTCGAGCACGAAAGATTGACGACGACGCGCCCCTCCAAATTACGAAATTGAACCAAGTCGCCCAAAACGAGCGCCATGATCTGATGCGGATGTATATATCTGCCGCGCTCGTCAACCGCGCCGATACGGTCGGCGTCGCCGTCGGTCACCAGGCCAGCGCAAGCTCCGTCCTCGATAACCGTATGCTCGCAAGCGTCCACCCACGGCTCAACGGGGTCGGGGCAGATATCTTCTTGGTCAGGCGCCTGCCCGGCGTGAATCTCGTGCACCTCAACGCCAAGCTCGCGCAGCAAGTCGGCTAGATAGCCCTGGGCTGCGCCGCCCATGGGGTCAACAACCACGCGCAGGTGCGCGGCGCGGATGGCTTCGGCATCGACAAACGATGCCACCGCTTGCATATAGTCAGGAATGATATCCGCGGTGCGATATTGCCCCTCGATCCCCATTGGCTCGGGAGCCATGGTCTCTTCGAGCTCTTCGATGACATCCTGGTTGGCGGTCGAGCCGTCACCCATGCGAATCTTGAGACACAGATAACCCTGCGGATGATGGGACCCCGTCACCATGAGCGCGCCGCACGCCTCACCGTCATAAGCCGCCGCCCACGTAAGGGCAGGGGTCGGAACAGGTCGCGAAGCGAGCACGGCGTCTAGCCCGTGCGCTGCTAGCACACCCGCCGCAAGCTCAGCGAACTCGCGCGCCAGGGGCCGAGTGTCGAACCCTATATATACCGTTTTGCCCGGATTGGTCTTTTGCCACAACTCGCCGACGGCATCGGCGATACGGGCAACGTTATCGGCATTGAAGTCCTCATCGACGCGAGCGCGCCAACCGTCAGTTCCAAAATGAATTATCGCGCACACGCGCAGACACCTCACAGTGTTTGGATCATGGTACGCATGAGGTATACCCGCGATACACACTCGGCAACCTGCCGGCACCAGCATTCACCATTTGGGCAAATGCTGCCGAGGACATGCAGGCAATAAAAAAACCGCCCCGTATGGAGCGGTTTTGCCCTTTATATATCGAGCGCCTCGGCCATCGCTGCCGTAGTGATTGCCGTGGTTCCACAGCAACTGCCCACCATTGCGGCACCGGCATGTCTCCATTCGATGCATGCGCGCGCGAAAGCTTCGGGGTTCTCGTGCCATACGGGGCCATCCTGAGTCTGGACCGGATCGCCCACGTTGGGACGCACCGTGACGGGAGTAGTCGCCGATGCAACCATCCTGGGCACCGCCGCGTTCGCGGCCGCAAGCGAACAGCAATTAACACCAACCGAGTTTGCGCCGTGTTTTTCGGCGTACAAAACGGCTGCCTCGATGTTGAGGCCATCGCCCAACAGGTCGCCTTTGTCATCAACGACAAAACTCACCAGGACAGGCATGCCGTCAGCGGCATCTCGAGCGCCGGCAAGCATGGGCTGCAAATTACGGATAGACGTCACCGTCTCGATCAGCAGACCATCAACACCAGCATTGAGCAAGGCGTGCGCCTGTTCGCGCGCAATGCCTCGGATCTCACGAAACTCGGCAGAGTCCTCGGCAAACCACTCAATACCGATCGGACCCATCGAGCCCAGCAGCAGCTGAGGGTGCGCCTGGCGGGCATCGTCGACGGCCCCGCGATTGACCTCCGCCACGGACGGCGCAATCTGGTCGTGCTTGAGGGCATAGCTTGATGCCTGAAAGGTATTGGTAATGAGTACCTGCGCGCCGGCGGCGACATACAAGCGATGGATACGAGAAACGGTCTGCGGCTCTGCCAGATTCCAAAACGCCGGTGGAATATCGGCGGCATCGTACTCACTCAACAGAACACTGCCCATGGGGCCCTGCGCCAACAAGGTCTCGCTCGACAAGCGGCGCGTAAGCTCCTCGGCACCAAAGCGATTGTAATAACTCGTATCCATATATATCCCGCTATTCCTCGACGCTGATTCCCTGCTTTTCGAGATAGGCGAGCCAGCGGTTCATCGTGTCCTCGGATAGCGCATGCTCCATCATGCAGGCCTCGGAATCGGCTCGCTCAAATTCGACACCGAGCTCCTGAACCAAAAACGTGCGGACGAGGCGATGACGGTACCAGATAGCCGTGCCAACCTCGCGGCCGCGATCGGTCAGGACTACCTTGCCGTAGTGCGATTGCTCGACAAGCTCGGATGCCTTGAGTGCCGAAACCGCTTTATTGACCGATGCCTTGGAGACGCCAAGGCGCTGCGCGATGTCGACCGATCGCACGCCGTTGGTTTCCCCCTCTTCGCTTTCAATGCGAACCATGCACTCCAAGTAGTCTTCGTTCGCCACCGTCAGATGTAGTTCGCGCGAGCTATTTGTCGTATCCATGATCTTCCGTCCCTTCTGCATTCAATGGCTGATTCTACCCCATCCAAGCGTCGTGGTATGCCGTGGCATACCGTGCTAGAGTTCTTGTTGCACACGACGACCAAGATTGGAGCGGTCTTTATGGAAAACACCACCACGAGCCCCGATGTTCTCGAGCGCTTTTTGCGCTACGTCCAGATCAACACGCAGTCCGAGGATGCAAACTGCGACCAGGTACCCTCGAGCGCCGTTCAGTTTGACCTTGCCAACGTGCTGGCTGAAGAGCTGCGCGAGCTTGGTGCGGAAGATGCCCACGTGACCGAGCACGCCTATGTCTGCGCGCATATCCCCGCAAGTGCGGGCGCTGAGGACAAGCCCGCCCTGGGCCTGATCGCCCATCTCGACACTACCGAAGTTGCACCGGGCGCCGGCGTGAAGCCGCACATCGTACACTACGAAGGCGGCGACCTGGTCTGCGGCACGGTTGACGGTAAGCCCGTTGCCATGAGTACCGCCAAGCTTCCCGCCCTGAACGACCTCGCGGGTGAGGACCTGGTCTGCAGCGATGGCACTACGCTGCTGGGCGCGGACGACAAGGCAGGCGTCGCCGAGATCATGTCGCTTGTCGCGCGTATCGCTCAGGACCCTTCTCTGCCCCATCCCGCACTCGGCATTTGCTTCTGCCCTGACGAGGAGATCGGCCACGGAGCCGAGCTGTTGGATATCGATACCTTTGGCTGCAAGTACGCCTACACGGTCGACGGCGGCCCCATCGGCGAGCTGGAGTGGGAGTGTTTTAACGCCGCCGAGGCGACCGTCCGCTTTGAGGGCCAGTCCATCCACCCGGGCGACGCTAAGGGGCGTATGGTCAACGCAGGCAATCTGTTCTGCGACTTCAACGCGTTGCTCCCCTACGCGCAGCGCCCGGAGTATACGGAAGGCTACGAGGGCTTTTATCACCTTGAGGGTGTATCTGCGACCGTCGATCACGCCACGGCGCGCTATATCGTCCGCGACCATGACGCCGCCAAGTTCCAGCAGAAACTCGACCTTATTGATGCTGCCGCCTCGATGCTCAACCAGCGTCTGGGTGAGGAGCACGTGACGGTCGAGATTAAGCAGCAGTATCGAAATATGGCCGAGATCGTTCGTGACTATCCCGAGCTTATTGATGTTGCCAAGGAAGCCTACCTTGCCTGCGGCGTTGAGCCCCAAGTGCTGCCGATTCGCGGCGGCACCGACGGCGCGCAGCTGTCGTTCCGCGGTCTGCCTTGCCCCAACCTTTCCACCGGCGGCTATTGCTATCACGGCGTCAACGAGTTCGTCCCGGTCAGTTCGCTCGTCAAGATGACCGACGTGCTCCAGGAGCTCGTCGCCCGCTTTGCATAAGGAACTCGAACAATCTAGATAAGCAAAACCGCCCCGTCCTCAAAATCGAGAACGGGGCGGTTTTTGGTGCAAGGGGAAATAGAAGTTAGGGACGTTCTTAAACGACCAGTCAAACAAGACCGTCCCCAATGGCTACATCGATGTTTTGGCAACGCCAGCGAGCGGGTCGCATTTGAGACAAGGTGACGTGAAACGAAAGGGCGCTGACCTTCTGGTCGCGCCCTTGAAGTTGAACGTCAGATTGTCCAAATGCGGCCCGCGCAGCGTCAAGTGGTTACGCGGTTTGGTAAAACCGCGTAACTCTAATAGTTGGCCTCGTATCCGTTACCTTCTCCAGAAGGTTCTTCATAGTAGCCCGAATCGCTTGAGTCGCTCGAATCGTCAGAACTGCCAGACGAGGTTGCGGTACCGTTGGCGTAGTCATCGGAGGTGTTATTGCTCAGGTCGCCGATCGTAGAGCTCGAACCGTCGGACAGGCCCATGGTATTGGGGCCCTTGGGGTCCTTGCCGGCGTCGACGCGCTCCATCATTTTCTTGAGCTCGTCTTCGTAGACAAAGACGTAGCTCACGCCGTCGATCATGGTGTCGTCACCGGCATACGAAGGCAGGTTAGCCGAGTAGATGCCATTGACGTCCATGCCGCGCATGGCGTTGACCGTAGACACGATATCCTGAACGCTCATATCGGTTACGAGCATATCCGACAGCGAATTAACCAGGCCGAAGATCTTCGTGGCATCGAAGTTATTGAGAATCTGGTTGGCAAGGGCTCCAAGCACCTGACGCTGGTGGCGCATGCGCGTGTAATCGCCGTCGGCATAGGTGTAGCGGCAGCGGGCATAGGTAAGAGCGGTGGCGCCATCCATGTGCTGCTGACCAGCGGTAATCTTAATATCCAGGTGCTCGGGGTCGTCAACATCATCGGTTGCGTTAATGTCGATGCCGCCGACCGAGTCGATGAGCGCCTGCATACCGTCGAAGCTGACCTCGGCATAGTGGGAAATCTGAACACCGCACAGCTCGTTGACTGCCTCGACCATGGCCTCGGCGCCGCCAACGGTATGGCAGGCGTTGATCTTCATGGTCTCGCCCTTGTACACGATCTTGGTGTCGCGCGGAACCGAAATGAGCGTCGCCTGCTTTTGCGTGGGGTCGATACGCGCCAGGATAATCGAGTCGGCACGATACGTATCCTCGCCCGGTCGACCGTCGGTGCCAAGAAGCAGTACGTAGAACGGGTCTTTTGCCTCGTCGGTATCGACCAGAATCTGGCGCAGGTTGTCGGTAATGACGTTGGAATCGCCGAGCTTGCCCATAATGGTAGCGAACCACAGGCCGGCGGCAGTCGTTGCGCTCAGCAGCACACCGAGCACGGCAATAAGCGCGACGCGGCGAACCGTATGGCCACGACGGCGCTGACGGGCGCGCTCGGAATAGCGGGCGACGTTATCACGGCTATAGATCTTGGCCTGTGCGCCGGTCGAAGGTCTTCGGGATTCCGCAAGGGGCTTTTTCTTAAACATAGGCAACCTGCATTAGTAGATGACGGGATCGGGGACAGCGGCGTGCTCGACGTGAGCGCCAAGCGCCTGCAGCTTTTCGACAAACTGCTCATAGCCGCGCTTGATGTGATGGATCGCCGATACCTCAGTCGTGCCATCGGCGATCAGACCGGCGACAACGAGAGCTGCGCCGCCGCGCAAATCGGGCGAGGTAACCTGCGCACCCGAGAAACCCTTGACGCCGTGAATCATGGCGTGGTGGCTCTCGATGCGAATATCGGCACCCATGCGCACCAGCTCAGAGGCAAACATAAAGCGATTCTCGAAGATGTTTTCGGTAATAACGGAACTGCCGTCGGCAAGGGCGGAGAGCACCATAATCTGCGCCTGCATGTCGGTCGGGAAACCGGGGAACGGAAGCGTCTGGATGTCGACCGGCTTGATACGCTCGGCACGGTTCACATGGACGCCATCCTCGACGCGCTCGCAGTCGATACCCATGAGCTCCATCTTCTTGAGCACCATGCCCAAGTGAATGGGGCAAAAGCCCGTGACATCGACACCGCGATCGTCGGCCATCAACGCACCGGCAACGATAAAGGTACCGGCCTCGATGCGGTCGCCCACAACGCGATGGGTAACGGGATGCAGCTCTTCCACGCCTTCGATAGTCACGACGGGCGTGCCGGCACCGACGATCTTGGCGCCCATCTCGTTGAGCATGTTGGCAAGATCGACGATCTCGGGCTCGCGAGCGGCATTGTCGATAACCGTGGTGCCCTGCGCGCGCACGGAGGCCATGATGAGGTTCTCGGTGGCGCCGACGCTGGCGAACTCGAGCGTGACGGTCGTGCCGCGCAGACCCTGGGGCGCACTGGCGTTGATGTAGCCATGGGCGGTATCGAACTCAACGCCCAAGGCCTCAAGACCAAGAATGTGCATATCGATCTTGCGGGCGCCCAGGTTGCAGCCGCCGGGCATGGCGATCTTGGCGCGATGGAAGCGGCCCAGCAAGGGTCCCATCACGGCCGTAGAAGCGCGCATCTTGGCGACGAGCTCGTAGGGAGCCTCCCAAGAATCGACCTGAGAGGTATCAATCTCGAGCGTGTGCTCGTCGAGAACATCGATCGTAGCGCCCATGCCCTTGAGCACCTTGCCCATTACGTGGACATCGGAAATATCGGGCACGTTCTGCAGCGTCGTCTTGCCCGGCGCCAGAAGCGTTGCCGCCATGAGTTTGAGCGCGGAGTTCTTGGCGCCCGAGACGGGCACGGAGCCTCCGATGGCGTGGCCACCCTCAACGCGGATAATATCCAAGGTCTACCCTTTCAAAAAGCATGCCCGGGGTGGCTGGGCCATCCCGGGCATGATGTGTTCGCAAATGGTCGAACGCTAAATCGTTTGACTATTGGGCAAGCTTGAGCTTACACCATGCGATTTCATTATAGAGGTAGGCGCGGCGTGCATCATCCTCCGACAAATTACCCAGCTTCTCTTCAAAACCTTGAATATCAGCTTTAAGCTTGTCGGCATCGACGGTCGCCAAATCGCAAGCGCGCTCGGCGAGAACGGTCACGACATCGTCCGCAACCTGGGCATAGCCGCCGGCCACGGCAAACGTGTGGTCGACAGTGCCCATGGCCTTATCGGAAACGCGAACGTAACCGCGGTCGATCGTGCAGATCTCGCTGGAGTGAGCAGGCAGGACGCCAAACTCGCCATCCGTGGACGGAATCGACACAAACGCAGCGTCGCCCTCATAGGCGCAGCTCACGGGGCACACGATGCGGATACGCATAACCTACTTCTCCCCCATCTTGCGGGCGCGCTCGCGCACGTCCTCAATCGTGGAAGCATAGCGGAAAGCCTGCTCGGGCAGGTCATCGGCCTTGCCGTCGACAATCTCGGCGAAAGAGCGGACGGTATCCTCGACGCGGACGTAGACACCGGGGTTGCCGGTGAACTTCTCGGCGACGTGGAAGGACTGCGAGAGGAACTGCTGAATCTTACGGGCGCGGTTGACCGTAAGGCGCTGCTCCTCGGACAGCTCGTCCATACCCAGAATGGCGATGATGTCCTGAAGGTCGGAGTACTCCTGCAGGAGCTCCTGGACCTTGACGGCGACACGGTAGTGCTCCTCGCCGACGATCGAGGGATCGAGGGCGTCGGAGGAAGACGCGAGCGGGTCGATGGCCGGGAACAGGCCGAGCGACGAAATGCTACGCGAAAGAACCGTGGTGGCGTCGAGGTGCGTAAACGTCGTGGCAGGCGCCGGGTCGGTCAGGTCGTCTGCGGGGACGTAGACAGCCTGGACGGAGGTAATGGAGCCCGTCTTGGTCGAGGTAATGCGCTCCTGGAGGTCGCCCATCTCGGTTGCCAGCGTGGGCTGGTAACCAACGGCGGACGGCATACGGCCCAGCAGTGCGGAAACCTCGGAACCTGCCTGGGAGAAGCGGAAGATGTTGTCGATGAACAGCAGAACGTCCTGGCCGCGATCGCGGAAGTACTCAGCGGTGGTAAGGCCGGCCAGACCGATGCGCAGACGCGCTCCGGGCGGCTCGTTCATCTGACCATAGACCAAGCAGGTCTTGTCGATAACGCCAGACTCGCTCATCTCGAGGAACAGGTCGGTGCCCTCGCGCGTACGCTCGCCGACGCCGGTGAACACCGAGGTGCCGCCGTGCTCCTGGGCGAGGTTGTTGATAAGCTCCTGAATCAGAACGGTCTTGCCGACGCCGGCGCCACCGAACAGGCCCGTCTTGCCGCCACGGATGTAGGGCTCGAGCAGGTCAACGGCCTTGATGCCGGTCTCGAAGATCTCGGTCTTGGTGGTGAGCTCGTCGAAACGGGGCGCTGCATGGTGGATGGGGTAGAACTCCTCCACCTCGGGCATGGGCTTGCCGTCGACGGGCTTGCCCATAACGTTCCAAATTCGGCCGAGCGTCTTGGGGCCAACGGGCATCTTCATGGGCTCACCGGTATCGGTAGCGATGAGGCCGCGCTGCAGGCCGTCGGTCGAGGACATGGCGACCGTGCGGACGACGCCGCCCGGAAGCTGGCTCTCGACCTCGAGGATCGTGCTCAGATGACCGATCGGGGTCTCGGCCTCGACCGTGAGCGCGTTGTAGATCGGGGGCACCGCACCGTCAAACTTGACGTCGACGACAGGGCCGATGATACGCACGATGCGACCATCACCGGCAGTCGTCTTCTTGGTGGCTTCCTCGACCGCAAGCTTTACGGTGTTATTAGCCATTACTGTTCCTCCAATGCTGAGGCTCCGCCGACGATCTCGTTAATCTCGGTCGTGATCGAAGCCTGGCGCACGCGACTATACGTGCGGGTAAGGGTCGAGATGATCGCGGTGGCGTTTTCCGTCGCGGAGTGCATGGCCTTGCGGCGTGCACCCTGCTCGGCGGCCGCCGAATCGATCAGGGCCTGGTAGATGACCGTCAGGATATACGACGGTACAAGCTTGCCGAGAACATGCTCGGGAGAGGGCACGAACTCGAACGTGGACGAGATGCGCTTAGGGGCGTCGGTCTCGTTCTTACGCGGACCGTGGGCCATAGCGATCATCTCGGGGTCGAGCGGCAACAGATGCTCGACGCGAAGCTCCTGATCCACGCGGTTCTTGGCGTGGTGGTAGACAAGCTCGACACGGTCAAGCTCACCGGCACGATACGCATCGCAGATATGAGAGGAGATCATGCGGGCCTGATTGAAATCGGGCTCAGAGGAGTTGCCCTCAAAGTGCATGACAACGTTTGCGCGGTCACGGAAATACGTGGCCGGCTTACGCCCGCACGCGATGATCTCGCACTCGATGCCGTCGTTCGCCCAAGAAGCGGCGAGCTTTTCGGCCGTGCGCTCCACCGTCGTATTGAAACCGCCGGCAAGGCCGCGGTCCGAGGCAATAACGACAATCAGGCCATGCTTGACGCTCTCATGCTTCTGCAGCATGGGATCGGTGCCCGAACAGGAGGCGTCGCCGGCGACCGTCAACATGACGTCGGTCAGCGCCTCCTTATAGGGCTCGGCCTGCTTGGAGCGATCGAGGGCACGACGGATCTTGGCCGTAGAGACCATCTCCATCGTGCGCGTGATCTGCTTGGTCGTGGTAACCGAGGAGATTCGCTTCTTAATGTCGCGAAGGTTGGCCATGGGGCTTAGTTCTCCTCTGATCCAGAAACATCCGAATGGTGCTTGGCCATGAACTGCTGCTTGAAGTCGCCGATGACGCGCAAGAGCTCAGCCTTGGTGTCATCATCGATCTTCTTGGCGCGAACCTTGTCGAGCAGCGAACCAAAGCCATTGTCCATGTACTCGATGAGCTCGGCACGGAAGGGCAGCACGTCGGCGATCTCCAGGTCATCCAGGAAGCCCTCGTTGCCAGCGAACAGCGTAACGATCTGCTCGCCAACCTCAAACGGCTTGTAACGCGGCTGCTTCAGGAGCTCGGTCATGCGAGCACCATGGGTCAGCTGCTTCTGAGTAGCCTCGTCGAGGTCGGAGCCGAACTGCGTAAAGCCAGCGAGCTCCTGATAGGAAGCGAGGTCCAGACGGAGGTTGCCGGCGACCTGCTTCATGGCCTTGGTCTGCGCATCGCCACCGACGCGGGACACGGAGATGCCCACGTCGACTGCCGGGCGCTGACCCTGGAAGAAGAGCTCGGACTGCAGGTAGATCTGACCATCGGTAATGGAAATGACGTTGGTCGGAATGTAGGCCGAGACGTCGCCGTCCTGGGTCTCGATGATCGGCAGTGCCGTCATGGAGCCGTAACCGTTCTTCTTGGACATCTTGACGGCACGCTCGAGCAGACGAGAGTGCAGGTAGAAGATGTCGCCAGGATAGGCCTCGCGTCCGGGCGGACGATGCAGCGTCAGCGACATCTGACGGTAGGCCACAGCCTGCTTGGACAGGTCGTCGTAGATGACGAGCACGTGGCCGCCGGGGTTGGTCTCGCTGGCGGGCTTGCCGTCCTCGCCGTTGTACATGAAGAACTCGCCGATAGCGGCACCGGCCATAGGCGCGATGTACTGCATAGGGGCGGAATCGGCAGCGGTGGCCGAAACGATGATGGTGTAGTCGAGCGCACCGTGCTGAGCGAGGGTCTCGCGGATGTTGGCAACCGTGGAGGCCTTCTGGCCGATGGCGACATAGATGCAGACCATGCCCTTGCCGCGCTGGTTGAGGATAGCGTCGATGGCGATGGCGGTCTTACCGGTCTTACGGTCGCCGATGATGAGCTCACGCTGACCGCGGCCAATAGGCACCATGGAGTCGATAGCGAGCAGACCGGTCTGAACCGGCTCGCACACCGGGGTACGATCGATGACGCCGGGAGCCTTGAACTCGATGGGGCGACGGTGCGTGGCGACGATGTCGCCCAGGCCGTCGATGGGCTGGCCGAGCGGATTGACGACGCGGCCGAGCATGGCACGGCTCACGGGGATATCCATAATGCGGCCAGTGGTGCGGCACTCGTCGCCTTCCTTGATGGAGTCGACGGCACCGAACAGAACGGCGCCGACCTCGTCACGGTCAAGGTTCTGGGCAAGGCCGAAGACGGTCTCACCGGTATCGGAGCTCTTGAACTCCAGAAGCTCGCCTGCCATGGCGCTCTTGAGGCCGGAGACGCGCGCGATGCCGTCGCCTACCTCGTCGACCGTTGAAACCTCATGCGTATCGACCGTCGCGGAGAGGCTTGTGAGCTGCTCCTGCAGTTTCTTGGCGATATCCTGGGCATTGAGGGTTTCGGACATTAGGCTTCACCTCCGTACGAATTAGCAGAGTTTGCGAGGGTCTCCTGCGCGATGCGCAGCTGCGTCTTGACGGAAATGTCACGACGCTCACCGCGGGCCTCGAGCACCAGGCCGCCCACGATAGACGGGTCGACCTGCTCGATAAGGAATACCTTGCGGCCGAAGTCCTGCTCGCATTTCTTAGTGATGGTTTGACGCAGCTCGTCGTCGAGCGGGATCGCCGTGGTGACGGTCACGCCCACTACATCCTCGTCTTCCTCGGCAACATACTTAAAGGCAGCTGCCACCTTGGGAAGAAGGTCGAGCTGGTCGCGCTTGGACATGGTGTCGAGCACGGCGATGATCTCGGGGCTGGCGCTAGCCAGGCGCTCGATCATCTCGAGGTCCTCGAACACATGGTTCTCGGCCTTGGCGGCTTCCATAAGGGAGCGCGCGTAGGTCTCGAGCACCTTGTCCTGATAGCGGCTAGTCGGCATTCAGGCTACCTGCTTCCTGGATGTAGCGCTCGATGAGCTTCTTCTGCTCGGTCTCGTCCTCGAGTGCCTCGCCCACGATCTTGGTGGCGACAGCGACGGACAGGTCGGCGATGGAGCTCGCGGCACCGGCGTAAATGGACTTGCGCTCGTCCTCGACGGTCGTGTGGGCCTTGGCGATGATCTCCTCGGCCTCCTTGTGAGCGGCCTCGATGATGCGGGCGCGCTCGGACTCGGCGTCCTTACGGGCCTCGAGAACGATATCGGCAGCCTGGCGACGGGCGTCAGTGACGATCGAGTCGGACTCAGCGCGCTTGGCGATAGCCTCCTGCTTGGTCTTCTCGGCCTCGTCGAGGCTCTCCTCGATCTTCTTGCCGCGCTCCTCCATGGTTTTCATGATGCCCGGCAGGGCGACCTTGGCCAGCACGATCCAGATAATCAGGAAGGCGATAAGCGCCGGGATGAACTCCGCCATCTTAGGGATGAGGATGTCCGCACCGGCAGCGCCGTCCTCGGCGAACGCGGAAACCGGCATGAGCAGCGCGGCCGCGGACGCGGAGAGTGCGATCGCGCTCTTCTGGGATGAAAGATTCATACTTGACGCTCCGTGCTATTTAACGATCAGCGCGACAACGAAGCCGATCAGAGCCAGAGCCTCGCCGAAGGCGGAGCCCATGATGAAGACGGTGAACACGCGGCCCTGGACCTCAGGCTGACGGGCCATAGCACCCGTAGCACCCAGAGCAGACAGGCCGATAGCAAGACCAGCGCCGATAACACCGAGACCGTAACCGATAACTCCCACGATTCCTCCTTTGTCGTGCGTGTCTTATTTCACGCAGGATAACCTTTTTATAACTGCCGGGCTCCATGGGTACGGGCACCGGCGGTTTAACGAATTGTCTTACCTTTAAGGCGCGAACGGAAGACTACTCCTCCTCCGCGACCTCCTCTGCCTCGGAGACATACACGGCGGTAAGGACCGTGAAGACGTAAGCCTGGATGGCGCCGACCACAAGCTCGATCGCATAGATCAGGATGAGGATGGCAAGCCAGGCCAGCGAAGGCAGGGCGCCGACGGCGTGGGCCGCGGAAACCTGCTGAAGCAGCGGCTGCATGAACATGCTCGCCATGATGGCGAACGAGCCCATGACCACGTGTCCTGCGAACATGTTGCAGAACAGACGGACGGCGAGCGTGATGAGGCGCAGGAAGGTCGAGAAGAGCTCGACAACCCACACGAGCACGTTCATCGGGAAGCTCACGCCCTGCGGGGCGAGACTCTTGATGTAGCCGATCACGCCGTGGGCCTTGCATCCGTAGTAGATGAAGTACACGAAGGCGAAGATGGCGAGCGCGGCGGTGGAGCCGATCGCGCCGGTGCCGGGCTTCATTCCCGGGATCAGGCCGATCATGTTATTGATCAGGATGAACAGGAAAAGCGAGCACAGGAACGGGAAGTGCTTCTTCCAGTTCTCACCCACGACACCCTTGCCGATATCGTTCTCGACGTACTCGATGATGTACTCGAAACCGTTGACGAAGAAGCCCTTGGGAACCAGGGTTTGCTTCTTCTTGAACACGGCCAGGACGATCAGGAGCACGATCGTGGAGACGATCAGCCAAAACGAGTACTGCGTGATGCCGCAGCTCAGATCGCCCACGACAGGGGTGGAGCTGAACTCGCTGACCAGATGATTAATCTCATCAGGCAGCTTTTCAAAAATTTCCACGACTTACCTTTCGACCTCATGAGGATCTCGCAGCGCCTTGGCGACGCGAACCGCGCAGGCGGCCATAAAGGCCACGAAGCCGATCGCCTCGCCCAGGAGGAACATGCGAAATGCCTCTCCGAACAACACAAACACAACCAAGGTAAAGACGAGCAGAGCGATTGCCGAGACCGCCAGACTCACCATACCCTTGAGCATGTCCGCATTCTGCTTATCGTCAAGAACCGGCTTGAGCGTAAAGACAAAGGGAAGGAAGGCAATTGCGCCCGCGATGGCGCCTGCAACGATAGCGAGCAGATCGGCTATCTGAAACACTGGCGTCCTCACTTTCCTTTTTAACGCTTCACAGAACAGTTCCCGCCAAACATTGGTGACTATTGTACGAGCCAATCGCTAAAGTACAACCGAAAAAGCATCGGTTAATACGCACCTGTTCGTTTTCTTAAGACCTTCTTTATGCCGCAGGTACGGTAATACGTTTTTCTCGAACCCTGCAGGGCAAAACGTCCGTTAACAGGAGTGCGCGCGGTCGCCTTTTGTTCGTCCGCGCGCACCGTTTCTTCGTATTTGCAGCCGCGGCCGTTTAGCCCAGCGACTAGAGCGTGCCGTAGATGCGGTCGCCGGCGTCGCCCAGGCCGGGAACGATGTAGGCGGCCTCGTTGAGATGGTCATCGATGGCGCACGTATAAATATGTACGTCGGGGTCCTTTTCGGTCAGTGATTTGAGACCCTCGGGGGCCGCCACGATGCACAGCATGCGGATGTCCTTGACACCGCGCTCGCGCAGGTAGCTGATGGCCATCTCGGCCGAACCGCCCGTGGCAAGCATGGGGTCGACGACCAGGCAGATGCGCTGGTCGATATCCTTGGGCATCTTGCAGTAATACTCGTGCGGCTCGTGGGTGACCTCGTCGCGCTCCATGCCGATGTGGCCCACGCGAGCGGAGGGCACCAGGTCGAGGATGCCGTCGACCATGCCAAGGCCCGCACGCAGGATGGGCACGATGGCGAGTTTCTTGCCGGCAAGCTGTTTGAACGTGGCGGTAGTGATGGGGGTCTCGACCTCGACGTCTTCCATAGGCAGGTCGCGCATGGCCTCGTAGCCGTCAAAAAGCGCGAGCTCGCGCACGAGCTGGCGGAACTGGTTGGTGCCGGTGTTTTTGTCGCGCAGGATCGACAGCTTGTGCTGGACGAGCGGGTGATCGACAAGCGTCACACGGGACGCATCGTAGGTGACGGTCATGGATTGATTGCCCCTTTCGTTGCGGCCGCAAAACGGCCTTGCTGACAAGGCGCGCAGCAATGTCGCCACCGCACGCCATACATTAGTTTAGCGGTTTGTTGCATCGAGCAGCCCACCGCGGCCCTACTGTGCGGTACTGAGCGAACGCTTGACTGCATCACGCCAGCCCGCAAGGTTTTGCTCGCGGCGCTCGGCGGACATGTGGGGAAGGAAGGTCCTAACGATCTGGGCATTTTGCTCCAGCTCTTCCAGGTCTTCCCAATAGCCGACGGCAAGACCCGCCAAGTACGCGGCACCAATTGCCGTGGTCTCCACCGTCTCGCATTGCAGCACGGGGATATCCAGCAGGTCGGCCTGGAATTGCATGATGAACTCGTTGCGCGAGGCACCGCCATCGACAGACAGGCGCTCAATCGAAAGCCCCACGTCCTGCTCCATGGCGCGCAGCACGTCGTAGCTCTGATATGCCATGGATTCGCAGGCGGCACGTACGATGGTCGCACGGCTCGAGGCGCCGGTCAGACCGCACACGATACCGCGAGCATGCGGGTCCCACCAGGGAGCACCCAAACCCGCAAAGGCGGGAACGAAGTAGCAGCCCTCGTTGTCGCTAATCGAAGCGGCGAGTTGTGCCGACTCGCTCACGCTCGAGATGATGCCCATGTTGTTGCGAAGCCAGTTCATCGTTGAGCCGGCGGCAAAAATAGAGCCCTCGAGCGCATAGCTGACTTTGCCGTCCGCAGCGATACCGATGGTGGAGACCAGGCCATTCTTGGATTCGACGATCTCGTCGCCGGTGTTCATGAGCATAAAGCAACCCGTGCCATAGGTGTTTTTGGTCTGGCCGGGACGGAAACAGCAGTGGCCGAACAGCGACGCCTGTTGGTCACCCGCCACGCCCATGATGGGCGGCATGTTGGTCATGATGTCGCTCGCGACGCGGCCGTAGTCGCCCGAGCTCCAGCGAACCTCGGGCATCATGGAACGTGGAACGTCAAAGAGTGCCAGCAGGTCATCGTCCCAATCGAGCGTATGGATATTAAAGAGTGCCGTGCGGCTGGCATTGGTGTAGTCGGTGGCAAAGACCTGGCCGCCGGTGAGGTTGTAGATGAGCCAGGTGTCGATGGTGCCAAACATGAGGTCGCCCGCCGCCGCGCTTTCGCGTGCGCCGTCGACGTTGTCGAGAATCCACTGCACCTTGGAGGCCGAGAAATACGGGTCGAGCGTGAGTCCCGTGCGGGAGCGCACCAGCCCTTCTGCGCCCTGCTCGACAAGCTCGTCGATCAGAGGTGCGGTACGGCGGCACTGCCATACGATGGCGTTATAGATCGGCTGACCGCTCACGCGGTCCCAGACCACCGTGGTCTCGCGCTGGTTGGAGATGCCGATGGCGGCAATGCGGTCGGAGTGGATACCGCTCTTAAACTGGACTTCCATCATGACCGCGATCTGGCTGGCAAGGACCGCCATGGGGTCTTGCTCCACCCAGCCGGGACGCGGGAAGCTGGTTTTGACGCTGCGACGTGCCTGCGCGACGATGCATCCGTACTCGTCGACGATGGTCGCAAGTACCGAGGTGGTGCCGCAGTCGAGCGCCATGATGTAGGAACCGCCAAAGTCAAACGAGGCATCTTCCATGCCCAGGCTGCCCAGATTCAACGACATCGCTTAAACCTTTCTATTGCATCGGGTCGGACAGGACCCGTTCGATCTCTGATGCGGGAAGTGCGCCTTGGCGCAGGATCTGGAGCTCGCCGTGCTGAAACGACACGATGGTCGAGGCGTCGCGACACGGGGTCTCACCGGCGTCGACGGCAACATCGACCCCCTCCAGGATGCGACCCTCCACCGTGATAAAACTTGCCGGCGCGGGCGCGCCATGCGTGTTGGCGCTGGTGCAGGCAAGGGGGCTGCCACAGGCGCGAATGAGCGCCTGCACCACGGGCGAGGCCGAAGCGCGAAGTGCCACCGTGTCGTCGGCAGCGCGCATAAAGGTCGGCACGCAGGGGGCTGCCTTGACCACGATAGTCAGGGCTCCCGGCCAGCATCGTCGCGCGAGTATGCGGGCATCTTCCGGGATATCCACGCCATAGCGGTCGAGTGCTTCGACGCCATCGACCAGCCAAGCGACGGTTTGCGTGAGTTCACGTTGCTTGAGAGTGAAGATACGGCGATAGCCGGTGCCGAGCGCAGGAACTGCGGCGCCATTGACGGCAGCCTGCGGATCGCGCGGCCACGATGGGAATTCGCTTGTATCTTGGGGCACGGCGTCCGAGAAGGCGTTGACTGCCACGGCGACACCGTAGACGGTCTCGGTCGGGATCAAAGCCAGGCCGCCGCGGCCGAGCACCTCGGCCGTGCGCTCGATGGCAAGCCGATGCGGCTCGCGCGTTCCCTTGTATACCCGATAGACCGTCTGCATGTGTATGCCAGCCCCTTACGCTCTGGTGCAAGTTTGTTTACTGTGGGGCATTCTCGCACGAAACGTTCAACCTATTTGCCCAGAGCGCATGTTGGTTTGGTGAGCGGCTCTAGTAGTCGGTGAAAGTGAGGGGGTTATTGGACTGCGACGAACTTCTTTGGCCTGCCGGCGTGGCGTTCTTGGGCGGCGTAGCGCTCGATGCTGTCTATCGTTATCATCCGACGGCCGTCGACGAGTTCAACATCGAGCTTTCCGGCTTTGACCAGCGCGGTAATCCGCGGAGCGGAGACTTTGAGGTCCAGCGCTGCGTCTTTAAATGTTCGGCACGCCGCTTCCCGAGCGTCCTCGTGGTCGATTTCGACTGAAAGGGCCACGACCTCGGCCGAGCGTTCGTACCCCGCCGGAGTCAAACCGTTGTTGAGGTCGTCGGCCAAAAACGCCATCAGTGCCTCGGTGGCATGGGCAATCGCTTCTTCGCGCGTATCGCCATCGGCAAAGGCGCCGGGAATCTGCGGGAAGCTAGCGCAGTAACCATCGTCTTCTTTTATGAGAACGCAGTCATAGGTAAATCGCTGCCTCATTTTGCCTCCAACTACCATCCAGCTTGGCGACGAATACTTGCCCACGTGCCCTTCTTTGGTCGATCACCACCAGAGCCGTTCACGGTGACAACGCGGTCACCAGAAACATACTTAGCATGACTACCGACTTGCGCGACCTTCACGAATCCATCGTGCTTGAGTAGGGCAATGATTTCCCGAAAGGTAGGAGGTTGCATGGGCCGACCTCTTTCAGCCGTCCTAATTATAAACTACTTTATAATTTTTGCTAACCAGTTAATAAATATTACTGGCGTTGCTTGGGCTCGGTGACGATGGCTCGGACAATGCGGGGGCGATCGGTGAGGTCATGGACGATACACACGTCCGAAAGGCCTGCTTGACGACAGAGCTCGGCCGCGGCGTCGAGCGCGCCCTCGTAGAGCTCGCAGGCAAACAGGCCGCCGGCACGCAGCATGTAGGGCGCCGCGTTGAGCAGGCGGCGGAAGATATCGAGACCGTCGGCACCGCCCTCGAGCGCCAGATCGGGCTCAAAGTCCTTGACCTCATGCGGCAGCGAGCGCATGACATCGGTGGGGATGTAGGGCGGGTTGGAGACGAGTACGTCAAAGGTGCCCCACTCTTCGCGGGGAATGGAGCTCACCAGGTTTGTGAGGCTAAAGGCAACCTCATCTGCCGTGAGGCCGAGGGTGTCGCGGTTTTTGGTGGCCAGATCGATGGCGCGCGACTCGATATCGGTGGCGGTGCAGGTAACGTGGCCGCGGCGCTCCCAGGCAAGGGAGAGCGAAATGCAGCCCGTGCCGCAGCCGACCTCGAGAACGCGGGCAGTGCAGGGCTCGGCTGGGGCAGGCGCAGCGGTATCCTGAGCTAAAGCCGTCTCCTGGTCGGCACCCTCGATGGCGACGCCGTATTCGTCGAGCTCGGACTCGGCGGCTTCCGCGGCTTCGGCTTCTGCTGCCTGCGCGGCGGCTTCCTCGGCCTCGCGATCGGCCAGTTCCTCGGCATAGGCACGGCTGCCCAGTACGTCGCCGCCTAGCGCCGCCTCATCGGCAGCCGTCAGATTAGCGGCACGGCGCTCGGCAGTCGCCCGTTCGTCTGCCAGCGCGGCCTCGGCCTTGCGTGCCTCCTCGACCTCATCGTTCCAAGGCAGCTCAACACGCTGACGGGCAGCAGCCTCGGGGCTCAGCACCTCGGCATCCAGATAATTGAGGACTTCCTCGACGAGCATCTCGGTTTCGGGGCGCGGAATGAGCACACCGGGAGCGCACGCGACGTCAATCATACGAAACTGCGTGCTGCCGGTGATGTACTGCAGCGGCTCGCCTTTGGCGCGACGAACGACGGCCGCATGCATGGTCTCGAGCTGGGCCGCGTTAAGCGTCTCGTCCATGCGCATATATAGGTCAATGCGCGCCAAACCCGTGGCAGCGCACAGCAGCCACTCGGCAGAAAGACGGGGGTGCTCCTCGCCGCGCTCGGCCAGGTACTCCTTGGTCCACTCGAGACAACGCTTGATGGTCCAGATCTCGTTTGCCATGGGGCCCTCCCCTCTTAAGCGCCGGGCGGCGCGCGAATGTCGGAGCAGATTGTAAGCGAGGCCAGCGCTTGGCAAGGGACGATTGAAGGCGATTATCGAGAATCAGCCCAGAATTTTGCACCGGGCTCGCTCAAAGTGTTCATTCGCCGACGTCTAGATTTGCATTCGTCAAGCTTTTGGCAAGGTTGCCCCAAAACTGACCAATATCTAACCAAGAACTTGCCACATCACTTGACGCGCGACGCACCAAAAATGGCCCCGCGACTTCTTGGACGATTTTTCGAGCAATATTTTCAATTGCAGATGGTGTCGTTCAGCGCTTTGAGCAGGTAAATAGCTTAATGGTTATCAAAGCCGATTGAATAACATCTCAAAGCAATATACCCAACCTAGTCATTGGGGACGTTCTTATTCGACCAGTCGTTTAAGAACGCCCCAATGACTACTCATTTAAGTCTGTCCCCAATGAGTGCCCCGCCGCAGGTTGAGCATAAGTCAGCGAAAACGCCCCTAAGCGAGCAAGGTGACGTGAAAGAGGAGGGAAGCGTACTTTGGTACGCGACCGACGATTGAACGTCAGATTGCCGCTTAGGGGCGTTTGCAGCGTCGAGCCGTTACGGCGTTTGGTAAAACGCCGTAACTTAAACTGCTTGTGCCAGCTTCTCGGCTCGCTCGGCGGCGGCGAGTGCCTCGATGACGGTGCCGAGCTGGTCGCCCAGAAGGACGCCGTTGTAGGTGGAGTTGAAGCCGATGCGGTGATCGGTCACGCGGTCCTGGGGCTGGTTGTAGGTACGGATCTTCTCGGAACGGTTGCCGTGGCCGATCTGGCTCTGGCGCTCGGCACCGAGCTCTGCCTGCTGCTTCTCGAGCTCCATCTCGTACAGACGAGCGCGCAGCATCTGCATGCAGACCTCGCGGTTCTGGATCTGGGAACGCTGCTCCTGCGACTGCACCACGGTGTTGGTGGGCAGGTGGGTGATGCGCACGGCGGAGTAGGTGGTGTTAACGCACTGACCGCCAGGGCCGGAGGCGCAGTAGGTATCGATGCGCAGGTCGGACTGGTTGATCTGAACGTCGATCTCCTCGGCCTCGGGAAGCACGGCGACGGTTGCCGTGGAGGTCTGGATGCGACCCTGGGACTCGGTCTTGGGGACGCGCTGGACACGGTGCACGCCGGACTCGAACTTCATGACGGAGTAGACGCGGTCGCCCTCGACCTTGAACTCGATGGACTTAAAGCCACCGGCCTCGCTGGGGCTGGAGTCGAGCACGGTGGTCTTCCAGCCGCGCGACTCGCAGAAGCGCTGATACATCTTGTACAGGTCGCCGGCAAAGATGGCCGCCTCGTCGCCACCGGCGGCGGAGCGGATCTCGACGATGGTGTTCTTGTCGTCGTTGGGGTCGCTCGGGATGAGCATGTACTTGATGTCTTCCTCGAGCTGGGGAAGCTTGGCCTCGTTTTCGGAGATGTCCATCTGGAGTATCTCCTTCTCATCGGCATCGGTGGTATCGTGGAGCATCTCCTTGGCGGCCTCGATGTCATCGAGCGCGCCGATGTACTCACGCGAAGCGGCGATGAGGTCGGACTGGTGCGCGTACTCCTTGTTGAGACGCGTGAACTCCTTGATATCGGAGGCGACGGCCGGGTCGGAAAGCTTCTTCTCGAGCTCCTCGTAGGCCTTGATAATCTTTTCGAGCTTGTCGCGCATGGCGGGACTCCTTTATATGCGTGAAGGTGAAAATCGGCAGAGCTGATGGGGCGCACGGCGCCACTGCGGGGGTAAGCCCGGCTAGAACACGTCGATCTTCAGATACATGCGCATCCCTTCGCGTACGGGGTACATAGTTGCGGTCTAACCCATACATGATAGCGTGCGCAGGCAAACCTGCATATAACCCGCACGGAATGTGACAAAGGGACAGTCCCTTTGTCACATTCTAGAGCGTCTGGAGCAGGGCGATGAGGAAGCGGATGCCCTGGAGGTAGGCTCGGCGGGTGATGCGCTCGTTGGTGCCGTGGACGCCGCGATCGCATTCGTCATCGTCCACCACAAAGGCCGAGAAGCGAATGCATTCAGAGCAAATGCGCTGGTAGTTAGCCGCGTCGGTCGCACCGATGACCGTGGATGGCACAATTGCCACCGGCTCGAATGATCCGTTTTCCTCCGTCCCCTTTTGATCACAGAAGTAGCGGGCGGCGATGGAACGAACCGCTTCGAGGCCGGGACCGCCGATGCGCGGAGACGCTGAAGGTTCGGAGCTGCCGGGGCCAAGTTCGACCTCCACGCACCCGGCAAGACCTGCCGCAGCAACCGCCTCGCGGCAGCGCGTCACGACGTCGGCCACGCTCGTGCCTTCGAGCATGCGAAAGTTGATGTTGGCCCACATGTCCTGCGGCATCACGTTGGCGCCGGTGCTGCCGCCCTCGATCTGGGTGGGCGCGCAGGTGGTCGTTACGAGCGGATAGAGTTTTTTGCTGGCAAGGCAGTCGCGGACAATGGCGTCCTTGTTGGCGGCAATCTCATCGGCCGTGTAGAGTCCCAGCTCGACGAGCTGTGCGGCAAGCAGGTCGGTCACGCGCGTCGACCACTCGATATCGCAGATTGCGGTGACGGCACGGCTGAGCACCTCGAGCGACGTGCCACCGTAGGGGTTGGAGGAATGCCCGCCCTCGCTCTTTGTCTTGAGCACAATGTCGGCATAGCCCTTCTCGGCCAGGTCGGCATGTATGAGCCAGCCCTCGCCCGCGGCATACTCAGCGGCCGAAACGATGCGGTAGTCGCCCTCGTCGATCAGGTACTCAAGCTCAATGCCGCGCTCCTCGAGCGCGCGGCCGATGGCACCGGCACCGTGCTGCGTGGTCTCCTCGTCCTGGCCAAAGGCGAGCAGCAGTGTGCGCTCGTGCTGCCAACCGTGCGCCAGCGCATACTCAACGGCCTCGAGAATGCCCGCGACCTGGTCTTTCATGTCAATCGCGCCGCGACCCCAGATGTAGGTGTCGTCCACGTGACCGCTAAAGGGAGCGTGCGTCCAATCAGCCTCGGTGCCCGGCACCACGGGGACCACGTCCATGTGGCCCATGAGCATGACGGGGTTGAGCGCAGGGTTGGAGCCGGCAAGCGTCACGAGCAGCGAATGGTCGATGAGCTCAACTTCGCCCGCCGCGAACACGCGCGGCCAGGCCTGCTGCATATAGGCGCGCAGGTCGTCGAACGGCTGCCAGTCAACCGCCTCGGCATCCATGCTCGAGATGGTCGGAAACGACAGCACGCGGCCCAAGCGCTCGCACGCGCCGGCCTCGTCTATATCGGCAAAATCGTCCTCATGCGCAAAGAAGCGCCAAACCTCGGCCATGACATCCTTTCGATTGTGACGACAAAGGCCGCCCCACCGGAGCGGCCCTGTCGTTCACGCGTTTGCGGTCGGTTATTTGTCCTCGAGATAGCGCGAGAGGAACTCGCGAGTACGCTGGTGCTTGGGGTTGCCGAAGAGCTCGGCCGGCGCGGCATCCTCGAGCACCACGCCCTTGTCCATAAAGACCACGCGGTCGGACACCGTGCGGGCAAAGGCCATCTCGTGCGTGACGACGACCATGGTCATGCCGTCGGCCGCGAGCTTGCGCATGACCTCGAGCACCTCGCCCACGATCTCGGGGTCGAGTGCCGAAGTCGGCTCGTCGAACAGCATGATCTGCGGACTCATGCACAGGGCGCGAGCGATGGCCACGCGCTGCTTTTGGCCACCGGACAGGCGACCCACGGCGGCGTGCGCGAACTTTTCGAGTCCCACGCTCGCCAGATGCTCCATCGCGACCTTCTCGGCCTCGGCCTTGCTCATCTTTTTGAGCGTGACGGGCGCGAGCGTGCAGTTGTCGAGCACATCCATGTTGTTGAACAGGTTAAAGCCCTGGAACACCATGCCGATGTCCTCGCGGAGTTTATTGATGTTGCAGCGCTCGGCCGTAAGATCCTGGCCGTGGAACCAGATGTGGCCCGCGTCCGGGGTCTCGAGCAGGTTGAGGCAGCGCAGGAAGGTCGACTTGCCCGAGCCCGAGGCGCCGATAATGGTGACGACCTCGCCGGGGTTAACGGACAGGTCGATGCCCTTGAGCACCTCGAGCGAGCCGAAGCTCTTGCGCAGGCCCTCGACGCGGATAAGCGGCTCATTGGTCTGTGCGGCGGCCGCGGTGCCGGTAGTGGCGGTATCTGCCATGATGATTCTCCTCGTCTTGAGCCTAGTTGGAGCTGGGCAGCGTTGCTGGGGCCTCGGCGCCGAGCTTTTTGCCAAAGGCCTCGAGCAGGCGGCTCGCCACGAGCGTCAGGATCAGGTAAACCACGAGCGCCACGCAGTAGACCTCCATCTGGCGGTAGTACACGCCGGCGACGGTGGTGGTGGCGTACATGAGGTCGAACACGCCGATGACCGAAAGCACCGACGAGTCCTTGATGTTGATGATGAGCTCGTTGGTGAGCGCCGGAATCGCGTTTTTAATGCCCTGGGGGAACACGACCTTGCGCATAGCCTGCCACTGCGAAAGACCCAGCGAGCGCGCTGCCTCGGCCTGGCCGGGATCGATGGACTCGATGCCGCCGCGCAGGACCTCCATCATGTAGGCGGTGGAGTTGAGCGAGATGGTGACGAGGCCGGCGGTGAAGGTACTCCAGATCTGGTTGGCCTGGGCGGTCTCGAAGCCCATGCCGCGCAGAACGGTAAAGCCCGCGTAATAGATGAGCAGGCCCTGGACCATCATGGGCGTGCCGCGCACGATGGTGGAGTAGACGGTCGCAAAGCCGCGGCCGATGCTCTTAAAGAAGCGTGTGAGATCGTTATCCACGCGGTCGAACGTCTGGATGCGCAGGAACACAAAGACCAGCGCCAGGAAAAAGGCGATAACGGTGCCGAAGGTGGCGAGCGCGATGGTGATCTCGATGCCGCGAATAAAGAAGTCGCCGCTCTTATAGGTCATGTAGACCAGGCTCGGCAAAAAGTCGCTGGGATTGGAGTCCGAGACGATGCTCACCTGAACCAGGTCGATAAACGACATGACGCAGCGGTCGATAAAGAAGATCGCCGCAATGGCAACGACGACATAGCTGCCCAGGCGCGCGCCGCGGCGGAAGCGCTCGGAAGCAAACGGAGATTTCTCGCGATAGTCGTTCCAGTGCATGAGCTTGGTGACGAGCGCCGCCGCCGACACGACGAGCCAGGCCCAAAGGATCGCCCAGAGGCAATCCTGGAAGATACCCGTGGGTGCCAAGAAGCTCAGCGGTGTGGGGTTGCGCTGGCTAAAAGCCAGGCCGAGCGCCGCGATAACGCTCGTGCCCAGATATACATAGCGATGGTCGACCTTGATAAAGGAGGCCAGACGATTGATGGTTTTCATGCTGCCTCCCTATGCCGGCTGACGGTCGAGGCACGCGTCCCACATTTGGTCGCGCTCCTCTTGGCTAATGCCCTTGAGTGTCTTGTCGATGAGTTTAAGCAACTTGTCCGAACCCTTGCGGCAGCCGACGTTTGCCGTGACCTCCTGCTTGAAGCCCTCGCCCTCGGCAAAATGAATCGGCACGATGCCCGGGTTTTGGGCCATATAGCCCTTCTCGTTTTCGGTGTTGTAGGTCACGGCGTCGCACGTGCCCTGCAGCAGGTTCGAGAACACCGTGGGGACGGAGTCGACCGGGTTTTTGTGCACAACGCCCGGAATCTCGTCGATGACGGTATCGAGCATGGTGTCCTTTTGGCCGAGTACCGTGGCACCGCTGAAGTCGCTGAGCTTGGTGGCGTTTTGGTAGGGCGAGCCCTCTTTTACGAACAGGCCAAAGTAGCCAATGAAGTACGGGTCGGAAAAGCCGACGGACTCCTCGCGCTCGGGCGTGGCACTCATGCCGGCGATGATGAGGTCAATCTGGCCGTTGTTGAGCGAATCGATAAGGCCCGAGAAGCTCTGCTTGACGGCAACAGGCTCGCCGCCGAGGGCCTTGCAGACGATCTTGGCGATCTGCACGTCGTAGCCATCGGCATAGGCGCCCTGCACGTTATCGATGGGGATCGTGAACTCACTGGCCTCAGAGACCTGCCAGTTGTACGGAGCGTAGGCCGCCTCCATACCGATGCGGATCTTGTCCTTACCGATCACGGAATCGGACAGGTCGTCGCGACCGCTGCCCGTCGTGGGCTGAACCACCTTGAGCGTGGACGGGCGCTGACAGCCGGCGAGCGCGCCGGCGACGACGGAAGCACTCGCAGCGAGAGCGCTACCCAAAAAGATGCGACGGCTGCACACCGGCTGGGTATACGCGTCGCGCTGTAGTCGAGGTTGCATCTGGTGCCTTCCTGTTTTGCTTTGCTGACAACAAGACAGGATATACGCCCGCAACCAGCAGCGCGACATGTGCGCGAAAAATTAATAGACACACGGGGACGACTGGCGCAAAGCAGCCTGCCCCCATGTACCACTTGGCATGAAAAAGGCAAGGCATAAACCTTCCGGTCGCGCCTTGCCTTTTGAATGACAAATTGTCGCTCTGGGTGGCGCGCAGCGTCGACCGGTCCGCCGTTCGTTAGAACGGCGGAACCTCTAGAGCAGGGTGACGCTAAAGGAACGGGTGTCGGTAGCGCCCGGCGCCAGCGTAATGGTGTTGACCTTATGCTCGAAGACGTCGTCCTCGGTGTCCATGGTGGTGTGACCGGTCCAAGGCTCGAGCGCCACAAACGGGGCGTCGTTGGCGGCAGACCACACGCCGATGTACTTAAAGCCCTCAAAGTCGATCTTGACGCCGTGGCCCGACTTGCGACCGCGCAGCGTGAGCGTGGAGCCCGGGGTATCGGTGAACATGATGGCGTCGTTATCGAAGCTACGGTGCGTGATGGACAGCACGTCCGAGTTATCGGGGGCCTTGTAGCTGCCCTCGAACGTCATGAGGCCATCGGGCGTGATGATGGGGGCCTCGTTGGTCCAAGCCTCGGTAAATGCCAGCTCGTAATCCTCGAACGTCTCGTCCTCGGCACCGGGGGCGGGCACGTTAAATGCAGGATGGCCGCCCACCGAGAACGGCAGGGCCACGTCGCCGGTGTTGGTGACGGCAAAGGTCTGGGTAAGCGTGGCGTCACCAGTCAGGGCATAGGTCATGTTGAGCTTAAAGTGGAAGGGGAAAGCCTTGAGCGACTCGGGCGTGTCGGTGATCTCGTAGGTGACGGACGAGCCGTCCTCGGAGACCTCGACCAGCTTGTGCTCGACGATGCGCGCGAGGCCGTGGCGCGGCATCTCGCAGGTGCCGGCCGCAGACGTCGCCGTGTTGTTGCGCAGCGAGCCCACGATGGGGAACAGAATGGGCGCATGCTTGCCCCAAAAGGCCGGGTCGCCCTGCCACAGATACTCGTTGCCGTTGAGGGCAAGGCTCGTGAGCTGGGCGCCCATGGAATCGATGGCCGCGGTAAGGCCGCCGCGCTTGATGGTGGTGACGGTGGACATGCTACTTCCTCCAAAAGTAAACAACAGTGTCGAGGGCTATTGTCCCACTCTTGGCGGCAAGGAGAAGCGGCAGGCGCAGTTATTGAGCGATTGCGTAAAGGTCGAACCCGCCCTGCGGCGTGCTGTCGACCGTATCGGGCGCCTGCGAGTTAAAGCTCACGGGAACCATGCGCTTTGAGGCACGGAAGCGCGTGCCATCGGTGGCGACGGGCGGCTCGTCGACCGTAAGCTCGTAGTCGCCGGGTTTGAGTTCGATGCCGTCGCCAGCGGAGTTGACATATTGATACTCGTCAACCGCCCGCCCCTTGAGCGTGCGGCCCACGATATGGATGAGCATCTGGCTGTCGCCGCGGGCGGTGTCCCATGTCGCACCGTCCTTGACCTCGACCGACACATGCACCGAGCGCGTACGGCTGAGCGATTGCTCGACAGACATCTCGACCTTGGCGGCGTCTTTGCGCTGTTGCTCCACGTGGCTCCAGACATTTCCGATCGCCGAGCAAGCGATGACGCCGGCCATAAAGGCGATGAGAATGGGGCCGAGCGGAGAGCGGCGGCCCGCGTCTTCCTCGCGAGCCAGATCGGGGCGATGCGTGGGCGCAGGCGCCTGGGCACCCTGCGCAGGCACGTCGAGAATGCTGAAAGATGCCGTGCTGTCGGGGTCGATAGTATGACGCGGCTGTGGGGTCTTTGCCGGCGAGATGGACATGTCCGCCGGCTCACCGAGTGTTGCCGTGGCATCGGCCTTTGCCTCGTCGGCCTCGGCCTGAGCCCAAGCCTGCTCAAAGGTCAGGGGCTCGGCGGCATCGGAGGCGGCGTCAGGCTCGACAGCGGTATCGTTGCCGGTCTCGTCCTCGTCGCTCGACATGTCACGCGGCGCGGGCTCGTCCCACTCCTCGTCCGGAGCCTCGCCCTCGCTATACCACCATTCAAAGTTATCGATATCCATACGGGGCGCCCCTTAAGCCTCGCAAATAAACACTTGCTAGCCTTATACCCCCAGATGGCACGGCGGCTCGCCGGCGCAGACAGGAAAACCGTCCCAACATTCGATGGTTTTCCTCGATTTCGAGTTTTTCATCGAATGTTGGGACGGTTTGGGCAGTGATCACATGGCGAGGGCCGTGCGGATGGTTGGGTCGCTGAGGGCCTCGCGGAGCCAGGGGGCCAGCTGCTCGGGGCGACCCTGCAGGTAGCCGTCGAGCTCGGACGGGGCCACGCGGCGCACTTCTGAGATCTCCTCTTGGTTAATATGCAGCTCGCCCGGCTCAACATGGGCAAGGTAGACCTCGCACCATTCGCACTCGCAGCGGCCGTCGCCGTGGTCCTCGCGGTACACCACGTGGCCCAGGTGCTTGAGCTCGCCGGGCTCGCGTTTGATGCCGAGCTCTTCGTTGATGCGACGCGCCGTCGCGACGGCAACGTCCTCCCCCGGGAGCGGATGGCCGGCGCAGCTATCGGCCAGCACCCCACCCCACAAGCGCTTGAGCGGACTGCGGCGGCAGAGTAGCAGGCGCGCGTCCTCGCCCTGGCCCTCGACCAGAAGCGTCAGGAATGCTTGGTGCAGGATACCCTCGCCGGCATGGGCTTTGATGCGATCGACGGGGCCGAGCGTCTTGCCGGTCGCGGCATCGACCGCCACGACTTCGGCACCCGCGCCGCCCTCATTCCAGCCGGCGCGCAACACGCGGGCGGCGGCCGCCTCGAGCGCGGCGATAAGTTCCTTGGTTGTATCGAGCACGCGCTGCAGGTCGTCCTTGCTCGCCTGCTCTACATGAAAACCCGCGCTTGCGGTCACCGGCACATCAAAACGCGTGGCGAGCACCGCCGCAATGTCGTGCGCCGGGATCTCGTCGCGATGGCACGGGACCGCCAGAATGCTCACAGTCGCTGTGCGACCGGGCTCGGGGCGCGGAATGGCCTGCGCCGTGGCGCCCAGGTGCGCGAACTCAGGCGAGCAGGCGTACACCACCATGCCCCGCGGCGTCACCGTCAGCTGGGCCTCGAGCGCAAACTCGCCCTCGCCCACCGCGACCTTTGTCGTATACATGCCCATGCGATCTCCTGCCGTCCGCAATTACCTGCGACTATCATCGTCTATATAGCGACAATACAGGCAAGCGCGCCAAACCGTCCCAACAATCGATGCTTTTCCTCGATTTCGAGATTTTCATCGAATGTTGGGACGGTTTGGAATGCGGCAAAGAGGCAGTCACCTTGCCGCGTTCTGATAGAGTTGCAGAAACCCGAAACCCAGCCTTTCCCATTATTGGAGTTACCGCTTTGACGACCGCATCCACGCTCTCCCCCGCTCGCACCAAACTCTGCCTGGCACTGCTCGTGTTACTCGGATTTTCGCTCGGTTGTTCGGAGTTCGTGGTGATCGGCATCGAGAGCGACCTGGCCGCAGAGCTTGGCATCTCGCTTGCCACCGCAGGCCAGCTCATCAGCGTGTTTGCGCTCGTCTATGCCATCGCCACACCGGCGCTCGCACTCGGCACGGGGCGATTCCGCCGGTATCAGCTGCTTGTGTGCTATAGCGTCATCTTTGTGCTCGGCAACCTGGTTATGGCGCTGGCTCCGAGCTTTCAGGTGCTCTTTATCTCGCGCATCGTCCTGGGTTCTGTCTCGGGCGCGTTGCTTGCCGTGGGCGTGACGTATATCCCCGAGCTGTTGTCCCCGCAGCAGACCTCGCTTGTTATCTCGGTGGTGTACGGCGCGTTTTCCGTGGCAATGGTCTTTGTGACCTCGATTGGCAAGTTTATTGCCGACACGCTCGACTGGCACGTCGCCATGTACGGCACGCTCACTTTTGCCGTCCTGATCTGCGGAGCGCTTGTGGCGTTTATGCCGCGTACCGGCCAAACCGACGAGCCCGCCACCTTCCGCGAGCAGGCGGGCCTTTTGCGCGAGCCAAGCATCATCACCGGCATGCTCATCTTCTTGTTTGGCGTGGGATCGGTCTACGTGTTTTACGGCTATGTGACGCCGTACTTGGAGCAGGTGCTGGGCATGGGCACGGTCGAGGCCAGCACCACGCTTATGGCCTACGGCGTGTTTTGCCTGGTCTCGAACATCCTGGGCGGATGGATCGATGCACGTTTTGGTATGAAGGCGCTGCTTGTGACGTTTGTGCTGCAGGCGGCTGCGCTGCTCGGGCTGTTTATTGCCGGTGCCGCTATGCCCATCGCGCTCGTCTTTGTCTTTGGCCTGGCGCTGCTCATGTATTTGTTCTCGGTGTCGTGCATCACGCACTTTATGGACGTGGCGCGCAGCCGTCATCCCAAGTCGATGGTGCTCGCGAGCTCAGTGGAGCCCATGGCATTTAACGTCGGCATCTCGTTTGGCACCGCGGTGGGCGGCACCGTGGTGACCGGCATCGGCATCTCCTACGTGGGTGCCGTCGGAGCCGTGTTCTCGCTCGTAGCCTGGGTGCTCACCTTGGTGACAATCAAGCTCGCCCGCTGGGAGCGCCGCCGCCACGCAGCACAGCCCTCGACGCAGGCATAGAGGCGGGACCGGGAACGGACGCAGGCACAGCCCAGAGTGGCAAGCGGTCGGTGAAAACCGCCCGACATGATCAGCGCATATCCGCGTGAATGCTCTAGCAGTTCGTTTTCGTGTACTTCAGATACACGCTTTTCTACGATTTAGTGTATTTTAAGTACACGAAATCGTACTAAACTATGTATCTGAAGTACACGAAATCGGAAAGGCGGCCCCATGCGCAGATCAATCGAATCCGTTATCGAATCATGGGCGACAAAGGACGCCTCACGCCCCCTCCTCATCCGTGGTGCGCGACGCGTAGGCAAAACATACGCCGCCGAGGAAATCGGCAGGCGAATCGCCGGCGATGCGTTTATCAAACTCGACTTTCAGACCGATCTTGAGCTGATCGCCCCTCTGTTTGACTGCCCCACAGACGATGTTGACACCATCGTGGCGCGGATTTCAGACTATAAACGCACCCCCATTCGCAAGGAAACCGCCTTCATCCTGTTTGACGAGGTGCAACTCTGCGAACGGGCGCTCAACTCGCTTCGCTTTTTCTCGGGTTCGGGCTGGCGCATATGCGCGACCGGAAGCCAACTCGGCGTCGCCACGCGCAAGCGCAAGTTGCCTTTTCCCAGCGGCGTTCGTCAAGAGACCATGCATCCCATGTCGTTCGAGGAGTTTCTCTGGGCGCTCGATGAGGGGCAGATGGCCGATGCCGTTCGCACCCACGCCGGCACACTCGAGACTTACGCCGCACACCAAGCCGCACTCAGCCTGTTTCATCGATATCAGATCGTGGGCGGCATGCCCGCCGCCGTCAACGCATATCGCAAGACGCTATCCATCGAAGACGCGCGCGTCGAGCAGCGCGAAATCGACGAGACCTACACCGCCGATATGACCGACCCCGAAAACGGGATCAGTGGCGTGGCGGCGCGCAAGGTCTGGCGTTCCATTCCGTCCCAACTGCTGAGATCGTCCACAAAGAAATTCAAGTACTCCGAGGTCGAACGCGGAGGCCGCCGCGCCAAGCTCATCGAGCCACTCGACTGGCTCGAAGGCGCCGGCATTATATCGGTCAACAACCTGACCGAAGGCATCGAACCTCCCCTCGTCCCTTTCGACGACGAAGACGGAAGCTTCTTTAAGGTCTATCTTCTCGATACGGGCCTCATGTTCTACAAACTCGGTATCAACCCGCGGCTCTGGCTCGACCTCAAAGAGGATTCCACCGTTGCGCTGTCTTCCGACTTTCGAGGTGCCCTGGCGGAAAACTCGGTCATGCAGGCATTTTCGAGCAATGGTTTGCAAACGTACTATTGGATGCCGCCGTCTTCTTGGAAGACGAGCGGCGAGCTCGATTTCCTACTTCAGACCGACCGTATGGAAATCGTTCCCGTCGAGGTAAAGTCCGCACGCAACGTGCGCGCGAGAACCCTCGGGTCGTTTATGGACAAAGCCCGATCGCCATATGCCTACATTTTGTCCGAGAACAATTTTGCCCGCGGCGAAACCGATGACGGGCGCGAGCTGCGCCACCTCCCCTTGTACGCAGCGGGTTTTATCGGAGCAAACTGCCTCAAGGGCAGCCTGTAAGCCCCGCGCGACCGCCCAGAAAGGAAACCGCTCATGCAACGTATTCTTTTTATCTGCTATGGAAATATCTGTCGCTCGACGATGGCTGAGTCGGTGTTTACTGAGCTGGTGCGCCGTGCCGGGCGCGAGGCGGAGTTCGTCATTGATTCTGCTGCGACCTCGACTGAGGAGATCGGCAACCCGCCGCATCATGGCACAGTCGCCAAGCTGCGCGAAGTCGGGATTCCCGTGGTTGCGCATCGTGCACGCCAGGTGCGTCGCGCGGAGTATGGCGACTGGGATCACATTGTCTATATGGATGCCGAGAACGCGCGCGGCCTGCGTTGCATCTTTGGCGACGACCCCGATGGCAGGATCTCGCGCCTGCTTGATTGGACCGACCGCCCCGGCGACGTGGCAGACCCCTGGTACACGGGCAACTTTGATGCCACGTACCGCGATGTGCTCGCCGGCTGCACGGCTATGCTCGAGCAGCTTTAGGCGCTCGGGCGGCGCGGATGCACGAGCCACGCCATCGGCATAAGACGAGCGTGGATTTTCTCCCGCATACAAATTGAGCGTGGATAATCTCCCACTTTGAGCGCGAAACGGCGCTCTAAACGGGAGATTATCCACGCTCATAATCTTGGCGGGAGAAAATCCACGCTCGATTACTCGTCGACGATCTCGGCAAGCCAAACGTTCAGCGTATCGACCTCGGGGCAGCAGAACTTTGCCGTACCAGGCTCGTTGCCGGGCACGGTGCCGCCGTAGCGCAGGATGTCGATATAGGGAAAGCCCACGTGGCAGGCCATGGAGCACATCTTGCCGCGGTCGCGGTCGAAGTCGAAGACGTCGCCGGGCTTGTGGCCATGGTGGCAGCGGCACGTGCCCAGCTGGTCCACGCAGCTAATGCGAATGTGCGGGCGCTTGCCTCGCGGGGCGCCGAGCGACTTGCCCTCGCCCGCGGCCTCAGCGCCGTCCTCGCCCGCGCTACTCATGGTCAATCACATCCAAGCAGGCCTCGATGGGAAGGCCGGCGGACTTGTCCTCCTGATCGGCATTGCGCTCGATAAGCTCGGCCACCACGCGCATGGCATCGGACGTCGCGCGTTGCAGGCTCCAGCCAGCCATCACGCGGCCGACGAGCACCGCCGAGAACGTGTCGCCCGTGCCCGGGAAATAGACCGGAATCAGGTCAAAGGGAATCGTGAAGTACTCCCCCGCCACATAGTCGTAACCGATAACCGCGTTCGTGCCATTGACCACGGCGCTCGTAATGACCACCGATTTGGCACCCAGCTCGCGCACGGCGTCCACAAGGGCGCGGGCCTCATCGGGCGTGATCTGCTCTGCAATAGGCGTATCGGTGAGCAGACAGGCCTCGGTGTAGTTGGGCACCGCGTAATCGGCGCACTCGAGCAGGTGCCTCATGAGACCGATCGTGGACTCGGGCACGCCCGCATAGAGCTTGCCGTTGTCGCCCATGATGGGGTCGACGAACACCTTGGTGCCCTTTTGCCCGCGGCGGTGGCAAAAGTCCGAGATGATGCGCGTCTCTTCCTCGGTCACGATAAAGCCGGTCGAGATGGCGTCGAACTCAAAGCCGAGCTCCTCCCAGATAGCGAGGCTTTGACGCACGTACTCGGTGGTGTCGTGGATGTAGAACTTGGGGTAGTTGAGCGTGTCAGAAACGAGCGCCGTCGGCAGGTTATGGATACGGTAGCCCATGTGCGACAGCACCGGCAGCATGGCGGAAAGCGCGACCTTGCCGTAACCGCACATATCGTTAACCAGCAGCAGCTGAGTATTCTTCATGAGGGTCTCCCTTGTTTCGGGTGCGGCGCGGCAGCGCCACAGTGCGACTAAGTGTAGCGCAGGGGACGTTGTGAACGGAGTCGAGCGGCACGAAGGGCAAATTGTTGCGGAAAGGTTTCGGAAATGGGGGCTGTTTGCTCCATAGCGGCCTAGTTGATGCTACTCATATAGCGCCATTTCAAAACTATGCCTATTTACTACGTTTAACCGCCCGCCTCCAACCACAACGAATTTCTCTCCAACAAAACCGCAGGTAGATAGCTTGCGTTTTTTCAGAAACAGCTGTTGTGGTCAGCGATGCTGGATTCATCGTAGTAATTAGGCATAGTTTTTGGCAAGGCCGCTTCGAAAGGCATCATCGCAGCCCAAAACGATACCTTTTCCTTCGTCCCCAAGGGATCAGATTGCCGCTTAGGAGCGTTTGCAGCATCGAGCGGTTACGGCGTTTGGTAAAACGCCGTAACTTAATAAGTTTGGTACCTTGACATTTATTTCTTGCACTCCTAAATTAGTTAGGCACAAAACAATTGCACTACCTAACTAAAGAAAGGAGCGACACCATGTGCGATGACCACATCGACATCTGCCCCCACACGCCGGGCGGCGACCCCCATGACCCCGCAGATGCGCCCGCGGCACAGTCCCAATCAGACGCGCTTGCCAAGCACATCCTGAACGGACTGGGCTTCTGCGGCCACTTTCTGCACTTTCACGGCGGCGGCGCCTCGGGAAAGGCGCCCATCGTCTGCCTGCTCGCCAAGCAGCCAAACGGCGAGATGTCACAGCAGGAACTGGGCCTGCACTTTGATCTTAAGCCCGGTTCGCTTTCCGAGATTCTCTCCAAGATCGAATGCGCCGGCCTTATCGAGCGCAGCCGCAATCCCAAAGACCGGCGGCAGCTCACCATTCGCCTGACCGAAGCGGGATGGGAAAAGGCCCACGTAGAGCAGGCTGCCCGCCTGCGCTTTAGGGAACAGGCCTTTAGCGCGCTCACCCACGATGAGCGCGAGGACCTCGCCGAAATGCTCGATAAAATCCGCGTAACCTGGGAGGAACTGGATGATTAAAACCCTCATGGGAAGCATCCGCGACTATATGAAAGTCACCGTTGCCACGCCGTTGCTCGTGCTTGGCGAGGTGCTCTGCGAGATGCTGATTCCATTTATCACCGCCAACCTGATCGACGCCATCAAAGACGGCGCCACCGTAGCCGAGATGCTTCCCACCGCAGGCTTTTTGGTACTCATCGCGCTAACATCGCTTGCTTTTGGCGCCGCTGCCGGCGTCACCTGCAGCCATGCGAGCTGCGGCTTCGCCAAGAACCTGCGTCACGACCTGTTCTACAAGATCCAGACGTTCAGCTTTGCCAACATCGATGAGTTTTCGAGCTCATCGCTCGTCACGCGCCTGACCACCGACATCAACAACGTGCAGCAGGCCTTTATGATGATCATCCGTATCGCCGTGCGCGCGCCGCTGGTATTGATCTTCGCCTTTACCATGGCGTTTATCATGGGCGGCAGCGTCGCCATGGTCTACCTGGTCATCATTCCGCTGCTGGGCTTTGGACTGTTCTTTATCATCTTTAAGGTGCGCCCCATCTTCTCGCGCGTGTTCCACAAGTACGATGCCCTTAACGAGTCCGTCGAGGAAAACGTCACCGGCATGCGCGTGGTTAAGAGCTACGTGCGCGAAGACTTTGAGAAGGAGAAGTTCGCGACCGCCGCGCGCGACGTCCAGATGGACTTCACCCGCGCCGAGAAGCTGCTCGCCTTTAACAACCCCATGATGAACATCTGCGTCAACGGCGCGTTTGTCGTCATCATCTACCTGGGCTCCAAGCTCATCATCACGAGCCAGGGCACGCTGTTCGACGTGGGCCAGCTCTCCTCGACCTTTACCTATGGTTTCCAGATTCTCATGAGCCTGATGCAGCTGTCGATGATCTTTGTCATGGTGACCATGGCCGACGAATCGGCACACCGCATTGCCGAGGTGCTGGCCGCCGAGCCCACGATCGCCGATCCCGCCGAGCCCGTGCTCGAGGTTGCCGACGGTTCCATCGACTTTGACCACGTGAGCTTTAAGTATTCCAAGCATGCGAAGCGCCAGGCGCTCGACGATATCGACCTGCACATTACGAGCGGCGAGACCATCGGCATCATCGGCGGCACCGGCTCGGCCAAGTCCACGCTCGTTAACCTCATCGCCCGCCTGTACGACACCACCGAAGGCGCTGTGCGCGTGGGCGGCGTGGACGTGCGCGACTACGACCTGGACGCGCTGCGTCACCAGGTCGCCATGGTGCTGCAGAAAAACGTGCTGTTTAGCGGCACCATCGCCGAGAACCTGCGTTGGGGCGACCCGAACGCCACCGACGAGGAAGTCCGCGAGGCAGCGCATCTGGCCTGCGCCGACGAGTTTGTCGACGGTTTCCCCAAGGGCTACGACACCTGGATCGAACAGGGCGGCTCTAATGTTTCGGGCGGTCAGAAGCAGCGCCTGTGCATTGCACGCGCCCTGCTGCGTCGCCCCAAGATCTTGATCCTGGACGACTCCACCAGCGCCGTCGACACCAAGACCGACGCCAAGATCCGCGCAGGGCTGGCAAGCTATCTGCCCAACACGACCAAGCTCATCATCGCCCAGCGCATCAGCTCCGTGCAGGACGCAGACCGTATCATCGTCATGGAGGGCGGCCGTATCGCGCAGATCGGCAACCATGACGAGCTGCTCAAGACGAGCGAGATCTACCGCGAGACCTTTACCTCGCAAAACAAGATGTCTGCCGAGGGCGAAGGGGCCGTCGAGGCCGACAACGAGGCATCCGCAACGCAAGCTCAGACCCAGGAAGGAGGCGAGGCACATGAGTAAGGCAACGACCGCCGAGCGCGCGCTCAACCGCAAGGGCGGCACCATGTCGCGCCTCATCAAGACGCTCTTTGGCTTCTATCCCGTGCTTTTGCCCCTTGTCGTCGCCGGCGTGGTGCTCTGCGCCATCATCAACTCCATCGGCGCGACCTTCCTGCAGAGCGCCCTGCAAATTATTAGCGAATCGTGGCAGTCGGGCGATTGGGAAGCCGCGCAGCCCAAGATTCTGCAGCTCGTGACCACCCTCGCCTGCATCTACGGCGTCGGCGTCCTGTCCTCGCTCTTCTGGAACCGCGCCATGGCTATCGTCACGCAGGGCTCGCTGGAGAAGCTGCGCGAGATGATGTTCAACCGCATGCAGGACCTGCCGATCCGCTACTTCGACACGCACCAGCGCGGCGATATCATGAGCCACTACACCAACGACATCGACACGCTGCGCCAGATGATCAGCCAGTCGCTGCCCAACCTGCTCATGACGATCATCATCATCGTCACGGTGTTCTTTATCATGCTGTACTACAGCGTGTGGATGTGCCTGGTCATCATCGCCGGCGTCGCCTTTATGACCTTTATGACCAAGCTGCTCGGCTCCAACTCCGCGCGCTTCTTTATCGCGCAGCAGACCGAGCTCGGCGTGGTCGAGGGCCATATCGAGGAGGTCATGAACGGCCAGAAGGTCGTCAAGGCGTTCTGCCACGAGTCTGCCGCCGAGGCCGATTTTGACGAGCGCAACGAAAAGCTCTTCGAGGTCTCCCAGAAGGCCAACATGTACGCCAACATCCTCATGCCCATCCTTATGAACCTGGGCAACCTGCTCTACGTGCTGGTCGCACTGGCGGGCGGCATTTTCCTGGCGCTGGGCGTGCCCAACCTGAGCATCTCGGGCATGGCGCTGTCGATCGCCGTCGTGGTGCCGTTCCTCAACATGACCAAGCAGTTCTGCGGACAGATCGGCCAGATCTCGCAGCAGATCAACGCCGTGGTCATGGGCCTCGCCGGCGCCGACCGCATCTTTGAGCTCATCGACGAGAAGCCCGAGGCCGACGAAGGCTACGTGACGCTCGTCAACGCACAGGTGAACCCCGAGACCTGGGAGTTCGAAGAGGCCGACCACCACACCGGCATGTGGGCATGGAAACATCCGCACCGCGCAACCGGCGAGATCGAGTACGTACCGCTGCGCGGCGACCTGGTCATGGACAACGTCGACTTTGGCTACACGCCCGACCACGAGGTGCTGCACGGCGTGTCCGTGTTTGCCAAGCCGGGCCAGAAGGTCGCGTTTGTCGGCGCCACCGGTGCCGGCAAGACGACCATCACCAACCTCATCAACCGCTTCTATGACATCGCCGACGGCAAGATTCGCTACGACGGCATCAACGTCAACAAGATCCGCAAGGCCGATCTGCGCCGCTCGCTGGGCGTCGTGCTGCAGGACGTGAACCTGTTCACCGGCACCGTGATGGACAACATCCGCTACGGCAACCTGGACGCCACCGACGAGGAGTGCATCGCGGCGGCCAAGCTCGCGGGCGCGGACGACTTTATCACCCGCCTGCCCGACGGCTACGACACGATGCTCACCGGCAACGGCGCACAGCTGTCGCAGGGTCAGCGCCAGCTGATCTCGATCGCACGCGCCGCCGTCGCCGATCCGCCGGCGATGATTCTGGACGAGGCAACGTCGAGCATCGACACCCGCACCGAGGCCATCGTGCAGGCGGGCATGGATAAGCTCATGGAGGGCCGCACGACGTTTGTCATCGCGCACCGCCTGTCCACCGTGCGCAACTCCGACGCAATCATCTGCCTGGATCACGGCCGCATTATCGAGCGCGGCAACCACGACGAGCTGATCGCCAAGCGCGGGTATTACTACCAGCTGTACACGGGAGCGTTTGAGCTGGAGTAGGAACGGTTACTGACGGAGGGTGCCCCGGGGCGGCGGGGTAATTCCTCCGTGCTCAAACATTCTCGCTTCGCTGCGAAACTGCGCGCGGAGGAAATACCCCGCCGCCCCGGGGCACCCTCCTGCGCGCAATCAGCCCGTTGTTTAAAACGGAATAAAGGTTAGTGAGGCCCTGGCCGTTTGGCCAGGGCCTCGTTTTGTTAGTCTTTTTGGGACGGGGCTTTTTAGCTACCCTGTGCCAAATACGGCGTCATGCTTCGACGGCACCAGATTGGGTAGCTAAAAAGCCCCGTCCCAAAAAGACTACCCGCGCCAAATGAGCTACTTGAGGAGTTGGGCCATGGCGTTGACGAATTTTTGCACCTGGAGCGTGGGCTCGAGCGGGTAGTGCAGGTAGACCGGTACCTCGCGGCCGCATAGGAACGGCACGCCCACAAAGGCTGGATGCACGCCCGACCATGCGCCGCAGGTGAGCACCGCGTCGCCCTTTTCCTCGGCATCGTTAAAGAGCGCGAAGTCGAAGCTATCGACGTCGATGACATCCACACCGCCGTCGGCCAAAAGGTCGATACGAAGACTGTCCATGGCGTCGTTGCCGTGGCGCAGTACGCGCAGACGCATACCCTCCAAGTCGGCAACCGTAATGCGATTCTTGCGCGCCAGCGGGCTCGTGCGCGGCAGATCGATATAAAACGGCACGTTGACAATGCGGAGCTTTTGGCAGGCATCACCCCAGCGTGGGGTAGAAAAACTCGATCGCACCACATCGACCTCGCGGCCCAAGCTACGCATGACGGTCTCGCGCTCGTCGTAGAGATCGCTTACCGGCACGATTTCAAATCGCAGCGACGGTTCCAGATCGTGGATGCCCGACCACATCGACAGCGTTTGGCGCCCCGGGCACATCATCGACACGCCCAGGCGCACGGCACCGCCATCGCCCGCCGCGCGTCGGGCACGGCGCAGCGCGTCCTCGGACTGCCGCATGATCGAGCGCGCGTCGTCCACCAGCAGTGCGCCGGCCGGCGTCACTTTGACGCCCGAGTGCGAGCGTTCGAACAGCGTGATGCCGAACTCGGCCTCGAAGCCCGACACCTGCTTGACGAGCGCCGGAGTCGACACGCGCAATTGTGCCGCCGCACGCGAGAAGCTTCCCAGCTCCGCAGCGGCCGATATGGCCTCAAGTCGTCGATCGTACACGTCAATCTCCCGTTTTCGCGCCCGTGGCCACATGGTGCCACAGGAGGTTGTTTTCGCAGGTCATGCGCTCAATTGAGAATAAACTGCATCGCACAGTGTAAACCTATGGTTAACGCCATTCTAACAAATATGCAATTCACCTGCGCAAATGCAAAGCATACGATAACCAGCGAAAACCACGTGGGTCGGTTAATGGGAGCGACCCACCGGGAGGCATAAGAAGGGAAGTTCCTATGAGCAATTGGCTTAAGCTCGAGGGCGATGTTTGCGCTGTGACTGGAGCGCTCGGCGGCATGGGCGTCGAGATTTGCCGCGAGTTCGCCCGCAATGGCGCTAACGTCGTCCTGCTCGACCTGGACGAGGAGAAGGTCAAGGCCGCTGCCGCCGACCTCGCTGCCGAGTTTGGCATCCACGCCGAGGGCTACAAGATGAACGCCACCGACGAGGCCGAGGTTCAGGCCGCCGTCGACGCCACCATCGCCAACTTCGGCCGCGTCGACGTTCTCGTCAACACCGCCGGCATCCTGCGCTTCGCCGCTATGGAGGACCTGCCGCTGAGCGACTGGGAGCAGGTGCTCAACGTCAACCTCACCGGCTACTTCATCACCTCGCAGCGCTTTGGTCGCGAGATGATCAAGGCCGGCCAGGGCCGCCTGGTGCACATCTCCACCGTCGCCAGCCACTCCCCCGAGACGTTCTCGGGCGTGTACAGCTCCACCAAGGCCGGTGTCAACATGATGTCCAAGATGCTCGCCGCCGAGTGGGGCCCGTACGGCGTGCGCTCCAACTGCGTCGAGCCCTGCTTCGTCAAGACCCCGATGTCGGCCAACTTCTACGCCGACCCCGAGGTCGAGAAGAGCCGCAGCCGCCTGATTGCCACGCGCCGCATCGGCGAGGTCAGCGATATCGCCAACGCCGTCATGTTCCTGGCGTCCAAGCGCTCGGACTTTACCACCGGCGACGCCATCAAGGTCGACGGCGGCTTCTCCAACATGATGGGCGACCTCACCGCCAAGCCCGGCGGCCGTCGCGCATACGCCGACAACTACCTCAAGAACAAGGGTGTCGAGCTTTGGTCCGACGAGTCCGGCGTCGCAAAGCCGACCGACCAGTAAACCAGCCTGACAGGGAGGCTCGCGGACACGCCCGTCCCTCCCCGCATCGATTAGAAAGAGTCCAATGGCTTCCACCAACTCCAACAAGGGTCGCGCCGTCGTGCTTTCCGCCGCGTGCGTCACCATGTTCTTCATTAGCTCCATCGCGCTGTATTCCGTCGTGAGCAAGAACCTGCTCGCCGTCTACCCCGAGTGGTCCAGTGCCCTTACCTGGGCTTTCCCGGTCTTTCAGACCATCATGGCCGTGACGGGCATCTTCGCCGGCCGCATCTCCGATAAGATCGGCCCCCGCAACGTCGTGATCGCCGCCGCCGTGTGCTATGGCCTGGGCTGGTTCATGTCCGGCACCGTCACCGAGCCGTGGCAGTTCTACCTGTGGTTCTCGCTCGTCGCCGCCGTCGGCAACGGCCTGGGCTACAACCCGGCACTCACCACCGGCCAAAAGTGGTTCATCGACAAGAAGGGCCTCGCCTCCGGCATCACCCTGGCCGCTTCGACCGCCGGCCCCGCCGTGCTGTCCCCGGTGCTCGCCTCGCTGCTCATCCCGAGCCTCGGCATCTTTGGCGCCCTCAAGGCGCTCGGCGTCATCTTCTTTGTGATGATCGCCGCCTCCGCCCTGTTCCTGAAGGCCCCCGAGGCCGGCTGGCTGCCCGAGGGCTTCGAGGCCCCCAAGGGCGGCGCACATGCCGGCACCTTCGGCGACCTCACCCCGGGCGAGATGGTCAAGACCCCGCGCTTCTGGGTCCTCATCGTCACCTTCGCCTTTGCCGCCACCGCCGGCACCCTGCTCGTGGGCAAGGTTGCCTCCATCGCCGCCGTCCAGCTCTTCGCCGACCCCACGAGCGCCGCTGCCGTCGCCCTCGGCGGCGTGGTCGTCTCCGTCAACACCTGCGCCAACCTGGTCGGCCGTCTGTCCTTTGGCCAGATCATCGACAAGCTCGGCGCCTACAAGTCGCTGCTCATCAGCCTTGTCGTCACCATCGTCGCGCTCGTCATCATGTCGATGAGCTTTACGCAGAGCATGTTCTTTGTGGCGCTCGCCCTGCTCGGCTTTAGCTTTGGCGCCCTGCTCGTCATCTACCCGCCGCTCACCGGTGGCGCCTTTGGCACCAGCAACATCGGCGTCAACTACGGCATCATGTTTTTGGGCTACGCCGCTTCTACCTGGATCAGCCAGCCCATCACCGCCGTGCTGTATCACGCCGAGGCCGGCAGCGCCGCCTACCAGCAGTCCTTCTACGGCGCCATCGTGATTGCCGCCATCGCCGTCGTGCTCACCGTCTACATGATGGTCTCCGACAGCAAGAAGAAGTCCGCTTAGTTTTGCTTGACGCGGCAAGGGCCGTCCTCTTGCCGCATTCCACCGGTCACCAGTATTAAGGAGTCGAAATGTCTGAGCTCAACCCCGTCCGCATTGCCGTTATCGGCGCCGGTGCCATGGGCCGCAACCACATCCGCTTTGTCACCGAGGAGCCCGAGGCCGAGCTCGTCGCCATCGCCGACGCCTTTGAGGGCGCCCGCGCCACGGCCGAGGCCGCCGGCGTGCCGTTTTACACCGATCCCGCCCAGATGATGGACGAGGTCAAGCCCGAGGCCGTCATTATCGCCACCCCCAACAACCTGCACCTGGGCGTTGCCCGCGAGGCCATCAAGCGCAACATCGTGCCGCTGGTCGAAAAGCCGATCTCCAACGACCTCGAGGATGCCCAGGCTTTCGCCGCCGAGGCCGAGACCGCCGGCGTGCCCGTGCTCGTGGGTCAGCACCGTCGCCACAACCCCTTCGTCAACAAGGCCAAGGAGATCATCGAGTCCGGCGAGCTGGGCAAGCTTACTGTGTCGAGCTTCCACTACATGATCTATAAGAACGACGAGTACTTCGACGTCGAGTGGCGCCGCAAGAAGGGTGCCGGCCCGATCCTGGTCAACCTGGTACACGACGTCGACCTGCTCCGTTACCTGCTGGGCGAGCCCGTCGCCGTCCAGGGCATGCAGTCCAGCGCCGCCCGCGGTTTTGAGACCGAGGACTCCGCCGTGGTCAACGTCCGTTTTGCCGATGGCGCGCTCGCAAGCATGACCATCTCCGATGCCACCGCCAGCCCCTGGAACTGGGAGGCCACCGCTCGCGAGGACCCGCAGTACCGTCCCTTCGACGCCGACGCCTACTTTATCGGCGGAACCTTGGGCGCTCTGTCGCTGCCCCGCCTGCATCAGTTCTCCTACGACGGCGCCTCCAACTGGCACAAGCCGCTGCAGATGGAGATCCCGGCCGTCGACCCGGCATTGCCGCACAAGATGCAGCTCAAGCACTTTGTGAAGGTCGTCCGCCGCGAGGTCGAGCCCGTCGTGACCCCCGCCGACAACGTCAAGACGCTCACGCTTCTCAACGCCATCAAGGAGGCCGCCGAGACCGGCCAGCTCGTCGAGCTGTAACGCCTTAAGAGCGGCCGCGGCAGAAACCCCATGCCGAGTCTCTCGGTCCGCCACAAATAAGCCCCTCTTCTTTGCCCTGCGAGCAGCCTCCTGCCCGCAGGGCATTTTGCTACGTTGCCAATGATTTTTCTGGGACGGGGGACTTTTTGCGCCTTAGCTTGATTCGTTCGCCACGGAATGAGCCTATCTACTACGTTTAACCGATCACCCTCAACCATACCGAATTTCGCGAAATAAAAACCGCAGGTAAACGGCTTGCCGATCTTCGGAAAACCCAGGTATGGCCAGCCCCTACGGGTAAAACGTAGTAGATAGGCCGCTTTCGTGGTTCCGCGCCAAAACAGTCTTTTTTGGGCGAAGTGGCAGGTGGTATCCTTGGAGCCCTGTGCTGCAAACGCACCTTAAACGCAAGGAGTCCCATGGATCTTATCGCCCAGCTCGCCCACGAACTCAACCTTAAGGCCGCCAACATCGAAGCGGCCGTCAAGCTCATCGACGAGGGCAACACCATCCCCTTTATCTCGCGCTACCGCAAGGAAGCCACGGGCGGCATGGACGACGTCGCCCTGCGCGCACTCGACGAGCGCCTGTCCTACCTGCGCAATCTTGAGCAGCGTAAAGAGGACGTCATTCTGCTCATCGACGCCCAGGGCAAGCTCACGCCCGAACTCGAGCAGCAGATTCGCGAGGCCACGCAGCTCCAGCGTGTCGAGGACCTCTACAAGCCCTACCGCAAAAAGCGCATGACTCGCGCGCAGAAGGCCCGCGAGGCAGGCCTGGAGCCACTCGCCAACATGATCATCATGCAGGCCTCGGCCAAGGGCAGCGCACTCGACGCCGCCGCGGCATACGTCAACGAGGAGGCCGGCTTCGACACGCCCGAAAAGGCGCTCGCCGGCGCCGCCGACATCGTGGCCGAGACGGTGGCCGAGGACCCCGAGAACGTCGCTGACCTGCGCGCCTTTACGCAAAACACCGCCGACATCGTCGTCGAGGCCACCGACCCCGCCGAGAAGACCCCCTACGAGCCGTACTACAGCTATGATGAGCCGCTGCGCCGTATTCCCAACCACCGCGTGCTGGCTATCGACCGCGGTGAGCGTGAGGGCAAGCTCCGCGTGCGCGTGAACGTCGACGGCGCTGCCGCCACGGCACGCCTCGGCAGCCGTTGGCCCCGACGCCAGGGCGTGTTTGCTCCCATCTTCGATGCCGCCATCGCTGACGGTTACAAGCGCCTCATGGCCCCCTCGCTGGAGCGCGAGGCCCGCGCCAAACTCACCGTTCGCGCGCAGACCGAGGCCATCAATGTCTTTGCCAAGAACCTCGAGGGCTTGCTCTCGGCGCGCCCCGTGCGCGGCGCCCGCGTGCTCGCGCTCGATCCGGGCTACCGCACCGGCTGCAAGGTCGCCGTTATGGACGAGACCGGCAAGCTACTCGACCACGGCGTGGTCTACCCCACCAAGCCGCGCCACGACGTCGCCGGCACCAAGCGTGAGCTCGCCCGCCTCGTCAAGAAGGACGGCGTCAACACCATCGTCATCGGCAACGGCACCGCCAGCCGCGAGACCGAAGAAGTCGTCTCGGAGTTCATTGCCGAGCAGGCGCCCAGCCTTCGCTACACCATCGTTAACGAGGCCGGCGCATCGGTGTACTCCGCCTCCGAGCTCGCGAGCCAGGAATACCCCGACCTGGACGTCACCGTGCGTGGCGCCATGAGCCTGGGCCGCCGTCTGCAGGACCCGCTGGCAGAGCTCGTCAAGATTCCGCCCCAGTCCATCGGCGTGGGTCAGTACCAGCACGACCTTGACCAGGCCGAGCTTTCGCGCACCCTGGGCCACGTGGTGGAGGACGTCGTCAACCGCGTGGGCGTCGACGTGAACACCGCGAGCGCGAGCCTGCTGGGATACGTTTCGGGCATCACGCCGAGTGTGGCCAAGAATATCGTGGCCTACCGCGAGGAAAACGGCGCCTTTACCGATCGCCGCCAGCTCAAGAAGGTTCCCAAGCTGGGACCTAAGGCTTATCTCAACGCTGCGGGCTTCCTGCGCATCAGCGGCGGCAAGAACCCGCTCGACGCGACAAGCGTCCACCCCGAAAGCTACGAGGTGGCCGCGGCCGTCTTGGAACGCGCCGGCGTGGCGGCCAGCGAGCTCAGCCGCGGCGGCGTGCCCGACATCGAGCGCCGCCTGGGCAGCATCTCGGCGCTGGCAAGCGACCTGGACTGCGGCACCCTCACGCTCATCGACATCGTCAACGAGCTCAAGAAGCCCGGTCGCGACCCGCGCGACGACGCGCCCGAGGTAGTCTTTAGCCGCTCGGCGCTTTCGATCGACGACCTGGAGCCCGGCATGGAACTCAAGGGCACGGTGCGCAACGTCGTCGACTTTGGCGCCTTCGTCGACGTGGGCGTGCACCAGGACGGCCTCGTGCACATCTCCAAGCTGGCCAACCGCTTCGTCAAGCACCCCAGCGACGTGGTGCGCGTCGGTGACACGGTCAAGGTGTGGGTTGAAAAGGTCGATCGCGACCGCAAGAAGATCTCCCTCACCATGGTGCAGGGGAAGTAAACCGCCAAAGCAAGGGTCCCCCCTCTCGCGACGTGCAAAATCGCGAGTATTCTGCAAATTCCACCGTTCCGGATGCCCCTCAGAGACGAAAAAGCAAGAAACAGCCCCCGTTTTAGCGTCATCAGAGCCAAAACGGGGGCTGTTCCATGCTTCACCCAGCTGGTAAAAGCCTTTACCTTGCTGAATACTCTCAATTTTGCACGGCGCAGGCGGGGGTACCTTTGTCCACGGCAGGATATGGAAGCCTATCACCAACCTACCGGCAAGTTCGTGTCGACAGCCCCGGCCTTTCCTTTGCCTAGCGCGACCCTCGCGAAGCGCGTGAGCGATAGGGAAAGGAAAGGCCGGGGCGAACAACCCGCGGCGCAGCCAGTGTTCGCGTTACGGCAGGATATGGAAGCCCAAAGCGGCGATATCCTTGGCAAAACCGCGCACGGTATCGAGCGAGACCTCGTACGGGTCGCGACCGATGTTCTTGCGCTTGGCCAGGATACTGTTGGGCACCGTGATGATTTGGCAACCGCATCCTTCCGCCTGGTAAATATTGATAAGCTCACGCGTGGACGCCCACAGGACCTCGCAGTTGGGCTTGGCGGCGGCCTTCTTGACCGACTCCGTCATAAACGGAATGGGGTCGACGCCGGTGTCGGCGATACGACCGGCAAAGAGCGAGATGATGGACGGCGTCTCGGCGTCAACGGCCTCGACCATCTCGTCGACCTGCGCAGGCGTAAAGATGGTGGTGACGTTGACCTTGATGCCGTCGGCCGAAAGCTTGCGAACCAGCTCGGCGGTGGACTCACCCTTGGTGGTCACGCACGGAATCTTGACGTAGACGTTCTCGGCCCAGGTAGCGATCTCGCGGGCCTCGACCTCCATGGTCTCGACGTCATCGGCAAAGACCTCAAACGAGACAGACACATCGGTGATGTGGGCCAGGACCTCCTTGGCAAACGCGCGGTAATCCGTCACGCCGCCCTTCTTCATAAGGGACGGGTTGGTCGTGAAACCCTGAACGTTGCCGTTCTCGTACATGTCGAGCATGCCCTCGAGGTTTGCACCGTCAGCGAACACCTTGATTGCCATCTGCCTGATTCCTTTCGTTAGCATACGGCCGATAAACTGCTAAACACTTTACCTATGTTTATCAAGGCGTGAACTGCAGGTTTTTATCTTCTCGGCGAACGGTATAAACACCTCAGTGTTTGGATTGATAAATCGATTGAGCATGCAAAAGCAAAGAGTCGCAGTTTGAGCAAACGTCAGAAGGCGAGATTCATTAGATGAGGCCGAAATGCTGCATCGCTGTGACGGTGCCGTCGTGTGCAACATCGTCGGTCACGTAGTCGGCGAGCGCCTTGACCTCGGGCATGGCGTTGCCCATGGCGACAGCCGTCTCGACGGCGGCGAGCATGCCCAGGTCGTTGCCCGAATCGCCAAAGCCAAAGGTGCGCGCGTTGCCAGAACGGCCCAGATACTCAAGCGCCCGCGCCACGCCCACGCCCTTGTCGATGCCCTTGGGGCTCAGCTCGCGATTCTGGCCGCCGGTGTTACACAGCTCAAAGTTGCGTTCGATAAAGCCGTCGTCGTTGGCCACGCGAGCCAGGTTGGGCGCATTAAGGCACACCTTGCCCACGCGCAGGCGACCGTCGACGTGCATTTCCCCGGCGCTATGCACCACAGAGGCACCGATCAAAGACGACTGCTCAGCGCCCGCGGGCTCCAGCGCAAAGGTCGCAGCGTTGGCCTCGAAAAAAGCCTCGCCGCCCGCCACAGTAATACGACGTGCGAGCTCCTCAACAATGTCTTCGTCAAAGCAGTCCTCATGCACCACGCTGCCCTCGACCTCAAGCGTGGCGCCCGCCATGGCAACGACGCCCGCGGGGTCGAGCGCACGCAGACTATCGGCGATGAGCCACAGGGGACGTCCCGTGCAGATAAACGCCTTGTGCCCCGCGTGGCGCAGACGGTGAAACGCCTCGATGACTGCCTGCGAGGGACGCACCGCCGAAAAATCCTTATCGGTCATGTTGTCGGGGTCAAACGACGTTAGCGTGCCGTCCACGTCAAAAAAGAGCACGGCGGAATCGGGGCACGCATCAATCATATGGGTTCCTTTCGAGGATAAGGGCAAACGAAGCATCCATCATATAATGGAGCGACGCAACCAGAGAGGTCACCCATGGAATTTTACGCAAGCTGCCCCGAGGGCTTTGAGTCCGCACTAGCCGACGAGCTTAAACGGCTCGGGCTTTCGCATGTCCGCCGCCTGAAGGGCCGCGCTACGTTTGAGGGCGAGCTCGAAGAAGGCTATCGAGCATGCCTGTGGTCGCGCCTGGCCAGCCGCGTGTTCGTGGTACTCGGGCGCTTTGAGACACAGGATGCCGATGAGCTGTACGACGGCGTTTACGACATCGCCTGGGAAAGCATCGTTCACCCGGGCGCTACCATCGCCATCACCGCCCGCGGCGTGACCGAGCAGCTGCGCAACACGCGCTTCTCGGCCCTGCGCGCCAAGGACGCGCTGTGCGACCGTCTGGCCGAGACCACGGGCCGTCGCGCCGACGTCGATGCCGCCGACCCCGATGTTCACCTACTGCTTTCGCTGCGCCAGCGCCGCGCGAGCATAAGCCTAGACCTTTCGGGCGACCCGCTGTTCAAACGCCTACCGCCCGCTGCGACTCGTGCCGGCGAGGGAACGCACGTGCTGCGCCCCGACTACGCCGCTCTGGTGCTGGCGCAGGTCGGCTGGACCGCACTATGCGAGCGCGAGCTGACGGCCGACGATTACGAGAACGAAGCCCTTCCCACGCTGATCGATGCCTCGTGCGCCGGCGGCGGTCTGCTGCTGGAGGCCGTGAACATTCTGACCGACCGCGCCCCGGGCGCCGCACGCGAGCGCTGGGGCTTTGAGGGCTGGCAGCTGCACGATGCCGCCCTGTGGGAGCAGCTGCTTGCCGAGGCGCGCGAGCGCGAGGCGGCAGCGCGCGAGCGCCAGGCGCGCATCGTGGCCGTGGATGTTGACCCCACCGCCCGCAAGACCGCTGAGCGCATGGTTAAATGTGCCGGCTACAAGCGCTTTGTCGATTTTTGCGCCGCCAAGTCCGCCACCGTACTGGACCACACGGGCGCTGTCGCCGGCGCCGCCGTGGTCGCAGACACCACCGAGACCCCGCTGTCGCTCATGCACGACGCCATGACGCTGGTCGGTGAGCTGCGCCGCGTGCCCGAGCTTGCCGCGGCGCCGGTCGCCGCGCTCACCCGCGACGGATTGCTGGCCCGCGCGCTCCACACCGAGCCCGAGCGCTCGATCGCCGTCATGCCCAACAACGAAGAGGCGACCGTCGAGGTCTGGCCCTCGCTCGACCACGCCGCCGCGGCGTTTGAAGCCGCGACCAGCGCGGATGCCGTGGGCGAGGCCGCAGATGCCGGCGACGCCGACGACGAGACCGGCGCCGTGCCCGCCATACCCGAGCCCGCTGCCACGCTCGACCTGGGTGACGGCAAGCCGCTGCCCGTGCTCATCCCCGAGTCCGAGCAGTTCGCCAACCGCCTGCGCAAGAACGCCCGCCTGCGCCGCAAGTGGGCCAAGCGCGAGGGCGTTACCTGCTATCGCGTCTACGATGCCGACCTGCCCGACTACTCCGCCGCCATCGACCTGTACGAGGGCTGCCCGCAGACGCCGGGCCGCTGGCTCGTCATCGCCGAATACACTGCGCCCAAGACCATCGACCCCGCACTGGCTCAGGCCCGTATGCTCGACATCTTGGCCATCGCGCCGCGTATCCTGGATGTTCCGGCCGAGCATGTGCACGCCAAGGCCCGCATGCGCTCGCGCGGCGGCTCGCAGTACGGCAAGCAGGGCGCCGGCAAGGGTGGCTCGGGCGAGCGCGCCAACATCGCGCGCCGCCGTCTGCCGCTCATCGAGGAGGGCGGCCTTACCTTTGCCGTCAACTTCGATGACTACCTGGACGTCGGCATCTTCCTGGATCACCGCGTCACCCGCAACCTGGTTCGCGAGCACGCCAAACAGGCCCGCCGCTTCCTCAACCTGTTCGCCTACACCGGCACCGCCACCTGCTACGCGGCCGACGGCGGCGTCGAGGAGACCGTGACGGTCGACCTCTCGAACACCTACCTGGACTGGGCCGAGCGCAATATGCGCCAGAACGGATTTGTGGGCCCGCAGCATCATTTTGTGCGCGACGACGTGCTCGCCTGGATTCGCGACCAGCGCCAGACGCGCAATCGCTGGGACCTGATCTTTGTCGATCCGCCCACGTTCTCGAACTCGTCCAAGATGGGCCGCCGCACCTGGGATGTCCAGCGCGATCACGTTGAGCTGCTCGCCGGCGTGTCGCGCCTGCTCACGCAGGGCGGACATGCCATCTTTAGCTGCAACCTGCGCGGCTTCCGTCCCGAGACGCGCAAGCTCGCACGCGTGGGCGTGGTGCTGGAGGACATTACGGCGCAGACCATCCCCGAGGACTTCGCGCGCAACCAGAAGGTGCACCATTGCTATATCGTGCGCCGCCTGCCCATCGAGGATGCCATGGCCGAAGTCGGCTTTAGCGCCGAGGAGATTGCCGAACGCGTCGAGGAGCTGCGCAACCCCGAGGCTCGCAAGCCTCGTGCGGCAGCGCCCGCACATGCGCAGGCCGGCAACGGCAAGTCCAACTTTGCCGGCAAACCCTCCCCCGCCGGCAAGCCCAAAAAGAAGAAGTTCTACGCCAGCAAACCCAAGGGCAGATAAAAAAGTTGCGGTGGAATACGGACTGTTTTGCCAGGAATTAGGCAGTTTTAGACCGTATTTCACCGCAACTCATTGATCGGGTAGCTTAGCCTTGGGTGACTAGGCGGTAGCCAATGCCTACGTGCGTTTGGATATAGCGCGGATGCGCGGGGTCGGACTCGATCTTCTTACGCAACGTGCCCATAAAGACACGCAGGCTCGCCAGGTCGCTCTTGGTCGCCGTGCCCCAAATCTCGTGCAGGATAAACTGATGCGTCAACACCTTGTCGGCGTTGTGCGCCAGCAGGCACAGGAGCTTGTACTCGATCGGCGTCAGGTGCAGCTCCTCGCCATCCATCGTGGCGATGCCGGCGTCAAAGTTGATATGCAGCCCACCGGTATCGAACGAGCCCTCGGAGACAACGCCGCCCGTCTGTGCATACGAAAGACGCCTGAGCGTCGTGCGAATGCGCGCGAGCAGCTCCTCGACCGAAAACGGCTTGGTCAGGTAGTCGTCGGCGCCGGCATCGAGCGCCCGGATCTTGTCCGCGTCCTCGCTGCGCGCCGAGACCACAATGATCGGCATGCCCGACCATGTGCGCACCGACTCCACCACCTTGACGCCGTCCATATCGGGCAGGCCCAGATCGAGCAGCACGATGCTCGGTGCCTGCGACGAGGCGGCGGCGATAGCGGCATGGGCGGTCTCCACAGCCATATGGCGCAGGCCGTGCGCCTCGAGCGCGGCAACGATGAGGTTGCGAACGGCGGGATCGTCCTCAACGACCAGGATGAGCGGTTTTACGGCAGAGTTCGGCACGGCGCTACTCCTTATCAAACGAAACATCGGCGGCGGGAAGCTCAATCGTAAAGACCGAGCCGTGCGGGTCCGCCGCGGCAACCTCTATGCTACCGCCATGTGCCAGCGCAATGGAGCGGCAGAGCGAAAGCCCCAGGCCCACGCTACGGTGACTGTCGGCCAGACCGTGGTTGGCGGTGTAGAACGACTCAAAGATGCGCTCGCGGTCCTCGGGCGCAATGCCCGGCCCGTCATCGGCCACCGAGCACGCCACGCGTCCATCGTCGACGCCAATCGAAATCACGATATGCGAGCCTGCGGGCGTATAGGCGATGGCGTTGTTCACCAGGTTCACCACGAGCTGTACCATCAGACGCGCGTCGACGTTGACGAGCGCTGGCTCATCGCACGCCACCACCTTAAGGTCGTGCTCGCGCACGGCCGGGTTCACGTGGCGCAGCGCCTCCTCGACGATATCGTCCATAAGCTCGAGCGTGGTCGACAGGTGCATGCCGCCGCCCTCGAGCTTGGTGATGGCGAGCAGGTTCTCGACGGTGGCGTTGAGCCATTGCGCATCCGAGCGAATGGACAGGAGCAGGCCGCGGCGCGTCTGGGCGTCGAGCACGGCGGTGCCGGTCGAGCCCTGGTCGAGCAGCACATCGGCATTGCCCGAAATACTGGTGAGCGGCGTGCGCAGGTCGTGCGAGATGGAGCGCAGCAGATTGGCGCGCAGCTGCTCGTTTTTGGCGAGCACCGCCGCCTCCTCGCGGGCCTCCATAGCGCGAGCGCGATCGAGTGCCAGCTCGCCTTCGCTCACGATGGCATCGGCAAGTGTCCGCTCCTCGTGCGTCAGCACGTCGGGCTCGGCAACGATAGCCAGCACGCCCACCACCGAGGCGGGGTCGCCCGAGCGCACGAAGCCGTCGCCCGTGCGAACCGTCAGGTAGATGCCATAAAACGCCGAGCCGCCATAGGTGGCGTCGAGCGGCGTTCCCACATAGGCGGACGCCGAGAGCCGCGGCGGCATTTGCGACGCCAGCTCGTGCACCGGCACGGCATCGCCCACGGCCGTATACGTCGCGCGCGGCAGCAGGTCATCATCATCGGCATCATCGCTGTACCACACGACCGGGCAGCCCGAAAGACGCGCCAGCTGCGTTGCCATGGCGTGCACAATCTGCTGCTGATCGGCACAGCGCTGCAGCATGCGGTTGGTCTCGAGCACCATCTGCGTGCGGCGGTCGCTGGCGGCGGCCTGCGCCAAGGCGCGGCGCAGGGCCAACGCGATCGAGCTCGACACAAGCGAGACCACGAACATGATGAAGAACATGCCGGGATAGACGCGGTCGATAAACGACAGCGAGTAGCGCGGGTCGACAAACAAGAAGTTGTAGAGCGCCACGGCGGCAGCCGAGCTCAACAGGCAATACAGGCGGCTCCAGGTAAAGAACGCGCACAGCTGCACGGCGAACACATAGACGATCATGATGCTCGGCGCGAGACCCGGATGGTCGAGCAGCGCGCCCGCAATCGTCGCCGCGACCAGCAGCCCCGCCGATACGCAGGCGTCATACAGAGGGCTGCGACGCGTCAGCGTCGTGCGCCGCCACCAAAAGTTCTCGGCAATATCGCCGTCCGCATGGACGTCCATCAGCGCCCCGCCCCTCTCTCAAAAACAAAAACCACCACGAAGGGGACAGGCACCTTTGTGGTGGTTTCCCCTTGTGGTGGTTCCAAGTGTATAGCCTTTACAGCCTGCGGTCGTTAGACAAACAGCACGTGCGCGAGCAGGGCGCACACGCACACCGCTCCAAATACCAATGCCACGATCGAAATCACGCGATCGACCATGTCCATGTTGGCCCGATTCGTAAAGAACCGATCTTCGGCGGCGTCGACGCGCGCCTCACGGACGTCAAGTGTCCTTGCATCCATGTTTACCTCCCCGGCTTTAGTTTTGCTCATCGATAACCAACTCCGTGTAGTCTCCGTCGGCTACGGGCGCTCGTTGGGGGCAAGGCGCTGCATCTTACTCACGGCCTTAAACTTGGTGAACAGCGGCACGTACTCAAAGCTCACGTTGGAGTTCTCCAGGCCGTACCAGCGCGCGGGCGTGCCGGCGGCGCGGCGGATGATGTACTTGAGCGTAATGGCCGTACGCTCGCTCGGCTCCACGTCGCTTTCGGGCGCCAGCAGCTTGCGGATCATGACGAACTTGAACGTGCCGATGTTGCCCGGATCCTTATAGACCGAGTAGTCGTGCGTCTGCGACGGCAGCTCGCCGGTGGCAGCCAGGTCCTGAACGACCTGACGCAGGTAGGCATTGACGCGCTGGTTGATCTTGTAGCCCAGGTACAGATGCACGCGGAACACGTAGTCGGTGCCGAACGTCTCGACCGAATAGGCAAAGGTATGCGGCTCGTCCATGGTCTCGACATTCACGAACCACCAGGCGCGAGCGCGCTTGGGATGCTTGTCCAAGATCGAGTAGACGATATCACGGTCTATGTAGTCGGTATGGGTGTCCTTGGTCAGGTACACGATGTTGTCGCTCAGGCGCTCGTAACGGTCGTCGTCGCGCAGGCGCTTGAGCTGCGGCAGGTAGCTGCGCAGCGGCAGCAGCGTAAACTGGCGCTGCTCGACCGCCGTGCCGTTGTACCAGCACACCATAATGCCCATGATGAGTGCAGCCATGAGGATGGTGAAGTAGCCGCCGTGGAAGAACTTGGTGAGCGAGCTCACGAAGAAGAAGCCTTCGAGCAAAAGGAAGAAGGCCGCGAAGATCCACGGAGCAACCTTGAGCTTGCGCTCCTCGTGCAGGTAGAAGAAGAGCAGCAGCGTGGTGCACATCATAGTCAGCGTAATGGCAAGGCCGTAGGCGGCTTCCATATGCGCCGAGTTCTGGAACAGCAGCACCACGATGACGCAGCCCACGAGCATGACGTTGTTGACCATGGGGATGTAGAGCTGGCCCTTGGTCTCGGCAGGGTAGAAGACCTGCATGTGCGGCATGAGGTCCAGACGGCTGGCCTCGGACACCAGCGAAAACGCGCCGGTAATGAGCGCCTGCGAGGCAATGATGGCCGCGACGGTGGAAAGGCCGACGGCAAACGGGCGCAGGCCCGGGGCGAGCATCTGGTAGAACGGGTTGAGGTCGGCAATGCCCATGAGCTCGGGGTTGGCAGCGTTGTTGATAAGCCAAGCGCCCTGGCCCATATAGGACAGCAGCAAGCAGCACTTAACGAACGGCCAGGTGGCGTAGATGTTGCCGCGGCCGACGTGGCCCATGTCGGAGTAGAGCGCCTCGGCACCGGTGGTGGCGAGGAAGCAGCTGCCCAGAATCATGATGCCCGCGTGGTTGTTGGGGCTCAGCAAAAAAGCGATGCCGCGCACCGGGTTGAGGCACAGCAGCACGGCGGGGTGCTGGAAGACAAAGAACAGACCCGTGCCGCCCAGGAACAGGAACCACAGCGTCATGATGGGACCAAAGGCGTGACCGATCTTGGCCGTACCGATGCGCTGTACCAAGAAGAGCACGATGATGATGGCGAGCGTGATGGCGACGACGCGGCCCTGGTCATCGCCCAGCACGGCATGGACCGCCGGGATGGTGCGCAGGCCCTCGATGGCCGTGGTAACGGTAACGGCCGGCGTCAGGATGCCGTCGGCGAGCAGTGCGGCGCCACCCAGCATGGCGGGGATGATAAGCCACTTGCCGCAGCGCTTGACCAGGCTGTACAGGGCAAAGATGCCGCCCTCACCATGGTTATCGGCGCGCAGCGAAATGAGCACATACTTGATGGTGGTCAGCAGCGTGACCGTCCACACGACAAGGGAGAGCGCGCCGAGCACGAACTCCTCCGTCACGCTTCCGATGCCGCCGTTGCCGGCAACGAGCGCCTTGGTTACATACATGGGGCTGGTGCCGATGTCGCCGTACACCACGCCCAGCGTGACGAGCATCGCCGAGATGCTCACAGGAATCGCAGCGTGCGAGGCTGCCTCCTTGGCCTTTTGTTCCATAAGCCGGTTTCCTCCCAACTTTAATGTTCGAAGGAATTATAGGCAATCGGCCCATGTTTGAATGGCACTGTTTTCCCAGCTAAATAAACATTTATACGGCCTTTAGGCCACCTCGGCGATATGGAATGTGACAAAGGGACTGTCCCTTTGTCACATCACCGCATTCGTTACTTGCCGAACCAGTTTTTGAACCACCACTCCATGGAACGGCTCATCTCGGCCATAAAGGGGCTCGTGTGCTTGCGGGTGTAGATATCCACGACGCGCTCGCCCACCTCGCGGGCGTGCGGGCGAAACATCTTGTCCATCTCGGCCACCTGCGCGTCCATGGTCGCGGCATCCGCACGGCAGTAGCGTTCCTCGTGCACCAGGTTCACCACGGGATGCGCAATGGCCGGGCGCTCCTTACGGGGCGTGCCGATGATGAGCATCGACAGCGGCATGGTATAGGGCGGCAAATCGAGCAGCTCGGCAACTTCCTCGGCATTCTCGACGATATCACCGATGTAGCAGCTCCCCAGCCCCAGGGCCTCGGCGGCAACCACGGCGTTTTGCGCGGCGATCACGGCATCCTGGGCCGCGATCGCAAAGTCGCCCAAACCCGGCGCACGGCGGGGCGCCTTGCCCGTGCGCTCGACAAACTCGGGCTCAAAGCAGCCAACATGCTCAAACAGATCGATCCATTTGGCGTAGTCGACCACAAATATAAGTGCCCACGGGGCCTTGGCGATCATGGGCTGGTGGTCGCACAGGTCGGCCAGACGATCCAGCGTAGCCTGCTCGCGAATGCTCACGATGGAATACATCATCATGGCGCCTGCCGACGGCGCGCGACTCGCCGCATGCAGAATCGCCGCCCGCTGCTCGTCGGTCACCGCCACGGGACGGTCACTGTCATCGCGCGCGAAGGCGCGCGTAGACGAACGGTGCTCCAAAATGTCCAGCACCGCGTTGCCCGTAGTCTCGAGCGGATAGCCGAACGTATCCACGACCGCAGCTCCGTCTCCGCCCATATCCGCCTTGCAAACCTGCTCGCTCATCGCCCTACCCTCGCCATTTCTTTAAGAAGCCTTTACGTTTCCGTGTAATTCCCGTCCATTATCGCGCAGGTCGCCACTACATTGCGCCACACCGCCACACGTGCGCGTTAATATGGCTGGTTGTTGTGCGCAGCCACCAATTGCAGCGCATATCTTGGTAACAATCGGGTAAATCCCCGCTTTCGTAGGTTTTAAGTTTGTGAGGAGTCTCAGCATGTTCGCTGCCGCCATCTCGCTCGTCGGCCTTGCGGCGACCGTCTACCTTGTCTTGCGCGAGGCCAAGGCCATTCGCGCACAGTCGGGCACCGTTGCCAAAGGCGCCATCGCCTGGAGCGTCGCCTTCGGCCTGTTCCAGGTCTTTTTGACCATTTGGGGTGCCATTGGCCTCGTCGCCCAAAACGAACCGCTCGCCTTTGTGATGCTCATCCTGACCAATGCCATCCTTACCGGATGCGCCTGGGCCAGCATCGCCCGCGACCGCATCGCCCCGCGCGTCTTTGCGTTCGCCGGGTCCGATGCCCCCGTCCCCACCGGCAAGCTCGCCCGCCTGCGCGGAGCCTTTGTGGGCAAACCGCTCGTCGCCGCCGTCTTGTGCCTGCTGCTCGCCGGCGTCTTTGCGCTGCTGGGCATGGAGGTCTCGTCCAACCACGACTTTACCTGGGTCTACCCCCTGTGCATCCTGCTCGAGTGGGCCATTATCACCGTGCTCATGACCGGCTTGTTCTTCCTATTCCAGCGCCACGGCGCAGCTCCCGCGGTCCTGGCCTTTGCCCTCTTTGTCCTGGGCATTGCCGAGTTCTTCGTCATCACGTTTAAATCCATGCCCATCCAGCCGGGCGACCTTTCGGCCATCTCCACCGCCGCCGCAGTCGCCGGCACCGGCTACACCTTCTCGATCTCGCTGTTCTGCGTGCTATCCATGGGCTTTACCGCCATCGCCATGCTGCTGTGCGAGTACGCCGGCCTGGTCGCGCCGCACCGTCAGAAGGGCGCCGCCAACGCCAAGCGCATGCTGCTCACCAACCTGCTCGTGGCGGTGCTGTGCCTGGGCGGCGTGACCGCGCATGTCACGCTCATCGACTACTACAACACCCTCGGCATCACCGTCTACACCTGGCGCCCGCTCGAAAGCTACTGGCGCGAGGGCTACCTGCCTGCCTTTATTAGCGCGGCACAGTCCATCAAGCCGCCCAAACCCGCCGACTATTCTGTCGATGACGCCAAGGCCACGCTCAAAAAGTACGCCAAAGCCTACGACAAGTCCGACGCGGCCAAGAGCGACGAGCGCGCCGCCGCCCAGGAGCAGTTCGACAGCGAGAAGCCCACGGTCATCGCCATCATGAACGAGACGTTCTCGGACCTGTCGATCTACCAGAACATGCGCGCCGGCTACGAGGGCCCGCAGTACTTTAAGAACCTGTCCAACTGCCTCAGCCGCGGCAAGCTCTACGTGAGCGCCTACGGCGGCGGTACCGCCAATACCGAGTTTGAGTTTATGACCGGCAACTCCATGGCCAACCTGGGCTCGGGCGTGTACCCCTACACCATCTACAACATGGAAACGACCGGGAACCTGGCAGAGCAGTTCAAATCGCTCGGCTATTCCACCACGGCCATGCACCCCAACCACGCGACCAACTGGAACCGCGAGAACGTCTACAAGGACTTTGGCTTTGACCAGTTCCTGTCCATCAACGATTTCCAGGGTGCCGATACCCTGCGCGGCATGGTGACCGACCAGGCTACCTACGACAAGATTCTCGAGCTGCTCGACCAGAACGCCGATCCGCAGTTTATCTTCGACGTGACCATGCAGAACCACTCGGGCTACGACACGGGCCTGCTGCCGGTCGACAAGCAGATGCACCTGAACATCGACACGACCGACCTGGACGCTAAGACCGTCGAGGACGGCACGCTCTCCGATGTCGACGAGTATGTCTCGTGCATCGAGCAGTCCGATCAGGCGCTGCGCTACTTCCTCAACGCCTTGAGCAAGCTCGACCGCAAGGTGGTCGTGGTGTTCTGGGGCGACCATCAGCCGTTCTTCCCGTCCAAGTTCAACGACAAGTGGTTTACCGACGAGGATGACGCCACCCACCAGGAGCGCCTGTGGCAGACCGACTACATCATCTGGGCTAACTACGACGTCGCCGGCTGCGACCAAACGAGCGAGACCGACGACCTGTCCACCAACTACCTGTCCACCCAGCTCATGCAGCTGATCGGCGCCCCGCTCACCGACTACCAGAAGGCGCACATGACGCTGCGCGAGTCGCTGCCCGCCATCAACTCGGTGGGCTACGAGGACGCCAGCCTGCGCTGGGCGCTCTCCTCCAACGTCACCGGCGACGACGCCGTTGCCGCAGCCGCCACCAAGGCACGCGAGGATTACGCCAAGATGCAGTATTACGAAATGTTCCGCGACGGCAAGAACGTGTACACCGAGCACTTCCAGACCGAGGCCAACGAGACCGACCCCAACCTGGCACCGGGTACGACCAAGATCAAGTAGCTGCTAGCTGCTGAGCCACAACTGAAACGTCTGTCCAGGCGGAGGCATATAAGGTTCCCTGCTCGGACAGTCCTGCGCAAGACGAAGGCCACATTAAGTGGCCTTCTTTGCGTGCGGAACTCGCGATGAACCTTATATGCCTCCGCCCGGACAGACGCCTTGTTGTTGAAGCGCGGCTTGTCATAGGGGTATCCGCTGAACATATATAAGTCGAAGGCCACGTCTTGTGGCCTTTTTTGCATCCGGAAACCGTGTCCCAGAATTCACGTCCGGAATGGGATGCAGTTTCCGCTTGGGACCCGATTGGGAAAGTGTGTCCCACTATTCAGCTGGATTCCGGGATGTATTTTCCGGTTGAGGCTCGTTGGGAAAGTGCGTCCCACTTTGGGGGCTGATTCTGGGACGTGGTTTCCGGTTGGCTCTCGTCGGGAAAGTTCATCCCATTTCTCGGCCTAATTATGGGACGCAGTTTCCCGTTGAGGACCCTTTGGGAAAGTGCGTCCCGGTCTGGGCGCTCAAACTGGGATGGATTTTCCGGATGAGGGCTTGACGGAAAATGTGTCCCGTTCCGGGCGCTAATTGTGGGATGCAGTTTCCGCTTGCGGAGTCTCCACTCAACAGAAAACCCGGGTGGCCTGTTTTTTGGCTACCCGGGTTTTGCTTTGTCGATATGTTTGACTGATGGTTAGTGGGTCTTGCGGCGCTTGATCAGCATGATGAGGGCTATCACTACGAGCGTTGCTCCCGCTGCTGCTGCGGTGGCGACTAGGGCGAATGTTTGGTCGCCGGTGTTTGCGAGGTTCTTCGCTGTGGTCGTAGTCTTGACCTTGGTGTCGGTCTTAGCTCCGTTGTCGGACTTGGGCTTGTCCGGGTTCGTCGGGGTCTCAGGAGTCTCGGGGTCCTTTGAGCCTTCGGAATCGGTTGGGCCGGCGGTGTTTACCAGCGTATGGTCCAGGAACTTCTTGGCGCCCGCACTTGTCTGTGAGAACAGGCGGCGCGTGCGGATCGGGGTGGCATTCACCGTTGTGGGCGCCGTCTCCTCGGCCTCGATATTCACGAGCGTCGTGCCGGTGTCGAGGCCCACGTCGTTGTATCCCACGTGGCAGTAGTACTGCGCACCGTCATCGTCTGCGGTCAGGTCAATCTCGAGCTTCGAGGCCGTTCCAGCCGCGAGGTTGCCATCGGCACCCACGAGCTTAAACTCTGTCTCGCCGCGGCCCTTGCGGTACCACATATAGGTCGGTGCCAGCTCTGTTTCGCTATCGTCGGCACCGAGTTGCTTCACATGGCCAATCGCCGAGAGCGTCAGGTGGCTTCCCGCCGTGCGCTCAACCGAAGAGTCGTATCCAAGATCCGACCCCTCCGCAGCATCCGCCGCAGGTCCGCTCACGGTCATCGTCATGCCATCGGGCATGGTCTTGACCGTGATGATTGCCGAGCGAATACCTGTTTCGGTCGTGGATCCATTCTTAACGGCGGCGATGGCGAATCGATACTCCGTATTGGGCTGCAGCCCATCCCACTTGAGCGAGGTCTGCGTGTTGTCGGCGATCTTCCAGCTGTTCACAACCGCGTCCGCCGCATTGCTCTGCAGCATGCCTACGCCGTAGCTAAAGCCGTCCTTCTTTGCGAGCACATCGTCCCAGCTAAACGTAATACTGGTCGAATCGACGGCGTTTGCCGTAAAGCCCGTCACGGCCGGCGCGTCGGGCATCTCGACGTCCTTAACGTCATAGCCCACGATCCAGAACTGGTCGGTGTCCTTGGTGCCGAGCTTGTCGCCCGAGCTGGCCTCGAACTTGTCGACATCCACCGCGTTGACGCCCAGACGCCACACAAAACCGTACTTGCCCTGCGCGGCCTCGGGCAGATTGTCGACGGTGCCGCCGTATTCGGTCGATTCACTCGAGGAGTTACCCGTAGTAAAGCCGGCGTTGGCACCAAAGCACAGGCCGCCAAACAACTCGTGCTTTGCGAGCTTCGCGCCCATGACAACGCTGCCGTTCAGCGTAAAGCCGTACTCAAACTCCTGCTCCTCGCCCTCCTCGACTTCGATGGTCTGCTCAATACTCGCTCCCGACTGCGCGACGGCGCCGTTAAACCCATCGTGCGTGTAGGCGCGCGTTACGCCAGGCTTGCCCAGGCCAAAGGAATCCCCAACGGGAGTCTCGCCGTTGAGCGTCGTTTGATAGGTTCCGGGTTCTCCCGACCGGTTGGTCAAAAAGTAGCTGAGCGGCGTCATATTGTGCTGTTTGGCAATGCGGTCATAGGCATCGACATTAACGACCGAGGTCTGCGCGCCGAGCGACACGGGCGCCGCCATCACGCCCTTGCCACCAGTTTCCTCATTTTCGATCTCGTACTCGTAATAGACCATCGGAATCGTGTAGAGCACGGCCTTGTCGCCTTCGCCGGCATGCGACTCATAGCTTACGCTTGCGCTGACCGTGCGCTCGCTCCGGTAGTCATAGCATCCCTCGGCGGCAAAATCGACTGAAGCATTAATCGCGACCAGGGGCGGACCGGTCTGCACCTCGACGGCAACGCCCAACTCGGCGCCAATGGTATAGCCCTGGGATGTCCCCGTGCTCTTTCCCTCGCCGTATGACGTGCCGCCCAACACCAGATAGCCGTATGCCTGCTCCAGATCCTCAACATAGGGAGCATCCTGCAGCACAGCGAGCACGCGCGGGTTGGTATAGACCTTGTAGCGGTCCTTGTACGTGATCTTGACGCTGTCATTGTCGACATCGGGCAGCGCGAGCGAGATAAATGTGCCGTAGGTAGTGCCGCGACGGTTGCTCTCGCTAATCACCTGCTCCTCGCCGCGGCGCACCCTTCCGTTCTCGTCGAGCGAAAGATGCGAGGCGGTCATCCAATAGTAGTCATCGTTCTTGCGCAGGTCCTCGTCGCGGTGCTTGCCCACCACGGCGATAAAACTCTCGTTGTAGCGATCCGAACCCGAGACGCTGCCCGCCTTGACGTCGCTGATCCACACCTGCTCTATACCCTTGTGGTCATGCTTGTTGCTGCTGTTGTATTGCTGACCGCTCATGCTCATGGTTCCGACCATGGACCCCAAGCCCTGGGCCCCGCTCTGCGCCGTGTTGCAGGCAAAGTCGCGGAACACATCGCCGCCCACGAGCACCTCGTCGACCGCCGGCTGCTCGGACAGGCCGTCAAGGTTGGCAGTGGCAAGGGCAATAGGCGCCAAGGTGCACGGATAGCGCTTATCCTGAGCGCTATCCTTCCATGCGCTGTTGGGCACATGCATCAGTCCATAGGAGGCGAGGAGCCCGTCTCTGTATTCCTTGCAATCGGAAAGTTTGAACTCGCCAGACTCCGAGTCAAAATACGCGTAGCGGTACAGCGCGCCGTACAGCCCCTTGCTGCCGTCATTAGCGCCGTAATCATAAGCGCTGCGTTGCCAGTCATAGCCCGCAAGAATAAGGCCCGTGACGGTTTCACCCGTCTTCTTTCCTTCTTCATCGTAGGCGGCAAACGTGCCGAACGTCGCATTCGCAGCGACCATGGTCTTGCCGTTCGCGGAGAGGGAGATTGCGCCCGCGTCGCCCAGAGCATCGACATGGACGAGCGCACCCTTGGATGCATCCCACGAAAACAGCTCGCAATGCGTCGACTTATCAATATTCTTCTTGCCGTAGGGTGCCGAGACCACGATGGCGAGGTCATCGCAAAAATCGCGATCGAGGTCGCCGGCCGCTAGCGAAACGACAGGAGCTGACTGAAGCTGCGTCCAGGAGTCGTTCCCGCCCTTGTTGTGCGTGGTGTAGTCCGCGGCGTTACCGGCATCGATTTTGACGACGCTTTGCTTCCAGTTGCCGCCCTCCAAGTCATACATGTCGACTACAGCCTTGCGCACGTCGTTCTCGTCGACATAGCAACCCGCGTAGACAAAAAGCTCGTCGACGCCGTCGCCATCGACATCGCCCGCCTCGACATCAAAGACGGCGTCGTGCTCTTGCAGGTAACCGGCATCCAGGTACTTAAAACGGCCTTCGTACATCATATTGGTGTTGACCGTCACCGGCAGGTGTGTGTCGAGAGTGCGCGTACGCCCGTTGCTAAACGAGTAGAGGACCAGCTCAACCTTTCCGGCGTATGACTTGCCGTCAATCGTCGTGGAGGAACTGTCGCCGTAGGCACGGAGCTCGGCAACGCGGCTCTTTTTGCCCGTGCTGGCGTCGCTGCAGAACTCAACGCTCGTGGCGTGAATGCCCGAGAAGCCGTTGTTGTCGTTGGCAAGTACTGTTGAGGACTCATTGTTGCTTAGGTACGACCAGGTGCCGCCGCCGTAGTCGCTATGCTTGTAGAGATCGCTGTTCGTATCGAAGTTGTTGACGTTTTGCCAGAACTTTGCGGCGCCCCACACACTTCCATAGCCATCGGTGAGTTTGCTGCTGCCGCCAATGTCGCCGCGCTCGACGTTCTCGAGCTTGTCGCGCAGAGTGTAGCGATTGCCATGGCTACCGTTAGCTGCCATATAGACCTCGCTGCGCGTGGCAAACGTCGTGGGGGTATCAGTGGAATAGGGGCCAACGGTATCGGCCGGAATGTCCTCGTTCGTGCCCAGGCCCAGGTCGCTATAGTCCTGCTCGGTCATATCGGTGATTGCGGGCGTGTCCGCCGCCTGAGCAACCTGGGGTGTGGCCGTGAAGCAGGCGACGCTCGTGGCGATCAACGCAGCAAGCGCCGCCGTCCCAACAAGCGGGATTTTCGACAACCGACGAATGTGGGGGTATGGAACGTGCATGGGAGACCTCGCTTTACTCGAGTGGAGTCGGCTCATTTGCTCAAATGCTACGCCTGACACCCAAAATTCCGTGTCTCATTTTCGCCAACGGCGTGTCTCATTTTTGAGAATCCGAGATGCCGCGGAAATCTTATCCCAGCTCAAAGGCCATTTCTGGGATGTATTTTCCGTCGAGTGCCTCATCGGGAAACTGCATCCCATTTCAAGCGTCGATTCTGGGACGCACTTTCCCCTTAGACCCTCAACCGGAAACCGCATCCCACTTTGAGCGCAAATTCCGGGATGCATTTTCCGGTTTTGCTCTCATTGGGAAAATGCATCCCGTTTCTTGACCGAATAATGGGACGCAATTTCCCGTTGGAGCGCCTTTGGGAAAGCGTGTCCCACTTCGAACGCCCAGAGTGGGACGCACTTTCCGCAAAGCACCTCAACGGGAAACTACGTCCCATTCCAAAGGCAAATTCCGGGATGCATTTTCCGAAAGCCTGCCCATCCGGAAAGCCCATCTCACTTTGGACGCATCCGGGCACGGAACCATCGACCTATCAGGCCTCCCATCAATAAAGAGGCGTCCTCCCGGACGGCGGGGCACGAAGTTCATCGCGAGTTCCGCACGCAAAGAAGGCCACTTAATGTGGCCTTCGTCTTGCGCAGGACTGTAGAGCAGGGAACTTCGTGCCCCCGACGCCCGGGAGGACGTTACATTTAGAAAGATGGACCGACCGCCGTCAGCGATGGGAGCTACTCCCCCAGCACGGCCTTTTTGGCGGCTGCAGCCATGTTGTCCAGATCCTCCTTGGTGGGGTGATCCTTTGCGGCAACCCAGTTGTCGAGCAGCATCTTAAAGCGGGTATTGTCGGGATCCTGCTCGAGCATGGCCTCGTAGCGCTGCTTGACCGCGGGACCCATCTTGCCCTGGCACATGACCCAGCCCACCAGCTCGGCATCCTCTGCCAAATTGGACGACACGCGGTCAATAATCTGCTGAAAATAGCTCTGATCAGCACCAAAGCCGCAGGTACCAAACAGGAAAACGCGCTTGCCGTGCAAGGCAGAGAGCAACGCCGCGACCGAAGGCGTGCATGCGCCCTTGTCGCACCAAAAACCGACGAGCACCGTGTCGGCTGCGCTGGCACCCTGCGCCTCGAGCGCAACCTGCTCTGCATCCGCATCGTCACTCAGCGCCGCGGCATGGACAAACTCAACGCCCGCAGCCTGCAGAGCGCGCTTGATCGCGCCCGAAACCATCCTGGTATTACCGCTCTTGCTGTTAACCACCAAAGAGCACGTCATAGTCACGTTGCCTCGTTTCCCCCAAAACTAAAGCCACTAATGCAATTTATTAGATGAATATCTTAGTACTAACGACGCAGATGTAAACCACCGTCTGTCGATTGGCGACGCAGACGACATCTTTGGACAGATTTCGAACAGTATGTACTTCGGATTGAAACCGCCGCAGAACGTTTCACGAATGGCCGAAAAAATGTTTCACAAAACGCCGTCAAATTGTTTCATATAATATCGTCAGTTTGTTTCACGAAATACCGTCAAATTGTGTCATGGTTTTTCGTCAAAATGTTTTACGCGCTGGTAAGATGCTATAAAACAAAATGTTTCTCTGAATGGCGGGAAGTACGATGACTAGGTATATGAGTAGATGTATCGATCGCTCAATCGAACGCGATCTTGGCATTTTTGGTGCCGTGTTCATTCAGGGACCGAAGTGGTGCGGAAAGACGACTACGGCCCAGCGATTCGCAGAATCATCGCTGTCTCTCTCCGACCCTGCCGGAGACTTTGCCGCACTGCAGCTTGCCAGGATCGACCCAGCTCAAGCAATAGTCGGCGCAACGCCGAGACTCATCGATGAGTGGCAGGAAGAGCCAAAACTGTGGGACGCAATACGTTTCGAATGCGATCGTCGGGCCGGTAAGCCAGGGCAGTTTTTGCTTACGGGGTCAGCAACACCAAACGACGCCGACCAACCGATGCACAGCGGCATCGGGCGCATATCACGCTTACGCATGGAAACAATGACTCTGGCCGAACTCGGAGTTTCCTCAGGGGCGGTCTCGCTCGAATCGCTGCTTAACGGATGCCCCATCAAAGCGGCACTTGGATCCATCAACGGCATCGCTGATATCGCCGATTTGCTATGTCGTGGTGGTTGGCCTCAGGCGGTTGGCAAGACGACTGCCGATGCAATGCGTATATCCGCTGCCTACATCGACGGTGTCTGCGAATCGGATGTTTCGAGGGTTGACGGCGTGAAGCGTGACCCGGAGAAAGTCAGGGCTCTTCTGTCTTCGCTTGCGCGCAACGAATCCACTCTTGCCGGCGAAAAGTCTCTTGAGAAAGACCTCGGCGGTGATGTATCGAGAAGTACGCTGCGGCGCTATACGGATGCCTTGCGCAGGATACATATCATCGATGATATCCCGGCTTGGCATCCGGCGCTCAGGTCTCCGGTAAAGCTGCGGCAGAGTGCGAAAAGGCACCTCGCCGACCCTTCGCTTGCCGTCGCACTGCTCGGAGCAAATCCGGAGTCATTGGCATCCGACCCGAAGACGCTGGGACTTCTCTTCGAATCCCTCGTCCTGCACGACCTTAAGGTCTATGCAGCCGCAAATGACTCGTCGGTGTCCCACTACCATGACGCCGACGATCTCGAGGTCGATGCCGTTATACGCAGGCGCGATGGAACTTGGATTGCCGTGGAAGTAAAACTCGGAAGTCCGCAGATCCCCGAGGCATCTGCAAACCTGCTTCGACTCGAACGCAAACTTGTCGAGCGTGGCGAGAGACCACCCGCGGCCAAGCTCATCGTCATCGGGTTCGGTATGCCAGCCCATACAACGCCCGAGGGCATTATCGTTGCCCCCGTTGACACACTCGCGCCCTAGCGCTGCATTACATGCCCCACGGGCTTGCTCACTGGGCAAACTGGCTACGGTAGAGCTCGGCATAGAAGCCGTCCGCCGCCAGCAGCTCGTCGTGCGTGCCGCGCTCGATAATCTGGCCGTCGCGCATGACCAAAATGCAGTCGGCGTTGCGGATCGTCGACAGGCGATGCGCAACGACAAAGCCCGTACGCCCGGCCATAAGCTCGTCGAATGCTGCCTGTACCTGCAGCTCGGTGCGGGTATCGATGCTCGACGTTGCCTCGTCCAGCAGCAAGATCGCCGGGTCGGTAAGCATGACGCGCGCGATGCACAGCAGCTGCTTTTGGCCCTGGCTAAACGTGCCGCCGTCCTCGCCGATCACCGTGTCGTAGCCCTGGGGCAGCTGCACGATAAACTTATGCGCATGCGCGCGCTTGGCCGCCTCGATAACCTGTTCGCGTGTGGCATCGGGACAACCGTAGGCGATGTTGTCCGCCACGGTGCCCTCGAACAGCCACGTATCCTGCAGCACCATGCCAAAGGCACGGCGCAGGCTTGCGCGCGTGTAGTCACGCGAGGAACGGCCATCGACCGCGATGCGACCGGCGTCGATATCGTAGAACCGCAGCAGCAAATTGATGAGCGTTGTCTTACCACAGCCCGTGGGACCGACCAGGGCAAAGCGCATGCCGGGCTTGGCATCGATGCAGATGTCCTGCAGCAGCTTGCGATCGGGCACATAGCTAAAGTCCACGTGCTCAAAGGTCACCTCACCCTGCGGGGCGGCAAGCTCTACAGCGTCCGACGCGTCGGGCTCCTGCTCGCGCGCATCGAGCAGCGCAAACATGCGGCGCGCCGAGGCGTACGCGGTCTGGATCTGCGTGATGACGTTGGTGACCTCGTTGAACGGCTTGGTGTACTGGTTGGCATAGGACAAAAAGATCTGCACGCCGCCCACCGTGAGCGCCGCCGGCACGCCCGTGATCACGCCCACGCAGCCGATCACAGCGACCACGGCATAAATGATGTTGTTGATAAAGCGCGTGCCGGGGTTGGAGAGCGAACCCATAAACTGCGCGCGCTCGCCTGCGGTGTAAAGCTCAGCGTTGAGGGCATCGAAGCGCTGCTGAGCGTGCAGGCCGTAGGCGAAGGCGTCGACAAGCTTCTGCTCGCCTACGTACTCCTCGATATGACCACCGAGCTGCCCTTGAATACGCTGCTGCGCCGTAAAGCTCTTGTTGGAGAGCTTGGCGATGGCACCGGCTGCAAAAATGGAAAGCGGCGTGACGAGCACCACCACAAGCGTCATGGTCAGGTTAATGGAGAGCATAAACGCGAGCGTGCCAACGATGGTGATGACGCCGGTAAAGAGCTGGGTAAAGCCCTGCAGCAGACCATCGCCCACCTGATCGACGTCGTTGACCACGCGGCTCATAAGGTCGCCGTGGGCATGGCCGTCGATAAAACTGAGCGGCATGCGGCTGAGCTTATCGCTCGCCTCCACGCGCATGTCGCGCACCGTTTCGTAGGACAGGCGGTTGACGCAGTAGCCCTGCAGCCACTGGAAGGCCGCTGCTCCCACCACGACGAGCGCGAGTTTGGTAACGAGCGGCAGCAGCGCGTCGAAGTCCACCTGACCGGCGGCAACGATAAGGTCGATGCCCTCGCCGATGAGGATGGGCGTATAGAGTTGCAAGATCACCGAGACAGCGGCACTCACAAACGACGCCGCAAACGAAATGCGGTGCGGTCGGACATAGCCCAGCAGGCGGCGGGTCACCGCGCCCACGGGATAGCGCTCGGGATCGCCGGGCTGGCGCGGACCGTCGCCCAGGTCGTTAAGGTTATCGTTACCGGACACATTGGCCGTCATCGTGGCGACCGAACCGGAGGAAGTATACGGATTCATTTAGCAGCCCTCCTTTGCGCAAACAGATGCAGGGGCGGACGCGGGCGCCGCGCTCCCCTGCTGGCCCTCGAGCTCCTCGCGGCGCAGCTGCGACTGGCAGATCTCGCGATAGAGCTGGCAGCCTGCGTAGAGCTCGTCATGCGTACCCAGGCCCGCGACCGAGCCGTGGTCGAGCACGCAGATCATGTCGGCGTCGCGCACGGTCGATACGCGCTGGCTCACGATGACCGTAGTCAGCGGCAGACCGCCCTCGGCGGCACCGCGCACACTGCGCTCGCGAATGGCATGGCGAAGCGCCGCATCGGTCTTAAAGTCGAGCGCCGAGGCAGAGTCATCCATGATTAGGACCTGCGGAGAGCCCACCAGAGCACGTGCGATGGTCAGGCGCTGGCGCTGGCCACCGCTAAAGTTCTTGCCACCCGCCTCGACCGGCGCGTCCAGACCTTGAGGTTTTTTGCGCACGAACTCGCTCGCCTGCGCCATATCGAGCGCCGACCAGAGCTCATCGTCGGTCGCCGCATCGTCGCGCCAGGTTAGGTTGCTGCGAATCGTGCCGCTCACGAGCGACGCGCGCTGCGGGACGGTCGCGACCACATGGCGCAGCTGGTCGAGCGGCCAAGTGCGCACGTCGGCACCCATCACGCTCACGCTGCCGGTGCCCGCATCGTACAGGCGCGGGATAAGCGAAACGAGCGTAGACTTGCCGCTGCCCGTGCCGCCGATAATGCCGAGCGTTTTGCCCAGCGGCAGCTCCAGCGTCACATCGCTCACGGCATTTGCCGCGCCCGCGCCAAACGAAAAGCTCGCATGGTCAAAGCTCAGCGCAGGGACTGGAGCAGCGCCGCCCGCCAGTTCGCTCGGCTTGGGCAGTGCGACCGGCTGGTTGCCCTCGTCGGTGATGCTCGGCTCGCAATTGAGCACCTCGTTGATACGCGAAGCGCTCGCGCTCGCCTTGGTAAAGACCACGACCAGATTGGCCACGTACACGATGGAGGTAAGGGTCTGCGTCATGTAGTTCACAAACGCCATGACCTGGCCCTGCGTGAGCTCGCCCACGTTGACCTGGATGCCGCCCACCCACAGGATGGCGCACACGCCCAGGTTCATCACCAAAAACGTGACGGGATTAAGGATTGACGAAAGCTTGCCCACCGCGATGGCAGTATTGGCCTGGTCATCGGCGGCCTGGGCAAAGCGCTCGCGCTCGTGGTCCTCGCGCACAAAGGCGCGAACCACGCGGGCGCCCGAAAGGCCCTCGCGGCAGATAAGCGCGATGCGGTCGAGCTTCGCCTGCAGCTGCTTGTAGTACGGAATGCAGCGCGCCATGACAAACCAAAACACCAGGCCGATGGCGGGCGTGCAAATCAAAAAGATGATGCCGAGCTTAAGGTCGATGGCAAGGGCCGCGCACATGGAGCCCACCGCCAAGAAGGGCCAGCGGATGAGCATGCGCACGCCCAGCGCCACGGCCAGCTGCACCTGGTTGACATCGTTGGTAATACGCGTGATAAGCGACGGCGTGCCAAAGCGGTCGAGCTCGGCATAGCTCAGCTTATTAATGTGCTCGTAAAGCGCACCGCGAATGTCGGTACCCATGCCCTGCGAGGTGAGCGCCGCCATCTTTTGGCAGACGAGCGTAAACGAGATGCCGATTACAGCCATGGCGGCGAGCACCGCGCCGTAACGGACGACGGCGTTGACATCGTGTGCGTCGATGCCCTTATCGATCATCTGGGCAATCACCAGCGGCGTAAGCAGGTCAAAGATCACTTCGATCAGCTTGCACGCAGGGCCAATCACCATATACCGGCGAAACTTACCACCAAAACGCCTGAGCAGCTCAATCATGTATAGGCGCTCCCTATCATCATCCACATTCAATTCGAACCATGATAGTACCGCCACCCCAAAAGAAGCGTAAACAACTCGTCATTTCTAACGGGATTCAGTTTTCAGAGGGGTATACGCGCACACCCAGCCAGTGTCGGGCCGACCACTTGGTATACTTACATTAGTGCTACCAAGTTAGTCGCCGACCCTTGAAATGAGGTGCCGAGATGAACGACATTCTCGCAAGAAGAGCAAGACGAGCAACTGTGGGCATCGCCCTTTCCGCGGCACTTGTCGCGGGAATCGCCCCCGTAACGGCGATCGCGGCAGAAACCAGCTCCCCCGTCGATGCGGTTGCCTTGCAGACGAAAGATGCGGCAGCCGAAAAAGACAAGGCGTATGCAGCCATGCAGGAAGCGCTTAAAAACCTCGAAGCCGCAAAAGCCGCCGCAAGTCCCGAGAAACTTGCGGAAATCGATGCTGACATTGCCTGGTTTCAAGAGCTCTACGAGAAGATGTTGGCGTATGCCGCCAACTATAGGAAACCCCTTCCCGACATGCAAGCGAACGTCGATGCAGCCCAAGCCAAATACGACGAGGCCAGCAACCGGGTAAGCAATCTTGAGGCAGAATTAGCTAAGGTGCTCGACGGCGGGGCACCTAGCAAAGCTGATAAGGAAACTATTAAGCAGCTGCGTTCGGAGCTCATGGCGGCAAAATTGCAAAAAGAATCTTGTGAAACGGAGCTTGACGGCTACCGTCGCAGCCTCGAAAGTCAGGAAAGACAGGTTCAGTATTTCGAAAGTGCGGCGGAGAAAGCTAAAGCCAATATCGATGAAAGCAAAGCCAAGCGAGATGCGCTCCTCGGCGATTTGGAAAGGCTCTGTTAGACCAGAATTGACATTCTGCCTCAATCATCTTTTTGAAATTGCA
>CABQJK010000007.1 GCA_902464495.1 uncultured Collinsella sp. | reverse complement strand
AGGTACCATGCAAAAGCTCCTTGCGCAGATCATGAAGTTTGGCGTCGTCGGCGTCATTGCCACAGTCATCGACTTTGGCATTATGAATCTGCTCCACTACGGTCTGGGCCTCAACATCCTAATCGCCAACACCAGCGGCTTCATCATCTCCCTCATCTTTAACTACCTCGCCAGCATGAAGTACGTGTTTGCACACAAGGAGGGCATGAGCCGCCGCCGCGAGTTCATTATCTTTGTCGTGCTGTCCGTGATCGGCCTGGCACTCAACGACGGTATCGTGTTGACACTCAACGCCGGCCTGGGACTCGAGGCCAATATCGCCAAGATCTGCGCCACCGCGCTTGTCATGGTCTACAACTTTGTGACCCGAAAGATCTTCCTGGAAGGCGACGAGACCAAGTAACTCGCAACCTTACAGCTTTACGATGCCCACGGATGACGCGCGTCGAGCGCTGTGTTGTTCGTGGGCTTTGCTCGTTTACGGGCAAATTTTCAACGTTTGCGGATTAGCTCTTGAAAATTTGGCGAGTTCGTATAGTTCTTGGCAAAGACCTTACGTTTCCCTTGCAAAAGCTCTAAAGTATCCTCTGCTCGATTCATCAACGCGTTGGATGTGATTACGTGCGCAAGGCACTGGCACAACCTCATACCAAGCAGTTCCTCAAGTTCGCTGTCGTGGGTCTTATCTCCTTTGGCATCGACTGGGGTATGCTCATTGCGCTCGTCGAGCTGTTTCACCTCGACTTTTTGATGAGCACCACGGTCTCGTTTACCACCTCCGTTGTGGTCAACTACTGGCTCAGCATGAAGTACGTGTTCGACCATCGCGAGGGCATGAGCCGCAAGCGCGAGTTCACGATCTTCACTATCCTGTCGGTGATCGGCCTGGGCCTCAACGACCTGTACATGTTTGTGGGCGTCACGTTTTTGAGCATCGGCTACCAGGCCATGAAGGCCATCGCCACGTTCCTCGTCACCTGGTACAACTACTTCAGCCGCCGCTTCTTCCTCGAGGGCGCACGGTCGTAGTCAGTCAAACATAACCTCGCATTTGCAACCGGTTGGAATTCACGTTCCAACCGGTTTTTTATTTGCCAAGCATGATTGCCGGGCTTTCTAAGCATGCCGATGAGAGCACATGAAACGGGCCACGCTGCCGAAATGGGATGCCGTTTCCCAATAGGCCTCCTCGGGGAAACGGCATCCCAGTTTGGGACCTCAGAATGGGACACAGTTTCCCCAATGGGCTCGTCTGGGAAAGCGTGTCCCGGAATTTAGCTCTGAAATGGTCCCCGGTTTCCCAATGATCACTGAAGCGGAAAATACATCCCGGAATGACGCACCGAAACGGGATGCGGCTTCCCAATGGCCATGCAACCGGAAAGCTCATCCCGAAATCAGCCTCCAGAGTGGGGTGCGCTTTCCGGATGAGCCTCGGCTGGGAAACTCCGTCCCGTTCGCATCAAAAAACGGGCGGCCCGGATACTGTCCGAGCCGCCCGTTCCGTGCGTCATATTGAAAGACTCCTAGCCTGTTACGTAATACCAAACGACGTTGTCACCATTGGAAAGGACGTAGTTGCTACAGGCCGTCATGGGCGTTGAACCGTTGACGGAATACATCCAGCCGCTCGTGCCGCCGTACTGCTTCTCGGCCAAGCCGCCAATCGCAGCGACGTAGGTGCCGTACGACGAGCCGTGCGCGTTAACGGAAAGACCCAGCGCGCACAGAGCATCGTAGACGGTGGCACCTTCGTTAAAGGTATAGGTGCCGCCAGCAGATACAGGATTGCCCACGGCGCTCGACGTAACCGAGACCGACACAGTAACGTATCCAGACTCCTGCGAGCCACCCTGGCCGCCCGTGGAAGCGCCTCCGCCGTTAGAGGCCGTGGCTCCGCCAGATGACTGGCCACCGCCCGAAGAGGCACCGCCAGACGTGTTGGACGTATCGGCAGCTCCGGTATTCTGAGAAACCGATGCTTCGCCAGACTTCTTGCCATCCTGCTCTTCGGACTTTTTGCCTTCCGAGTTTTTATCCGAGCTCTTGTTCGAAGACTCGGAATCGCCCTTGGCGTCACCCGAGTCCTTGGACTTATCTTTCGCATCGCCCGAAACCTTGGAATTCTTGGAGTCGGCCTTGCTAGAAGCAGCAGCCGAACCAGGCACCTTGGCATCATTGGCGACGACGCTCTCCCCCGTCACGGTCTGGACGATCCAATCAATGGACCAGGCGCCGCTCTCGGAGGGGTGGACAAAGCCCAGCGATACGACGATCAACGCGATACAAACCGCGGTCAGAGCGCCAAGCATCGCCTTGCGGCGAGGGGCGGACGCCGCCGAAGCGGCGCCCTTTTGCTTTGCATCGTCAAGCTGGATAAACGAGGAATCTGGTTGCTTGGGGTCAGCGTCCTTGGATTTATTGGACACAGCCCTCACCTACCGACGTTTGGTGAACACGAACACGCCGACGATGGCGAGACCGATGACGCCGGCGGCAACGCCAACGATGGCGAGCGGGTTGGTGCCAGTCTCTTGCTCGGAAGCACCAGAGGACTTCTTAGCAGTAGTCGTTGATGCAGCACCCGTATCGGACTTGGAGTCGGACTTCTTGTCGGACTTGCCGTCCTTCTTGTCAGACTTCTTCTCGTCCTTCTTGTCGGACTTGTCGGAGTCCTTCTTGTCGGACTTGCTGTCCTTGGTCTCGGTCTTGGTCGACACCGTCGTCTTGGAAACCGGCTTCTGGCCCGGGGCGACAGCGCCACCAGCCTGCTGACCCTTCGTGCCGGAGCCAGTACCAGTGCCAGCGCCCGCGCCAGTGCCAGCGGCGGAACCGTTGCCGGTGCCGCCGTTGGAACCGTTGGAGCCAGAACCGCCATTACCGCCAGGGTTGGTGGCGTTCTTGGTCCACTTGGCATACAGCGTCAAGTCGGTCGTCACCGGCGTGCTGAAGTCATACGCCTGCGTGCAAGCCTCATCGGTATACCAACCGCCGAAGGTATAGCCCTTGAGCTGGGGCTTATCCGCAGGCTCGGTAGCCATCTTGCCCTCTTTCACACGCTGAGAATCGGGCATGGCTGCATCTTTGCCGTTGGCATTAAATGAAACGGTATAGCGATTGACCCTCTGACCATTGCCCTTGACGGCAAACAGTTTGCCTGAATCGTTAACGTAGTACAGCGAGCCGTCCGACCCCACAGAAATCGAAGTCATGCAATACTGCTGATCCTCCGCAGCCGGCGTATAGAGCAGCTCTGCTTCGGCATCGCCGATGCGATAACGATAGATGCCACCAGGGTTGTTGTTAGACGTAAAGTACACGTACGTCTCACCGTTTTGAACCGAAACAACCGGCTGTGACTTAACGTCGCCACCGCCCGAAGTACCCTGGCGAATATAGTTCCCATCCGCCTTGCAGATGGAATAGTCTACCGCGAGCGTCTCGGCATCTATGGTTGCCAGCAGGCCGTAATGATACGTGTACTTATTCTGATAGCCGCCCTTAAAGGAATCAATCGACGTACCACCAACAATGATCTTGCCGTTGACCAGCATCGGTGTCGAGGTCGAGCTGCCACCAAACGTTACCTTGCCAAGCTCGGAAAGCCTTCCGTTATTGGCAATCGAGAGCTTATGCAAGACGCCATCGGCACTCACGACATAAGCGATCGATCCATCAACCAGCACCGTCGTGCGCACGCGATCGGCAACCTTAAGGTTCGCAACAGTCTTTCCAGTCGAGGGATCAATCGTGCTCACCGTGCCGGAATCGTCCGCAATAACACCGTAGTTGCCCGAGAACGCCATACCAGCCCAGTAATAGCCCTTGCTGTTCTCGTTCTCGTGCTGCCACATGACCTTGCCGTCAGTGATACGCACGCAAAGCAGGTAGCCGCCACTCGAATCAGTCCAGCTGGCCGAAGCGGTGCCAAAGTAGGCATAGCCATCACGGACCGTAACGGAAGCAAGCGACTGCTGGGCGCCGTCCGGACCGGCCGGCAGCTCATCGGTAACCCAAACCGTCGCCAGCGCATCAACCGTTAGCGCCTGCAGACGACCACTAGAGAGCGGAACAAGCACAACGCCGTCGGTGTACACCATGCGCGAAGTCGAATCAATCTTTGCTGCCAAGGGCGATTCCGCAAGGGTTTCACCCGTGTCGACATTCTTCTTAAGCAGCTTGGAGCCCACGGCAACGTAGAGATAGTCACCCACTAGCAACGGATCAGAGATTCCCTTATTCCATTCGCTCGAAGACTTGAGCTCGCTTACCCATTTTGCCTCAGCGTCTTTGGTGGGTACAGGCGCATCGGTTACCTTGTCGGCGCTCGTAAAGCCCGACCAGTCGCTATCCCAGTTGGGACGCGCGGCGCTCGGGTCAACAACAACGCTGTCGATACCGGGCACGGTATCGCCGGCAGCATAGGCCCAAACGATCTTATCACCCGACTTGAGCACATAGTCGCTATCGATCTGGCTTGCGGGAACTCCGTTGACAAAGAACGACCAAGCGCCGGACAGCTCGACACCATCAAGCGGGGAAACAAGGCTATGGACACCCCAATAGCCAAATTGGTCGTACATCTTGGATTCGATGCCAAGAGCATCGAAGTAGGCAGCAGAGGCGTCCTTGATCGTCGTGCCCTTAGTGAACACCTGAGTTGAGGGGTTCGTCCAACGCTGCGCTATCTCATTCTTCTTGCCGATGATCTCCATTGTGACGGAGACCTGATCGACGGGAGCGGGGTCGCCGTACTTCGAGTAGCACCAGACGACGGAGTCGCCGTCCTTGAGCGTGTAGCCGCCAGCGCCGACCTCGGAGGCGCTGCCGTTGACGAACAGCTGCCAGTACGCGCGGGTCGCCGGGTCGTAGCCGAGCTTGCGGTCCTTATCGAAGGGCGACGTGATCGTGTTGAGCGCCCAGCCCCAGGTGCCGTTGGGATCGTATTCGGTGGTCAGGCCGGCCTGCTTGAAGAGCTGCTCGGAGAGGTCGGCCGCGGTCGAGCCCTCCTTCAGCGTGATCTGCTGCGCGGCGGCCCAGGTCTGCTGGGCGCCCTTGGCGTCGGTGCCGACGACGGAGCACGTGGCCGAGACCTCTTGGCTTGCGGCCTCGGCAGGCTGCGACTTAGCCTCTTCGGAAGCGGCAGGAGCCTCAACCGCAGCAGAATTGTCCGCCGCTACGCCGTTGCCATCTGCGGCATTCGTCGCAGCGCTATCGGATGTCGCGTCATCGTTGGCAGACGCATCACCCGCGTTGGAGCCGGTTTCAGAGGCGCCATCCGCAGCCCCCGCATTTTCGTCCGGCGTCGCGGCCTGAGCCACAGCTTCGAAAACACCCTCGGCGCCGTCGGCCCACAGCTGGGCCGGCGTGGTGCCAAAGGCCATCGCGAAGGCCAGGAATGCCACCAGGCCGCGCTTGGCTACGCCGCGCGCAATTGCGCCGCGACGATGCGAGACGCGCTGGCGCTCGTCCTCGAACATATCCATCTGTCTCCTACTGTCTGTACTTGGAGCGTTGCCCTGAGGCTGCCCCACGTCATCGCGCATGCTGCGCTCGAGTTCCCCCATCGGGGTCCCCCTTCCCTCCAGAGCCCTATGCACACCGGCGGCATACGCCGCAGCCGCATGCAAGATGGGAGGCGATCCGACTTAACCTTAACGGCTCGGGCACGTCGTCCGATCTGCGACGCGAGCATCCCGAGCCAAGAGGAATTACGGTTACTGGTACAGCCAGGGACTTGCACCCCGATTCTCCCAAATGCGTAGGAAAACCGCGCATTCGTGCGTCTCCGCACCACCATCTAGGCCATTGATTATTACCGTCAGTATGGTATCACGCAAAAGGGCCCCGCACGCAGGCGAAGCCCAAGGTAAAAGCTATTGTTTGCGATAGAAAAGAGTTGGGCATGGAAGGGCGCCGTGGGACAAGACACCGTGCAGCCACGCTAATGCTTGCCGCCGTGACTGTTGCGCCAGATATTGCGGCCCAGCATGAGCGCCAAAACCAGCGCACTCACATAGCCAACAAAGCCGATGACCGGAATGCCAAACACAACCGGCTCGATGCGCGCGTAGTAAACCACCGACGAACCGATAAACAGGCCGGCGATGACGATGGCCATCGACATGCGGTCGACGATGCCGCCTATCTGACGCAGCGCCTTGTCGCTACTCATAAGCTGCAGGTTCAGTTTGAGCTGACCACGCGTGAGCATGCGCGACGCCAGGCCCAGATACTCAGCCGCTTCGAGCGAACCCTTTGCCGCTCGGTAGCTACTCGCAGCGAAATCGCGACTCATGTCGCGCATGCGTGCGTAGGTACTCTTCTCGTTTTTAATGTGCGCCTGGATAATTTGGATCATGTTAACGTTGGGCATGTACTCGGTCAGCAGGCCCTCGAGCGTCACCATGCCGCGCGCGAACATCGTCACCACGCTCGGCAACTCAACATCGTTCTTGCGCGCCAGGTTCACCAGCGAGGTCAAAAACTCACCGATATCCAGGTCCTTAAGATCCAGGACAGCAAAGTCGGCCACGATAAAGTCCAGATCGGACAAAAATGCCGAGTGATCGAGCTCCGCCGAATCGCCGCGCGTCACGGCAAAGCGCATGAGCGAATCCTTGAGCTTGGGCACGTCACCTTCGGCCACGGCGAAAATCATATCCTTGACGATGCCGCGGTCGTGGCTCGACATGCGCCCGACCATACCCAAGTCGATAAAGTAGACGATACCGTCCTTGAGAATGATGTTTCCCGCATGCGGATCGGCATGGAAAAAGCCGTCGTCGAGCACCTGCGTCGAATAGTCTTCGACAATCGTCGAGCCAATCTTCTCCAAGTCGTACCCTTCGGCCACCAGGCGCTCGGGGTCGGCAATCGAGATGCCATCGATGTAATCCATGACCACGACGTGCTCGGTGCACAGATCCAAGTAGGACTTGGGACACGACACGCCGCGCACGCTCTTATGAAACTCGTAAAAGTCGTTAAGGTTTTTAGCCTCGGCCAAGAAGTTGGTCTCCTCGCGAAACGAGGTCCACAGCTCCTCGACCACGCCGTGCAAGTCAACGAACTGATCGGTGTTGACGAACTTGGAAACGATGCGCACCACCGAGCGAATGATATCGATGTCCTGGGCCATGACCTGCTGAGCACCGGGGCGCTGCACCTTGACGGCCACGTCCTCGCCCGTCACCAAGCGAGCACGGTGCACCTGCGCGAGCGAGGCACTGCCAAGCGGGTTGGGGTCGATCGCGTCGAACATCTCTCCCAGGCGCTGGCCGTATTCCTCCTCTAGGCAGCGAAGCACCACCTCGTACGGCACCGGCTCTACATCGGAGCGCAGACGACGCAGCTCGTCACAAAAGCGCTGCGGCAGAATCTCGGACCGGTTGGCCAAAATCTGCCCCATCTTGACGAACATGGGGCCGAGCTCCTCGAGCAGGCGACGCAAACGAACCGGCGTGAGGTTGTCCCACACGCGGTATTTTTTGACGAGGCGGACGATCTGTCCAATGCGCTCGCGACGGCCCGCCGGCGTAAGCTGGTACTCGTCGCACGGAGCCATGGCGTCAGGCTCCTCGGGCACCATGTCCACGGCGCGGGGCTTCTTGCGAGTGCCCGAGACGGCAGCCTCGACTTCGTCGACAACTGCCGCCTCGTCACACAAGGGGTCTTGGTTGTTGAAATCGGTGGTGGGATCTGCCATCTGCGCTGCTACTCGGCCTCTTCGGTATCCTTCGCATCGTCGGGCTCAACGGACTCGACGGGCACCGAGGTCACGTTGTCCTCGACCGAATCGACGATGTCGCGCACGTGAGCCAGGAAGGCCGTGCGCTCGGGGGCGGTCATAACGCGGACGCGAGCAAGGATGAGCTCATCGAGCACGCGCTGTGCCGCGGTCTCGCCCTGCATGCCCAGGCGCTCGGTAAGGTCAGAGATGGTGCCGCCGGCCTGCTCGAACATGTCGGATACGCTGCGGGCGATATCGGGGGTGTCGGCGTCCTTGCGCACCTGCTCGCCCTTGGCGTTGAGATCGTCAAGGACCTTCTTGCCTCCCTCGACGGCAACAGCGGCGGCGCCAAAGCCCACGTTGATGGCGCCGTTAACAAGCTGATCGAATTTCATAACCATGGTTGGCTCCAATCATGAACAACTGCATTGGCCTTCTTGTACCCAAGATTGCGCGAAAGCGACAAAGCGTTTTACCTGATGTTATCGTTCATCGCGAAGGAATTCTTCATGGCACAGCTCGTGGTGTAGAGCACCTTACCCAGCAGGGCATCGGTCTCCACGCGCACAAGCTCGGCGAAGGCCTCGTTGGCGCGTGCCAGCTCGGCAGGCACCTCGGCTTCGGGCAGGGTGGCAACGGCGGCGTCAACGTCATGGAGTTGCTTGTGGCCCATGCCGCCGACCTTCTCCTGATAATCCTCAACCGCGCGACCACACTCGTGGAAGCGAACGTCGGCGAGCGCGCCGATCAGGCGGTTGGCCCAGTAAAAGTTCTCGGAGGTCACGCGGGCCTGCGTGTCGGCGTAGTACTCGGGCATGGTCTCGACGTTGGCGTACAGCGGGACCAGCGCGTTAAACGAGTTGGAGCCAAAGGCCATCCACTGCACGGCGCGGTAGGCCGGCTGCGCATAGGGACGCAGCTGCAGCACGGCGAGCTGGCTATTGCGGTTGATGCCGATGGGACGATAGGCACCACGCGTGGCGGGCGTGCCCTTGCTGCCGTAGCAGTCGTACTCCGTGCCCTGGTAATGGCTGGAGAGGACGTACTTGATGTCCTCGATGGTCACCTTGCGCTCGGGCACGCGACTCCAGGGGATGTCATCGCTCTCGGGCGTAAAGTCAGCGTCAGGGCCATCCCACACGTCGCTGGGGTTGAGGCAGCGCTGCATGTACCAGGCGCGCGGCGTGTTGTAGACGTGATCGCTGTCGCTGTGGGAGCCAAAGGCCTCGCGCGGGTTGAAGACCGTTGCGGGACCGTCGCCCTCGACACCCAGCGTCAGGTCAAGATGCCACTCGGCCATCCAGGCGCGCAGGTCGGCGGAGCAAATGTGGTCGGCCTGGGCGCCCTCGGCGTCATCCAGGTCAAAGCTGTCGATACCCAGCTGGTTGGGCATGGTCACATAGGCGTCATCGGGCACGCGCTTGGCAATCCAGTGGTGGCCGCCGATGGTCTCGAGCCACCAGATCTCATCCACGTCGCTAAAGGCGATGCCGTTGTTCTCGTAGGTGCCGTAGCGCTCGAGCAGGTCGCCCAGGATACGAACGCCGTCGCGGGCGGACTTGGCGTAGGGCAGGACCAGGGTCACCATATCCTCCTCACCCAGGCCACCAGTCTGCGCCGGCACATAGCCGTCCTCACCCTCGTTGCCCTTGGCGGGCACGTAGTCCACAAGCGGGTCGGCACCGCGGACGCGCTCGTTGGTGGTGAGCGTCTCGGTTGCGGACATGCCCACATTGAGCTCGTTGAAACCGGCCTCGGCCCAGATGCCGTGGCCCGGGACAACATCGGGGACGCTCGTGTAGCGCATGGGGTTATCGGGCAGTTCAACGGTCAGGTGACTCAGGACGCTCGTGTAGACGCGCGGCTGCTCGTCGGGATGCACCACGCGCATACGCTTGGGCTCAAACACCCCGTTGGAAGAGTCCTCGTTGCGGGCGACAAGCGTCGACCCGTCGTAGCTCGCGTTCTTACCAACCAAAATCGTTGTGCACGGCATGCGCATCCTCCTTGAGCGAAGAAATCAAACGATAACAGTGTATCGCTTCGGCGCAGAAAGGGCGAAACCGCGGCGCTGGCAACCCCTGTGGTCAAAAAATGCCAAATATGAGTACTGTCACCAATTTAGTAGCAGCGATTTGCTCAAGTTCAGACGCTAGAAATCCCCACTTGTCCAAAAGCTGAGTGAAGTAATTCCTCAAAGGTCCAATAAAAGAGACTCCCTAACGATATTTAATATCATTAGGGAGTTAAATCAATCTCAAAAATATGTAACCAACAAGGCAACAGTACTCATATTTGGCATTTTTTGACCACGGGGTATCTAACCAACCCCCTAAACAGCCCGAAAACGCCTATTTCGATGCGCGCTCGGCCGCTTCGATCACGTGTTTGGCGAGGATCGCCGTCGTCACAGCGCCCACGCCGCCCGGCACGGGCGTGATGGCGTTAACAACCGGCTCCGCGGCATCAAAATCGACGTCCCCGACCAACTTGCCGGCAGCCTCGTCCCAGTTAATGCCAACGTCGATGACCGTCTGACCCTCGCGGACCGCATCTGCGCCAATCGTGCGCGCGCGTCCGACCGCGGCGACCACAGTATCGGCAGCACGGCACTCGGCGGCAAGGTCGCGCGTGTGCGTATGGCACGTCGTCACCGTAGCGTTGCGCGCCGTAAGCATGGCGGCAACAGGACGGCCAATTACCAGCGAGCGACCGACAACGGCGACCTTGGCACCGTCCATCTCCACGCCATAGTGATCCAGAATCGCCAGCACGGCCTCGGCCGTACAGGGGGCAAAACCGTCACCGCGACCCGAAAGCGCAGTAAGCAGCGAAGCCGGCGTCATGGAGTCGACGTCCTTGGCGGGGTCGAGCACCGCAGCGACAACATCTTCGTCAAGGCCAACAGGCAGCGGGCGGAACATCAGGCAGCCATGAACACTCGGATCGGCATTGATGTCCTCGATAGCCGCCACAAGCTCGTCTTGCGAAACATCGGCAGGGAGCAACACGCGACGGGCTTCGATGCCCACCTTTTCGCAGCGCTTGAGCGCGCCACGCTCGTAGGACAGGTCGTCCTCGCGCTCGCCAACGCGCACGATAGCAAGCGTCGGCACGACGCCCTGATCGCGCAAAGCGGCACAGCGGGCGGCAAGCTCCTCGGTCAAAGCACGGGCGACGGGAGCGCCCTTCAGCAGTTCGGCCATGACTATCCCCTCTTCCTCGCGGCGTCGGCGGCGCGGCGTGCCAGCGCATCGGCGCGCGGCAACCACATGTCGAGCAACTCATCACATGCGGCCTCGAGCTCCTCGGCACGAGCGCGATCCTTCATGGACGTGGTGTTCGCAAAGAGCGTCAAGCTCGCACCCTGCATGGCGGCGCGGCAAAAGACGGCACCGCACGCCACATCGGACAGCAGCTGGCTCGAACCCTTATCGGCCATGTCCTCGAGCAATGCCAGCGCACGGCCGCAGGCATCCATGATGCGGTACGGCGGCATGGCGGCCACATGCAGCGCATCCTGAATCACGGCGGCACGTGCGGGGTCATCGCGGGAAATACCGTACGCCGTCGACACCTGCCCATACGCGCTAACATCCTCGGCGACCAACTCGACAAGTTCCTGAGCCAGCTCATCTGCCTGGGCAAACGCGCGCGTCAGATCATCCGCGCGATCGGCAAGCGCGGGATTGGTTGCCCCGTAACGCGCGACCATCCCGCACAGCGAGGCACCCAGCGCGCCCACAAAGGCGCTCGCGCTGCCGCCGCCGGGAACCGGCTCGCGCGCGGCCAGCGCCTCGGCAAAATCGCGACAGGTCTTGTCCATCATTTCTTGGCTCATACGCATGCACCTTCAAGTCATATACATCGGTGGGGTGGCATCCGCCGACCAACCGCATCAATCACGTAATGGTGCTAAGTCTAGCCCATAAGCACACGAGCGTCAGCGCACCTGGCCATCGCGGATTTCTATGGCACGCGATAGGCGGCGGCAACGCAAACATGGGACACATGGCCCACCTTTCGAGACTTCCCGGCAGCACAAACTGGGGCATATCTATAAGTAAGGAGCCCGTTGGGGCACGGCTGCACAACGATCACAAACCACGAACGGAGGTATTAACGCGCCCATACAACCCACGCACAAAGACATCCGCCGCAAACGGAAACAAGGCCCCAGCAGCATGCGGTACCGCGATGTCACCGACAGACAAGGAGGACGCCACCATGAAGAAAAAGACCCTATCGATCCTTTCCCTTTGCATCGCCCTCTTTGCCGCGCTCGCCCTCGTGGGCTGCGGCGGGAGCGCATCGGGCGGAGGCGGGGGCAGCAGCGCCGCCAAGGGCGAGAGCAAGGAAAAGGCCCCCGTCGCTAAGAAGACCGACTTTATCTGGTTTAAGGTCGAGATGCCCGAGGGCGTTGGCGCAAGCGACTCCGCCGGCAAGAACGCCGACAGGGTCCAGCTCACCTTCCCCGAGAACGAGAACACCACGGTCGACCGCTTCATCCCCGTTTGGCAAGAGAAGATGACGGCCGAAGAGTCCTTTGCCGAGCAGGCCGAAAGGCATACTGGTACGTTCCAGTGGGAAGACGGCGATCCCGTCGAATACAACGGCAGGACATGGCTCACCGGAACGTGCAAGGACAATGGCGGTACTTATACCTACCTCTTTTCCGACATCGACACGGGAAGCATCTACATCTTGATTAGGAACGTCGAGCTTCACGAGAAAGAAGCTGAGGCGCTTCTCAACTCCATTGAGTTCCCCGATGACATGAAGGCGGCCGTGAGTGAGGCACGCGGCGTCGAGATTTCGAGCATCGAGATCAAATAGCAAGTGCCTACGCGCGTCCGCACGCGTTCCATTAAAAGCGCGGGCGCCCAACCCCGGGGAGGGTCGGCAGCTTCGGCCCTCCCCTCTCTTGCGTCCACATATATTGCCACTTATCGGCGCAAATCCGACCCCCAGAATGGGACACATGGCCCACGCTAGCGAGCCGCTCGCGCGTACAGTAAAGGCAGGTAATCCATGGGCGGTTACAGATCGAGGAGGACACGACCATGAAAAAGAAGGCCTTTGCGATTCTCACCCTCTGCTTGAGTCTCTTTGCCGCAGTTGCCCTGGTGGGCTGCGGTGGCAGCGGCGGCGCTACCGGCAGCAGCGGTGGCGGCGGCGCGGAAAAGCCAACCGTGGATATGAGGACCGACTTCATTTGGTTTAAGGTCGAGGTCCCCGAGGGCGTCGAGATCACCGACGTTGCCGGCGACACGGCCGACAGGGCCCAGTTTAAGTTCACCGAGAGCGAGCACGCCAGCGACCGCTTCATCCCCGTCTTCGACTCTGACAAGAACGCCGACGAGCTGTTCGACTACGAGGCCAAATGGAAGGCCAACTTTGAGTGGACCGAGAATGACCCCGTCAAGTACAACGGCAAGACTTGGCGCAACGCTTCCTATACACACTCGGGCGGCGTGACGACTGAGTACTTCACCGAAGCAGGCGGCGGCAGCGTCTACGTAAGCATCGACAACGTCGAGGAGCACAAGGATGCCGTCGAGACCATGATGAAGTCTCTGGAGTTTGCCGACGACATCGCCAAGGCAAAGACCGAGGCCATGGACGTCAAGCTCGACGATATCGAGATCAAGCGCTAAGCGACTGGCGAGCGCAGCGGGGAACACGGGCGCAGTACAAACAAGCGACGATACCCCAGTGCTTCGCACCAAGGGAGGATCGGCTCGCCGGCCCTCCCTTTCTTATGCCGGTAGCCGGCGAACGCGAGGGCGCCGGGCGGCAAAACCACCCCCCAGCGCGGTAGCAGCACAAATAGACAAGCGCCCCAACGCGTCCGCCCGCCGATTTATAGCGCCGCGCAGACAATTAAGCCAACACGTTTAGACATCCGGGCAGTATAGTTACCAAAAAGAGTGCATAACCGCACCCTGCGAACGGAGGAGTTATGACCGAACACCGCGCCATCAGCCGTCGAGCATTCACGTTGGGCCTAGGACTCGCAGCATTGTCGCCATTTGCAAGCCTGCCCGAAACCGCGGGATTGGGCCTTCCCCTGCGAGCGGCATTTGCAGACGACGCTGCCACAGCGTCGGTCAGCCTCGACAAGTTCGTCATTCGCCTTCGCCCCGCGGGCTATTTTCGTACCGCAAGCGTCAACGAAGACGGCAACGTCATCGGCAACGTCTGCCACCTGTTTAATGACGGCACGTCCAGCAAGCTCATCCTCGAGCACGTGGTTACCGATACAGAGAATACAAAGTGGTACGCCATCCGCACCTTGCTCAATTTCGAAGAGCACAAGAAGACGGGCTACAGCATTTGGTCGGTTGACGGCGACTCGGATGATGAGGGAAAGGTTATCCACGTATGGGGCGGCGAGTATGACGACAAGCCCAGCCGCGCTTTTGCGTTCGAGCGTCGGTCCGACGGAACCTATTTCATCCGAGACCGCACCAACGAGAAAAAATACATTAATTATCTGGCGGTAGAAAAAGACAGCAAAGACCAAGACAACAACAAGATCTGCCATAAGAGGGGAAGCATTCCGTGGGAGATCGAACTTGTTGGTTACGACATGGGCAAGACCAATGCCACGGTTAGCAGCATCGACTGGATCACGTATAGCAGCTACGTCGACGGGCCGTGTTGGATGAAGTACGTCGACGACAACAAGTACCTCGATGAGCTGAGTATCCCGGGCACGCACGATTCGGGCAGCTGCAGCGTGGACAACGACCCCGAGCCGCAGCTCTCCCAAGCCAAGTGTCAGCAGGACTACATACCCACACAGCTGCTCGAGGGCATTCGCTATTTTGATATCCGGCTCGGAAAGGGCGACGACCCCGGCATCGACCACGGAATTTGCTACCTGCTTAAAAAAGACGGGCACTTTATGCATCTCTCCGATGTCGTTGGCTACTTCAAAACGTTTTTGAACGAAAACCCGTCAGAAGCGCTCGTCATGCTCGTGTCGCGCGGCAATGGCGAGGCTACCGATGAGAGCGTTACGACGGCTTTCGCCAAGGTTATGGACGAGAACCCCGACCTGTTCTATACGTCGAGCCGAGTCCCTACGCTGCACGAGGTGCGTGGAAAGATTGTCCTGCTGCGTCGATTTGTGCTCGCCGGCAACAGCGTAGGCGGCCACACGTGGGGTCTCGACCTTACCGAATGGGATGACAAAATCAAGGCGCATTCCGGGCAGTCGATGTGCCTCGTTCAGAACGTTCAGGGCTTTGAGGAAACCGACGACGCAAGCGTCAAAAAAGCTTATTGCACCAAGGTGTATGCCCAAGACCATTACGACTGCACGGGATCCAGTAAGATAGCATGGGTCGATATGGCCCTAGAGGCCGCACCCGAACTCAAGCGTAACGCTGTAGATGTCACTGACGAAGACGGGGCGACGGAACAGGTAATAGAGCGCAGCTGGTTTATCAACTACACCAGCTGCACGCGCTGGCAGCAAGGAAGCACCCCATTTACCGCGGCGCGAGTGGTCAACGAGCATTTGTACAAGAGCCAGTACATCAATCCCATCGGCAACGGGAATACCGATTACCTCAGGCACATTGGCATCATCGCGTCCGACTTTGTTGACGCGGCGCTGGCACGGAGCATCTACCAGCGCAATTACAATGCGCAGCACAAGCAGACAGCTTCGTACTACCTCCCGACTCGCATGCGCATGACATACGGCGACTCGCTGGGCGATGCTTCGTTCCAGGATGGCAAGACCGTTGGCGATGGCTATTTCCGCCTTGTCGACAGCAGCAACGTACTCAACGTGGCAGCTTCGGGCCATGCGTTTGTCATCGAATACGTGGATGTCGACGCCCTGGGCAACGAGACCGTTACGGGGCTGCAGGGCTTCGTGCCCATCGATATCGATCCACGCGCGCTGACTCCTCACTTTGAGGGGCTTGAAGGCCTAAAGGCCGGCGAAGACGTGCGCGCCAAGATTGCGGCATCACTCGAGGGCAAGCTCGAAACCGATGCCTGCACGGCCCAGCTCGAGTTTGTGCACGACGCGAACGGCGCGCCGGGCACGGCAATGGCCGAGAGCGAAACATTTGCCGCAGGAACGTACTGGGTGCGCGTGAACGGTCTCTTGGGCGACGCGGCGCAGAACTACACGCTCGCTAGCGACGGAGCCGCAAGCTTTACCGTGGCGACCTCGGGCAGTGCGGGCGGCAACGGCAGCGGCACGGGTTCCAATGCAGGCAGCGCTGATAAGAACGGTAAGGCCGACCAGGGCAAGAGCTCGGGCGGAAAACTCGCTGACACGGGCGATGGCTCCGGCATTGCCGCCGGGCTCGCCGCTGCCGCCGTGGCGACGACGGTCGCCGGCGCAGCAATGCTCGCCAGTGACCGCGAAAACGCTGGAGACGGTAGCGAATAGGCAAGCCGGCCTTTTAGACACATCGACTCAATCGGGGGCGCAGAACACCGTTCTGTGCCCCCGATTTTTACCTTGGCCTGAACGCCGCTATCGGCTACATCACCATGTTCAGCGCGTTCACAAATTCCTGGGCCTTCGCACGGCTACTCAGGCTAAAAACGCAAGCGGTTAACAGTCGATTGCGCAGAAAAACGTCGCGGCCTTTGATTCTATTGATGCCCGTGATGTCCTTAAGATAGACAATCTCGGTGTGCTTGCCGCCGAAAGTGCCCTTCTTGAGCACCTCAATACGGTTGGGGTAGATCTTAACGTCTTTAAACCTACCCGAACCTTTGTCCTGGAACAGCAAAGTGTTGTTATCCATGCGTGTCACTCCCGCGGGGTTCGCTAAAACTGCCTCTATGGCCACATTTTAGTCACCGCAAGGCTCCCATGCGAAGGTGCCAGACAGCACAGCAATTCGTGTCCGCGTGAGGCTTTAAACTAAATGCGATAAAGATGCATTCCACAAGAGGAAAGTGGGGCGACAGTGATGGGTGAACTGGTAAACCGTGGAGAATCGGCAATCGTGCCAGAAGTTTTTTACAAGCAGGTTTCCTCGATTCTCAACGCCGCTCGCGACAAGGCCTATACCGCCGTTAACTTTGCGATGGTTGAGGCATATTGGGAGATCGGCAAGAGTATTGTTGATGAACAGGGCGGAGAGGAGCGCGCCAAGTATGGCGATGCACTGATCGACGAACTTGCCGTTAGATTGACTAAGGATTTTGGCAGAGGCTTCAACGCCAGAAGCTTAAGATACATGCGTCAGTTTTATCTTGCGTTCCCAATTCGGAACGCGCTGCGTTCCGAATTGAATTGGACACATTACCGCAGGTTATCGCGTATAACCGACCCTGATGCTCGAACATGGTACATGAACGAATGTGCCGATTCTCGCTGGAGCACGCGTCAGCTCGAGCGCCAGATCAACACCATGTTCCGCGAGCGCCTGCTTGCCAGCAAGGACAAGGAGGCCGTCACCCAGGAAATCCAAAAGAGCGCCCCGGCTCGTCGCCCCGAGGATATCATCCGCGACCCATATGTACTGGAGTTTTTAGGTTTCTCGGACGATACTGCGTTTCGCGAGAGCGATCTAGAGCAGGCGCTCATCACGCATCTTCAGAAGTTCCTGCTGGAGCTTGGCCGTGGTTTCGCTTTCGAGGCGCGCCAAAGGCGCATCACCTTTGATGGGCGCCATTTCTATATTGACCTTGTGTTTTACAACTATCTGATGCGCTGCTTCGTGCTCATCGACCTTAAGACGGACGATCTTACGCACCAGGACCTGGGCCAGATGCAAATGTATGTGAACTACTACACGCGCGAGCTCATGAACGAAGGCGACAATCCGCCCATAGGCATCGTGCTCTGCGCGGACAAAAGCGATTCGATCGTCGAGTACACGCTGCCCGAAGACAACGACCAAGTGTTTGCCGCCAAATACCTGCCGTATCTTCCAAGCAAGGAAGAGCTGGCGCGCGAGCTGAGTGCCGAGTACCGCGCCATCAACGAAGCGACTAATGGCGAAGCGCAAGGGTAGCGGCACGTTGCGACCGATACCCCCGACGGCGCTCCACATCACCCGGGATAAGAGGAGCTTTCCATGACAGACAGACCGAAAACAACACTGCGCGACTGCATCTATGGGCTTGGCGAGAGGGCCGAGCTGGGCGTTCCCTACGAGTTCAGGCCCCGCGGTACGTTCGAATGCACGGACATGATCGGCTACGGCACGCATGGGCAACCCGCCGGCACCTGGAGCGACGACACATCTATGACGCTTGCTACCTGCGACTCGATTAGGGAGCTCGGGCACATCGACACCGCGGACATGCGCGACAAGTTCGTAAGCTGGATTGCCCGTGGCGAGTATACGATCGACGGCGTTTTCGATTACGGCGGTACGACCGCCCGCGCCCTGCGCACCGGCAAAGGAGGCTCCGGCGAGCGCGACAACGGCAACGGATCGCTCATGCGCATCGCTCCCCTGGCGTTCACCGATGCGACAGACGAAGAGGTCAGCAAGGTCTCCGCGATTACGCACGCCCACAGAACGTCGACCGACGCATGCATCATATTTGTCGAGCTGATGAGGGATGTGATGAACGACGTGCTCCCCTCGTGGGCGCTCCATCTGAAAGGCGTGCCTGAGCAGGAGATCAGGTCGGGTGGCTTCGTGCGCGACACGCTTAAGGCAGCCACCTGGTGTTTCGTCAACACTAACAGCTACGAAGATTGCGTGCTTGCCGCCGTCAACCTAGGCGACGACACCGACACCACCGCAGCCGTCGCCGGCGCCCTCGCCGGCACGGCATACGGTCTCAAAGCCATCCCACAGGAGTGGATCGACACTCTGCGCGGCAAAGAGCTGATTGAGAGCTGCCTGTTTTAAGGCGCCATTCAAGAAATAAGGCAGGAGGCATCATGGAGAGGAAGATCGCAAATATAGACGAGTTCCAAGTGGACGAAAACGGAATTCCGCTATTTCCAGTAGGACTGAAGGAGGAAGCCAGCCTCTATGTCCTCCCCGACGGGCGTTACCTCCCCTGCGGGGTCTACAGGACCGCGGACGGCGGTTCGATCATTTTTGAGCCATCCGAACTAAGCTTCTTCGGGCAGATGCTTGCTCAATTCAAAGAGAACTAGAGGCTTGATTGCCCGTTAGATCGACACTGCTCCAAGCCATGGGGCGGGTAGGATGTCTCCCGCCGCGGCCTGTGAGGTAGAATTACGACTGCCGCGGAATCCGCCTGCGGGCAACGCTCCGATCTCCGATTGGGGTGAAGCCTATGAACTTGTTTCTTGAAATCCTGCGCCTCTCGATGTATGTAACCGGCATCGTCCGGAACCTCTACTCGATCTGGCGGGAATATAAGCAGTAACGGATAGCGAAGGGAGTCATGCAAAGGGCCGGTCGCACCCGGCCCTTTAGACGATAGTACCTGCGTTGCCCGCGCTTCCAAAGTTGACCGACTGAGGAGCGGGTTCCGCGGCACATCCTGATTTTACCCAGTGGCAAGGCTCTTTTACAGCCGTTCCACCGTTTATTTACATCCGCCAATCAAGACGAGGCTACTACGCACCTTTATTACACACGATGTTTTCAGCCTGGTATAAACAAGTTCAATAATAGAATGCAAATCCAACCATCGTGTCTGATTACGAAAGGATTTTTGCCTTTTCTGCAGCAAACTCTTCCTCGGTAAGTACTCCACTCTCACGCAGTGCTGCAAGCCTCTCAAGCCTTGCAACTACATCAACCACTATCCGCCAGCGTCTCAATAGTCTGTGAAACCTGCGGATACCGCTCGAGCTCCTTCGATAGGGCATCGACTATCTTGGCAATATTCTTTGCATTTTTGCCCCCGTTTAATACGTTTGCCCTGACCTTAGATGACGACTTGACAGTAACGCCAGATCCGCCTTCAACTGGAACAACCGAAATACTGATATTTTCGCCCCAAGACCAAAGGCTCATACCAATCTCGGCTGCAACTGTTCTTGTTGTGGGCGATGCACTATCAACTTTTACTTTAGGCAGCTTTTCCATAGCTGCCTTCAAGGCATTAAACGTGTCGTCAGGAGAATACGGTACCTGAAGCTGAAGCTGCTGATCCGCAAAACCCATAATCTGGCCTCCGCTTCTTACAAGATTAAGGCTATCGGCAATGGTAGCACGTTCCCAGCAGTCTTAAGTTCGTCTCATGACCTTGCGATGCAGCCCGACGCCCCGGCACCACTCCCCTACTTACCAAAAATCGCAGCGAACAATCCCTTGCGTTTGGGCTTTTCTTCTCGGTAGGAACCCTCAGCTGCCGCTGCAACCTGGCGCGGTTGCTCGCCATCTCCACGGCGCACGATCTGGTATAGGAACGGCGATTTAACGTATTTGACCTCGATGGGCGCGGCATGCACGGTACTTTCGCCGGACAGATGCAGACTCGGATTGAGCGGCGCCACGATATGCGTCTCGCGCTTGTCGCTAAACACCACCGCTGCCGCGCGGCTCGTCTGGCCGTTTACGGCAATGCGCACCTGCTCGCCATCGCGGCTGTCCGTCGCCGGACGATCGACAAAGTACACCGGCACCATCACCAGGCCGTCCTTATGCTTGCGGGCCTTGCGCGCCCAAGTGCGGATGCTCTTTTTATTGAGCCCCAGCACCGCCTCGGCATCGTTGCCGGCAATGTCGAGCGCCAACTTATCAATGACCACCTGGTCCTTGGTAGACGCATCGACGGAGACAACGCGAAAGTCACCTTCCTGCATGGCCGGGTCAAACGGCCCAACCTTGGCAAAGTCCCACGGCTCCAAAATGCCCATAAGGCGAACATCCAAATAGTTTGCCCGCGGATACGCCCAGTCGAGCACCTCGTAGTACACCAGGGTCTCCTTGCTAAGGCCCTTGCCCGGGAAGGACGCCATCATGCGCAAATCCGCGAGCGCCATGGGGAAGTAGAAGAGCATCATGTCGTTTTGGATCGCATCTTCTACATCGTGCCCGGCAAAGGCGTCGGGGTACTGACGCACCAGCTGCAGTGCGTTGGCACGCGCCTGCTGCGGCGAGATTTCGCATGGAATACCCTGCTCCGGCACATACTCCGCACCCACGCCCAAGGTCAGGCGCTTGCTAAACGTACCGGGCTTGAGCAGGTCAGCAATGCCGATCTTGTTGCCGCAGGACGGGCACTCAAACACACGCTGCGTTGACTCACCCTCAAAGGACGCTCCGCAGAAGGGGCAGGGAATGCTCACATGCGTGGCCTCTTGGAACTCCTGCGCCGTGCCGCGATCCTCCCACAGCAGATGTTCCAGGACCGACTGATTGCGCCAGTGCGAATTGAAGAAATACCAGTCCGGGTCCTCCGGGCGCTCGAGTTGCGACACATGCGTGAGCTTGAGCAGTCCATCCACCACCGTCAACGGCGTATGGCGAATGCCCAAAGCGCTCTTGGGCTCTCCGGCGTCCGCCTGCCACGGAATGACCGCGCCGCAATAGGCGCACTCAAAGCTGCGCTTAGCCTGGTGCGAGTACATAGGGCCGCCGCAGTTTTGACATTTAATGGCAAACATCTCGTCCATGGAAACGTCCTCCTTTGCACAGGGGCTGTCGACATTAAGTATGTCGAGCAAACAGGCGCACGCCCATACCCATGTGGCCCAAAATGGACCACCCAGGCAGACGAGAAGGCTCGCTCGTTAGCACCGGCAGACCATTGCTGCATTTTCTGAGCATCGGTGCACAGCGCCTCCGCGCGAGCTACACTATCCCCTTAAACATGATTGTGAGGACGACCGCTATGCTATTTGTAAATCGGCTGGTACATACGCTTGTTCCCGGCAGCGAGAGCGAGCCGGTCGATGCATCTTGCCGCACCAACGCGGGCTTTTCCGCAAGCCTCGTCTGCATTGGCCTCAACATCACCCTGTGCCTGGCCAAGGGCATCGCGGGCCTGCTCGCCGGCTCCGTCTCCCTCATCGCCGACGCTTTCAACAACCTCTCCGATGCCTCGAGCAACATCGTGAGCCTGCTCGGGTTCCGCCTCGCCAGCCGCCCGGCAGACGAAGGCCACCCCTATGGCCACGGCCGCTACGAGTACCTAGCGGGGCTGTTTGTCGCCGTTCTCGTTTGCGCCGTCGGCATCAACCTGATCCTAGAGTCGGTCACCAAGATCATCAAGCCCTCCCCCACCGCGTATTCGGCGCTCTCTATGGCAGCTCTTATTCTGTCCATGCTCGTCAAGTTTTGGATGGCGGCGTTCAACCGCGCGCTGGGCAACCGCATCGATTCCGAGACGCTCATCGCCACGGCGCAGGATTCCAAAAACGACGTCATCACCTCGGGCTCGGTCCTGGTGGCAGCGCTTATCTCGCAGACAACCGGCTTTGACCTCGATGGCTGGGCAGGCCTGGGCGTGGGCATCTTCATCTGTATCAGCGGCATGGGTCTGGTGCGCGATGCCATCAGCCCACTGTTGGGACAGGCGCCCGATCCTAAGCTTGTCCAGACAATCCGCGACAAGATCATGTCGTATCCGCAGGTCCTGGGCACGCACGACCTGATGGTGCACGACTACGGTCCCGGTCGCCAATTTGCCAGTGCGCACGTGGAAATGCCCGGCGAGGGCGACGCATTTGAGCACCACGAGATCCTGGACACCATCGAGCACGACATCAAGCACCAGATGGGCATCGGCATCACACTGCACTGCGACCCCATCGCCACCATCGGCGATGACCTGCGCGGCTGGGTCAAACGTGGCGTCATGCAGATCGACCCCGCGCTCTCCATCCACGACCTGCACGAGCACGACGGCTTCGTCTCGTTTGACCTGGTGCGCCCCGACGGCTTTGACATATCCGACGAAGAGCTGCTGGAGCTCGTCACGCGCATTGTGCACGAGCGCCGGCCCGATGCCTCGTGCGTCGTCACGTTTGACTCGGGCTTTAGCTCACCCGATCGCCCGGCCGAGCAGCTGTAGCCCGCCTAGACGCTAGTTGCCCTGCGCGCCCGAAATGCCGTTTTGCAGCGCGTTCCAGGCATCCGTTGCCATATCGCCCAGGTTCTGTGCGGTATCGCCGAGATTCTGAGCCGTGTCGCCCAGCTGCTGGGCTTTATCACCCAACTCCTGTGCCTTGTTGCTCAGGTCCTCCAGCGTGTTGGAGCTCGAGCTGTCCGTGGTGCCCTGCTCGCTGGACGCGTTGCCCGACGAGTTGCCCTTGTGCGTTAGCTGAATCTCGAGACTGCCATTGTCGTTATAGTAGGCAGAAGTAACGACCCAATTGGCATCGACGACAGGCGTTGAGCCGTCGTCAGTCAGGACCACGGCATTCGAAAGGTCGGCGCCGCGCGACTTGAGAAGCTTCTTGGCGTTGGACCAGTACTGCCCCGGGATGTCGCCCAGATCGACGGTGCTAGACGAGGCGGACTCGGTTTGCTCGGCAGTGGCATCGGCCGTTGAACTCCCTCGCTTGTTGAGCATGCCCGACACGATGGCAAACACAACCGACAGCGCAAAGAAGATCGCCAGCACGATGAGAATCTTCTTGATCACGCTCGACGAACGCGACGGCTTCTTCTCCTCGTCCTCGCCATATTGCGGAATCGACTTGGGGTACTCGCGATACGGCTCGCGCGACTCATAGCGAGACTGCGACGTACGCGGCATATACGTCGTCTGCTGAGGCTGTGGAATGGGATTTTGCGGCAGGCCATCATAGGGACCCGGCGCCGAGGCGGCATAGGGATTCTGCGGCGCGTAATCAAACGGGTCCGGCACCGCGTTGCCATAGGGGCTTTGCGGAGAGGCGGCATAAGGGTCCTGCGCCGCGTCGCCATAACCCATAACCCGAGTAGGCTCGGCAGAAGGCTGCGTCGCAGCAGGGTCGGCATAACCGGGACCGGGCACAACGCGGGTCGCATCGGCGCTGTCGCCAGCCTGCGCGGAGCCGTAGCCGCCCATCACGGTCGTCTTATCCTGATCCATGCAACGATTCCTTTCCGTCGCCCGTAAGCATCAAGTTATCCATGCATTCTACCCGCGCAAAGGCCTATGATGGGCAAAGCCCGCCGGTATCTACAAGACATGCGCGGCATTCGAGATCAAAAACCCCGCCGGACCTTGGTGGCACGGCGGGGCGGGCAAGCAGCTATGAGGTTGTCGGCTTAGAACAGGCCGGTGATGTTGCCGTCGTTGTCGACATCGATGTTCTCGGCCGCGGGAACCTTGGGCAGGCCCGGCATGGTCAGAACGCTGCCGGTCAGCGCGACCACAAAGTGGGCACCGGCAGAAACCTTGAGCTCGCGCACCGTGATGCGGAAGTTCTCGGGGGCACCGAGTGCCTTGGCGTTGTCGCTAAAGCTGTACTGCGTCTTGGCCACGCACACCGGCAGGTTGCCAAAGCCGTTCTCGCGCAGCTCTGCGAGCTGGCGCTTGGCAGCCGGCGTAAAGTCGACGCCATCGGCGCGGTAGACCTTGGTGGCAACGGCCTCAAGGGCATCAGCCACATCGGCGCCGTCCTCGTAGGCAAACTTGAGCTCGCTCGGCTGCTCGATCAGGCGCATGACCTCATCGGCCAACTCAAGCGCGCCCTCGCCGCCCTTGGCCCAAACCTCGGACAGCTTGACGTTGACACCGAGCTTCTGGCACTCGGACTCGATCAGAGCAAGCTCGGCCTCGGTGTCCGTCGGGAAGCGGTTGATGGCAACCACGCAGGGCAAGCCGTACACGTTCTGAATGTTGTCGACGTGACGCAGCAGGTTGGGCATGCCAGCCTTGAGGGCCTCGAGGTTCTCCTCGTTGAGGTCGGCCTTGGCGACACCGCCGTTGTATTTAAGCGCGCGAGCGGTCGCGACGACCACGACGGCGCTGGGACGAACGCCCGTCATGCGGCACTTAATGTCGAAGAACTTCTCGGCACCCAGGTCGGCGCCAAAGCCGGCCTCGGTAATGGCGACATCGCCAAAGCGCATGGCCATACGCGTAGCCATGATGGAGTTGCAGCCGTGGGCAATATTGGCGAAAGGACCGCCGTGGACAAACGCAGGCGTACCCTCGAGCGTCTGGACCAGATTGGGTTTGAGCGCATCCTTAAGTAGGGCCGCCATGGCGCCCTGGGCCTTAAGGTCGCGGGCGCGGACGGGCTCGCCGGCATAGCTGTAGCCGACGACAATCTCGCCCAAGCGCTCCTTGAGGTCGTTGATGCTCGTGGACAGGCACAGGATTGCCATGACCTCGGAGGCAACGGTGATGTCGAAGCCGTCCTCGCGTGGCACGCCCTGAGCCTTACCACCAATGCCGTCGATGACGTGGCGCAGCTGGCGATCGTTCATGTCGACGACGCGCTTCCAGGTGATGCGCTTAACGTCGATGCCGAGCTGGTTGCCCTGCTGAATATGATTGTCGAGCATGGCGGCCAGCAGGTTGTTGGCGGCGCCGATGGCATGGAAATCGCCGGTAAAGTGCAGGTTGATGTCCTCCATGGGGATGACCTGGGCCCAACCGCCGCCGGCGGCACCGCCCTTTACGCCAAAGACGGGGCCGAGCGAAGGCTCGCGCAGGGCCACGGCACTCTTGACGCCGCGACGGCGCAGGCCGTCGGCCAGACCGATGGTCGTGGTGGTCTTGCCCTCGCCCGCAGGCGTTGGGTTGATAGCGGTCACGAGAACGAGCTTGGCCTGGTGATCAGTCGGCTCGTTGAGCAGTGAATAGTCGACCTTAGCCTTGTCGAAGCCGTACGGAATAAGGTGCTTAACGTCGACGCCGGCGTTCTTGGCCACCTCGGTAATAGGCAGCGGCGTGACAGAACGTGCGATTTCGATGTCAGTAGGCATGGGCGGTCCTTTCGTTACCGAATGAGAAAAAGACCAATTCAGCATAGCACGGGCGCGCAATAGTAAAACACCCGTAACCGATGAATGGCGATATGTTTATCCAATGCCCAGCGATAGCCCAACAGCCCGCCAAAACAAAGCGCCCTAAACGGTAGGTTCAATCCCCAGGTGCTCAAAGGTGCGAAGGGTTGCCTGACGGCCCTGCGGCGTACGAATCATCAACCCGCACTGCAGCAAATAGGGCTCATAGACATCCTCGAGCGTGCCCGGGTCCTCGCCCACCGCGCTGGCAAGGGTCGTAAGTCCCACGGCACGACCGGAGAACGTCTTAGCGAGCGTCTCCAAAATGCGAATATCCATCCAGTCCAGACCGAGCTCATCGATCTCGAAGAACTCGAGCGCCTGGCGGCAAATGTCCAGCTCGATGGGACCGTTGCCACGCACCTGCGCATAGTCGCGCACGCGCTTGAGCAGACGGTTAGCCAAGCGCGGCGTGCCACGCGAGCGTGAGCCGATCTCGAGCGCGCTCGGATGGTCTATTGTCACACCCAGGATAGTCGCCGAGCGCGTCACAATCTGCGCGAGCTCCTCGACCGTGTAGTAATCCAGGCGATATGAAATGCCAAAGCGGTCGCGCAACGGGCCGGTCAACATGCCTGAGCGGGTCGTTGCCGCTACCAGCGTAAACTTGGGAATATCCAGGCGAATCGAGCGCGCCGCCGGGCCCTTGCCAATCACGATATCGAGGGCAAAGTCCTCCATCGCGGGGTACAGGACCTCCTCGACCGAACGGTTGAGGCGGTGGATCTCGTCGATAAACAGCACATCACCCGGCTGCAAGTTAGTAAGGATGGCTGCCAGGTCGCCGGTGCGCGCAATAGCGGGGCCGCTCGTCGTCTTGATCTGAGCGCCCAGCTCGTTGGCGATAACCGTAGCCAGCGTGGTCTTGCCCAGACCCGGAGGGCCCGAGAAGATCACGTGGTCGAGCGTCTCGCCACGGCTCTGCGCCGCTTCGATCAACACGCGCAGGCTCTGCTTGATGTGCTCCTGGCCGCAGTAATCGTCCAGGCGCTGGGGGCGCAAGGTGCGGTCGACATCGAGGTCCTCGGCCGTCAGCTCCGAGCCCACCATGCGCTCGCCGTGCGCCATGGATGCCGCCGGCGAGTTGCCGGGCGTCGCCCACAGGTCCTGAGAGTCATCGGCTTCCCACATCACGCATCCATTCCGAGTCGCTTAAGCGCCGCGCCGAGCAGGTCCTCGACACGCATATCCTGCCCATCATACCCGCTCAGGGCGACATCGGTCTCCTGCGGGCTAAAGCCCATGGAAAGGAGCGCCGCACGGGCATCGTCGATGGCAGAGGGAGCGGCGGCGGGCACGGGCATCGCAACCTGCCCGGGAATCACATCGACCGGCACAAAGCCCTTGTCCTTGGCAAAGGTGCTCTTGAGTTCCAAGATCAGGCGCTGCGCCGTCTTTTTGCCCACGCCGGGCACCTTGGCCATGCCCTTGTCGTCCTCGGCCATTACCAGCGAATACAGCTGTCCCACGGTATAGGTGGAAAGCACGGCGAGTGCCAGGCGCGGACCAACACCCGAGACGGACACGAGCCGGTCGAACATCGTGCGCTCGTCCTTGGAGGCAAACCCAAAGAGCGTCATGGCGTCCTCGCGCACCTGCATGCGCGTGTAGAGGCGAACCTCGCCGCCGGGCGTCGGCAACGTGGCAGCGGTGCTGCCCGAGATGCCGAGCTCAAAGCCCACGCCCGACACATCGACAACGGCCGAGCTCATCGTGGCCTCGACAAGCGTTCCATGGAGCTGGGAGATCATCAGTATCCGGTTCCTCTCTGTTGATAGAACTCGCCGCCAGTAAGGGCGCGGGTACGGCTGAGGTTTACGTGGCAGATGGCGCAAGCCAGGGCATCGGCGGCATGGTCGGGATGCGGGTCGTGGTCGAGCTGCGTGAGCGTGCGCACCATGTAGGCGACCTGCCGCTTGTCCGCGGCGCCGGTGCCCACCACAGCTTGCTTGATTTGCATGGGCGTGTACTCACCGATCTCGAGCGCGCATTCCGAAAGCGCCACGAGCGCGGCGCCGCGGGCATGCGCCGTGGGGATGGCCGAACGAACGTTGGCGCCAAAGTAGATGCTCTCGATGGCAGCGGTATCGGGGCGGTACCGTTCGACGACATCCTTAAGATCGCGGGCAATGTGCGACAGGCGCACTGCGAGCGGGCTTCCTGCACTGGTCTCGATACAACCGTAGGCACGACAGCGAACCTCGCCGCGCCGCTCCTCGATAATCCCCCAACCCGTATGGGCCAAACCGGGGTCGATACCCAAAATAACCAAGCCAGCCTCCCCTCGCCTTTTGCCGAGCGCAAGGCAAGGCCCCGCGCACTATTCACGAACGTCTGTTCTAGAATAACACAACGGGACCAAGATACTTAGTTGAAGTGTCGGGGTTGAAAGCGAATCCTATCCCATAGTTAGTTCTGCGAGAAAAAAGGAAACTGACGGGGATCCACCGGCGGATGCGGCATCGGGCCACCCTGGGGCCCACCCTGCGAGCCGCCCTGACCGCCCATCATCTTATCGATGGCGTCCTGGACCTCGCCCTCAAACTTCTTCATGCCCTCGTGCAGACGGCGCTGACCGTCCTCGGAGCGAAGCTCCTCCATCTGCTCGGGCGAAATACCCAGCAGCTCACCGAGCACACCCATCATCTCACTTCGCATGCGCTCGCTCGCATCCTCGTCGGCAAAGCGACGCACCTCGGCGCGCGCCAGCGAATCAACCGTCATGCGCTCCTTGCCGTTGAGCCCCAGATCGGACCACGCAAGCATGTACGGCCAGGCGCGCTCGGCAAACGAACGGGCCGAGACGATCGGCGCCGTCGGCAGTTGGCGGCGAGCGGCCTCGCCCTGACGCACGAGCATCAGCAGCAGCGAGCAGGCCTCAGGCTTGCCGGCGGCCATCGGGATGTCGTCGAAAGATCGATTGTGGTCCACGTGCGCCTCGAGCGCACCATCGACCTCACCCGGCTCGAGCCCACCGAGCAGCTGTGCCGCGCGGTCGAGCATATCGACCGGACCGTCGAGCGTCGAGAGCGCCTGCGCTAGCACGCGCTCCATACAATCTTCCACCGCGTTGAGCGTCACGAGCTCTTGGGGCACCACGGCAGACGTGCGGTTGCGCACGCGCGCCACAAACTCAAGCGTCGACAGGTACACATCGCCAAAGGGCGCGTAATCGCCCTGGTAGCCGCCGCAAAGCGCCGGCGCCGCCAGCGCGTACTCGGTTTTGGACAGCGGGCTCAGCGCCATCGCACCCAACTCGAGCGCCGTGTCCTCCAGCATGAGGCCCAGCGTACGCGAGCGCAGGCGCTCGGCATCGCCCGCCGACACGTCGCGATCGAGCACACGCGCCGCATCCGGCGCATCGCGCTCGACGGTGCGAATGTGCAGACGCTCGGCGATGGCGCGGACGGCGGCACAGCGGGCAGCCTCGGCCTCTTCCTGCGCCGGCGTAAAGATGCGGTTGCGCCCCAGCACCAGGCCGATCACATTGCGCGGACCCAGGGCATCGACGGCAAGCGCTGCCAGCAGGGACGACGGCAGGTCGCCCTCGAGCGCCACCACGGCGCGCGACGTACCGTGGGCGCGGGCGTTGTCGCGCACGGCAAGTACCAGCGCCTGCCACAGCCACTCCTCGGAGCGAAACTCGGGCAGCTCATGGTCCTCCAGAGCGTCGAGCATCACGCCGCGCTGAATCTCCTGGACCAGCAGGCTCTCCTCAAAACACGGCGCCTGGGCCACCACGCGGCCGCAGTCATCGAGCACAAACGACCCGCCGGTATACACCGACTCGTCGTACGCACCGACCGGCGCCATGCAGGCAAACCACACGCTACGCTTGGATGCGATCTTGCGGTAGGCTCCACTGCGCACGGCGGCAACGGCAGCGGTCTCGCGGTCGGTCATATCGAATGCGTTGAACTGGAAATAGGCAATGAGGTCGACGCCAGTCGGCAGCATCTCGAGCTCGCGGTCCAGGTCGAAGATCACCGCAATGCGCACACCGTCCACATCGAACACCGGCGGCGCCCAACGCGCGTCGTTGTTCTCGCCGCGTTGCAGGGCAATGCTTGCGCGCGCGGGCACCACGCGACCGTCCTTGAGCATCATGTAGTCGAGCAACGGCTGGCCCTCAAACGAAACCGCCGCGGGCACGATGCAGATCATATCGAGCTCTTGGATACGCTCGGCGACGCCGGTCAGACCCGTCAGCATGTCGTGCTCAAAGTCGGCAGCGCCTACCAGGCCGCCGGGCAGGGCCCCCATAAAGAGCGGAGCCGGCACGCACAGCACGCGCCCACCGCGCTCGTGGGCCAGGCGCGCCTGGTCCTCGATGCGACCGCAAATGCCCTCAATATCACCCAGGCGCATATCGATCTGTGCAAGTGCGAGCTTCATGGCTCAGCCCTTTCCGTCGTAAACCATCGAAATCGTAGTAAAAGCGCCGGCCGCATGATGCAGTCGGCGCTCGCATGTGCATATGCTAGCTATGATACCCCGAGCGGGGGCACGCTCCTAGAACGTCGCGGACCACAGCCCGTGCAGGTTGCAATAGGCATAGACGGTACCGGTCTTGGAGCCGCCGGCAAAAAACGTCGCGGGCTTCATGCCGGGCTCAAGGTAATGGACCTCTAAGCGGCCCTCGGCCTCAAGAGCGATCCACTCAATATAGTGCTCGGGCAGGCTGGGGTGCTCGACCGAGCCCACGCGTGCGCGGATCACGTGACCGTCACGCTCGCTCTCGACGACCGGCACGTGCTTCTCGTGCGCCGCATCCTCGGTGTTCGCGGTCAGCTCCGTGCAGCCGGCAGGGGTTGCAACGTCGTTGCCAAGGGCGGCAATGAGCTTGCCATTGGGGTCCTTAAAGAATTTCGCCATGATGTTCTCCTTTGCTGATGTGCCAATGTTCTTGATGGTTCTTATGCCCAAAGGCAGACAAACCATCCATGGCATTGCAAATGAACACATAACGGATCAGGCAAGCGGTCGGGCCAAAATGCGTCGACCGTCCTGCCCACTCCAGCAGTCCCACCCCGCGCGCAGCTAGCGCCCGTCGCCGCCCAGCAGTGCCAGAACATCTTCGCGGGTAAACAGCGCCGACGAGATGCCGTCGCCGCCGAGCACGCTGTTGACCAGGTCGCGTTTGGACTCCTGCATCTGCATGATGCGCTCCTCGATCGTGTCCTTGGCGATGAGCTTGTACACGGTCACGGTGTGCTGCTGGCCAATGCGGTGGGCACGGTCGGTCGCTTGGTCCTGCGCGGCCACGTTCCACCACGGGTCGTAGTGGATGACCACGTCGGCGGCAGTCAGGTTGAGGCCGACGCCGCCCGCCTTGAGCGAGATCAAAAAGACCGGCACCTCGCGCGCTTGGAACTGCGCGACCATCTTGGCGCGGCTTTCCTTGGACGAAGCGCCCGTGAGCTTAAGAAAGCCGATGTCCTCCTTGGCCAGGCGCTTGCCGATGATATCGAGCATGCCCGTAAACTGGCTAAACAGCAGGATGTGGTGCCCGCCGTCAATCGCTCCGTGCACAAGCTCCATGCAAGCGTCGAGCTTGGCACTCCCCGACTTGTAGTCCTCGTAGTGCAAGTGCGGGTCGCAGCAGATCTGGCGCAGCTTGGTGAGCTCGGCGAGCACCTTGAGCTTGTCCTTCTTAAACTCCCCAGCCTCGCGGTGCTGCACCTGCTGGGCGATGCGGTCCTGGTTGGCCAGGTAGAGCTTGCGCTGCTCGCCGGTGAGCTGTGCCATGACGGTGTCCTCGATCTTTTCGGGTAGATCGGCCACCACGTCTTCCTTTACGCGGCGTAGCACAAACGGCGACACGAGCGCCTGCAGGCGAGCGGCACTGTCACCCTCGGCATGCTCGACGGGGCTCTCAAAGCGCTTGGCAAACGACTCGCGCGTCCCCAAAAGGCCCGGCATCAAAAAGTCGAAGATGCTCCAGAGCTCGGACAGGCGGTTTTCGATGGGCGTACCCGTCAGGGCAAAGCGCACACCGGCGGGCAGACGCTTGGCGGCGCGCGCCACCTGGGTGAGCGGGTTTTTAATGTACTGGGCCTCGTCGAGTACCACGCGGGCAAAGTCCTGCTCGGCATACTCGTCGATATCGCGGCGCATGAGATCATACGAGGTCACGACCACGTTATGTTCGGCGGCGCCGGCAATTTGCACGCGGCGCTGCGCCTTGGCGCCCACGATGGCGCACACGTCGAGCGAAGGCGCAAAGCGCTCCAGCTCGGCAGTCCAGTTGTACACGAGCGACGCGGGGCACACCACGAGTGTGGGCTTGGTATCCCCCGACTCCACGCGCGCCAGGATATGCGCGATCATCTGCAGCGTTTTGCCCAGGCCCATATCGTCGGCCAAGATGCCGCCAAGGCCCAGATGCTCGAGCGAGCCGAGCCACTGGTAGCCATCGATCTGGTAGCCACGCAGCGTGGCCTTAAGGGATGCCGGCACCGTAAAGTCCATCTTGCCGAGCGTGTCCAGGCGCTCGACGGTGCGGCGGAACGCGGCGTCGCGATCGGCCTCGAGCGCCGGCGTGCGCGCGAGCATGCTATCGACGAACAGGGTGCTCGACGCGGGAAGCGACACGCCGTCGAGCAGGTCGACGGCATCGACACCCAGGTCCTCGGCAAGGCCAAACGCAGCGCGCGCTCCCTCATCCAGGCGCACGATGTCGCCGGACGTCAGGCGCGCAAACGTCTGATGGCGCTTGTACGAGTCCAGATAGATGGCAAGATCTGCCGCCGAAAGCCCGCTCGCGCCCAGCTCGACATCGAGCAGATTGCTCTTGACGGTCGCACGAACCGAGAGTTTGGGCGCGGGACGCACCGAAATCTGGCGCAGACGGTCGCTGAGCATGACCTCACCCAACTCGGACAGGGCGGACAGACCCTCGGTCAGCAGGCAGAACAAGCTCTCATCATCGCGCTCCTCAAACGCCAGACCGCCCTCGTAGAAATCGAAGTACAGAGCCGCTGTATCCATAACGCGAAACTCCGCTATCTCGTCGCGGGGCGGCACGCCGGGGCGTTGCTCTTCGAAGGGACTGCCCGGAGCGCCCAGGCTAAAGAGATCCGCCGACCAATCGCCGTAGGTAACCGTAATCTTGCAGGTCACGAGCCCATCGTCGACGCCGATCGCCATAGCAAAGCTCGGCTCGGGCGCCACGGTGTCGAGCACGGCAGGAGCGGTGAGGTCGGTGTATTCGCGCAGCACGGGCAGCGCCATGCGGCAGAACTCGCCCACCTGTTCGGCGGCGATATGGACCGGCGTGCGGCAAGGCAGCAGACGCGAAAGGAATGGCGCGGCATGCTGAGCAAACGCCGCATCGGCACGGAGCGCGCGATGCGAGTCGATCAGATAGGCAACGTCGCCCGAGGCAAAACAGTACGCATCGGCGGGCAGGCGCAGGTCATAGCTACCACCAGCCGCCGGCGCGATTTTGGCGGCAAGCAGCGGTGGGCGCTTAGCGGACGCCTCGTCCTCCCCTTGCGGAGACAGCTCAACCGCCACGTCGTAGGTGCGATGCGTCGTCGTCCCCCGCGACCAGGCGGGCTCAAAGGAGATGATCTGGCCGCGCAGCAGGTCCAGCACATATACGATGCTATGCTCGGACAGCGGCAACTGACGCTCGGCAACAAAACCGCTGCGGGCAAAGTCGTACGACGCCGAACGCGAGCTTGTGATGTCATCGAGATAGGCAACTGTCGTCACAACAAGGTTGAGCAGCTTTGCCGATGTTTCGTCAAAGGCCTCAGGTGAATGGACAAACGTGAGCTTCTTGCCATAGGAGAACGTGCCGCCGCGCACGTAGGCATCGGCCATGCCGTCGATGTCCTTGACCACGTAGGAGACCGATCCACAGCGAATGCGGAACTCGAGCGCCCAGCTAAAGCGGTCAGCGAACAGCGGATTGTAGTACGGCACCAACGAGGGCTCCAACGCCGCTTTGGGGGCGTCGGGATCAACGGCACCGGCAAGTTTGCGGCGCATGCTCGCCAGCTCATCCATGCGCGCGTCCGAAAGATCGGAAAGCGCCGCCACAAGGCTCGGGCTCGTGGGGACGGGCGCCGGGAAGGGAAAGTTGGGGTTGACGGCCGGCGCGGCGGACGCGGCACGCGCGGGCTGTTTCGGCTGCGCCGTAAACGTGCGAACCGGCGTGCGCAGCCCCTCAACAGGCTCAATGCCGCTAGCGTCCAGGTACGCCAGCGCCGTGGCAATAGCGTGCTTGCACATACCGGGATAGCGATAGGCAGCGGGGCAGTCGCAGTCGTAGTCGACCACCTCGTGCTCGTCCATATCGAGCGCCACGTGCGTCTTGTACAGGTCGCCGCGCGAGCCGCGCACCGTGCCCTCGACCGTCACGTTTTTGGAGAAGCGCGAGCCGCTGTCCTCGATCGACAGCACGGCACCGTTGAGCATGAGCGAGCGGCCCTTCATAAAGGTGCCACTCAGCGCAGCCTCTTTCCGGAGCGCCTGCACAAACGTCCCCTGCGCCATCACTTCCTCCAATCTCACACGGGGTAGCTTAGATAACCGTCACGCGTCCCTGGTTGCCCACAATCGCCTTGGCCTCGGCCAGCAGCGGAATCGAGCGCGCGTTGACCTTGGCAGGCACCTCGGCGCGCAGCACACGCCCGTCCACCTGCTCGATAAAGATCTCCACGCGGTCACCGCCCGGGTTGGTGGTAAGCACCGTGGCAAGACGCGCCATATTGCCCTGGCTAAAGCGGCTGTTGGGCACCATGACCTCAAACACCTTGGGCTTGTTGTTCTCCTCGTTGAGCTCCAGCGGCACGATCTCCTGCGCGATGATCTGGTCGCCGCGGTCCGAGCGCTCGAGCTTGCCCTTAATGCGTACAAACGCGTCGGACAGTTGCGCGCCGGTCTCGGGATCGACCTCGCCGTACAGATACCCCTCGGCCTCCTTGTAGGTCTTGGGGAAGACGACGACGGTGGCCTCGCCTTCCATGTCCTCGAGCTGCACAATACCCATGGGGTCGCCGTTTTTGGTCACGCGCTTGGACACGCTCGAGACCATGCCGGCCCACCACAGCGCCTTGCCCTCGGGAATCTCCTGGTTGATGGTGCCGCCCGTGGGGTTCTGCACTTCGTAGCCGGTATCGATCTGCGAGAACGAGAAGTCGCGCGCCTTGGCTAGCGCATACTCAAACGGGCGCAGCGGGTGGTCCGAGACATAGATGCCCAGAACCTCCTTCTCCTGGCTCAGCTTAAGGTGGCGATCCCACTCCTGACCGTCCGGATCGGGCACGCTCACCTCAAAGCCCGAGCCCTCAACGTCGCCAAACATATCAAAGAACGACGTCTGACCGCTCGCGCGATCCTTCTGGCGCTTCACCGCGGCATCGATGATGTTCTCGGGGTTGTTCTTATCCACAAAGTGCATCATCTGGCGACGCGGATACCCCGTGGAGTCGAAGGCGCCTGCCTTGATGAGCGATTCGATCACGCGACGGTTGGCCTGGCTCGAGTCCACGCGCTCGACAAAGTCGTGCAGCGTCTTAAACGGGCCGCCCGCCTCGCGCTCGGCGATAATCGCCTGCGCCACGCCGGTGCCCACGCCGCGGATGCCGGCCAGACCAAAGCGCACGCCCTCCTTGGTAGCCGTGAACTCGGTGCCGGACTCGTTGACGTCTGGCGACAGCACGGGGATGCCGTCGTGACGGCACGCCGAGACGTAGTGCACGATCTTGTCGGTCTTGCCCGTGTAGGACGTCAGAACAGCCGCCATGTACTCGTGCGGATAGTGCGCCTTGAGCCATGCCGTCTGCATAACCAGAATGGCGTAGCCGGCGGAGTGCGACTTGTTGAAGGCGTAGGATGCGAACTCGAGAACATCGTCCCAAATCTTCTGGGCGACCTCGCGCGTGTAGTTGTTCTTGATAGCGCCGTTCATCCAGTGGTCGTAGGTGGTCTCGTCCGAGCCATCCTCCCAGTGGAGCACCGTCGACGTGAGCAGCTTGATCTTCTTTTTAGCCACGGGTTTACGGATACGCGAGTCCGATTCGCCCTTGGAGAAGCCGCACATCTCGACGGAGATGAGCATAACCTGCTCCTGGTAGACCATGGTGCCGTAGGTTTCGCCCAGGATGTCGTCCAGGCGGTCGTCGTAGGAAACCGCCGGCTCCTTGCCGTTCATACGGTTGATGTAGGACGAGACCATGCCGGCGCCCAGCGGGCCCGGGCGGTACAGGGCGATCAATGCTACGACGTGCTTGTACTCGGTGGGCTTCATGTTCTTGATCGTGGCCGTCATGCCGGCGGACTCGACCTGGAAGACGCCGGCGGTGTGGCCGGAACCCATGAGCTTAAAGATCTCGGGGTCGTCAAAGGGAATCTCTTCCTCTTTGATGTCGATGCCGAAGTTCTTTTTTATGTTTGCCTTGGCCTTAGAGATAACCGTCAGCGTGCGCAGGCCCAAGAAGTCCATCTTGAGCAGGCCCATATCGGCAACGGTATGACCCTCGTACTGGGTAATCTCGACGCCGCCCTTGGTGTCGAGCTTGGTGGGCACATGCTCGTTGACGGGGTCGCGGCAGATCAGAACGGCGCACGCGTGCACGCCCTCGCCACGGGTGAGGCCCTCAATCGAGAGCGCCGTGTCGATGATGCGGCGGGCGTCGTCGTCCTTTTTATATGCCTCAGCAAAATCGGGGTTAAACAGATCCTCTTTGCCGGGTTGCTTTTCGAGCACCTGCTTGAGCTTGACCTTGGGGTCGCTCGAGACCATCTTGGACAGGCGCTGGCCCATGTAGACCGGGTAGTCCAGGACGCGCGCGGCGTCGTTGATAGCCTGCTTGGCCTTAATGGTCGAGTAGGTGATGACGTGGGTGACCTTCTCGGGGCCGTAGAGCTGGCGAACGTGCTCCACGACCTCGAGGCGCCGCTCATCGTCGAAGTCCATATCGATATCGGGCATCTCGGTACGCTGCGGGGACAGGAACCTCTCGAACATCAGACCGTTCTCGAGCGGGTCGAACGCGGTGATGTTCATGGCGTAGGCGACGATAGCGCCGGCGGCCGAGCCACGGCCGGGGCCGACGCCGATGCCGTTGTCCTTGGCCCATTGCACGTACTCGGCGACGATCAAAAAGTAGGCGGCAAAGCCCTTGTCGCAGATGACCTTGTATTCGTACTCAAAGCGCTCTTTGATGTTGACGCCACCGATCTCGCGCGTGGCCCAGTCGTCACCGTAGTGCTGGCGCAGGCCCTTCTCGCACTCGCGGCGGAACTGACTCTCGTGCGTCTCGCCGGGGTCGAGCAACGGGAAGCGCGGAAGGATGATGGAGTCCCAGTCCAGCTCGACGTAGCACTTGTCGGCGATCTCGAGCGTGTTGTCGCAGGCCTCGGGGCAATACGGGAACATCGCCCGCATCTCCTCCTCGGTCTTCATGTAAAACTCCGAGCCGGTCATGCGCATGCGGTTGGGGTCGTCGACCTTGGCGTTCATGCCGATGCACATGATGACGTCCTGCACGGGAGCGTCCTCGCGGCGCAGGTAGTGGAAGTCGTTGGTGGCGATGACCTTGACGCCTACCTGCTTGGCGATGTCGATGAGCGTGCGGTCCATCTGCTCATCGGTCAGGCCGTTGTCGGTGGTGATGCCGTGTTCCTGGATCTCGATATAAAAGTCGCCAGGTTCGAAGGTATCACGGAAGGTCTCGGCCCACTTGATGGCGCCCTCCATGTCACCGCGGTCGATGTATTTGGGAATGATGCCCGCGATGCAGGCGCTGGTGCAGATCATGCCCTTGGCGTGGCGGCGCAGGTTGTCGAGCGTCACGCGTGGCTTGTAGTAAAAGCCCTGCACGGCGGCCTCGGAGACCGTCTGCATCAGGTTGACGTAGCCCTCCTGGTCCTTAGCCAGAAGGATCATGTGATAAAGCTCGGGCTTATGGTCGCGGGCGAGCGTCTCGTCCGGCGTAAAGTAGACCTCGCAGCCAAAGATGGGCTTGATGACCAGGGGCGGCTTGAGCTCGTCGATGTTGCCCTTCTCGTCCCACATGGCCATGTCCTTCACATACTGGGCATGCTCGCGCGGGTTTTCCTCGGGATCGGGCTCCACCAGCTCGTCGCGGCGGCCCTTTTCCAAGAAGGCCTTGTCGTGACTCCAGGTTTTGTACTCGGGCGTGTTGTGGTTGACGGCGTCGCAGGCCAGCGCCAGGTCGGGCACGCCATACATGTAGCCGTGGTCGGTAATGGCGACGGCGGGCATGCCCAGCTCTACGGCGCGATTGACCATATCCTGGATACGGGTTGCGCCGTCGAGCATAGAGAAAACAGTGTGGTTGTGCAGATGGACGAATGCCATGTGATGAGCTCCGATGCGGGTTCGTGTTCTGACTGAACGATTTTACCGCACGGCACGGACGGCACCCGAACCTAGCCAAACCCACACGGCTCCTATTGAGTTGCGGTGAAATGCGGACTGTTTGGCGGCTTTTTTGGCCAAAACAGTCCGTATTCCACCGCAAGTTATTGAGGGCTAGAGGCTGTAGGTGACCACCTGAGGCTCGCACGGGTTGGCGAGGTCGACTTGCTCCACGCGGACGAACTTGACGGTCACGGCCTCAAAGCCCGCCTTGTGCAAAACATCAGCGTAGACGCGCGCCTGCAGGGCGTGCTTCTCCTGCAGCTGTTCCGGCGTCTCGTCCGGCGTGCCGCCCGTCTTGTAGTCGATGACCAGCGCGCATGACGAATCCGCCGGGTTCGTCGCCAAAGCATCGATGGCGCCCTCGGCATATGCACCGTAGCGAGCGATGTCCTCGTCCTCGCAGCCCAGCGAAAAGAACGGCACCTCGGCGCGAACGCACGGCCAGGCAAGCAGCTCGGCACGGACCGCCGACTTGAGCCAGCGATCCAGGGCAACGTCGAAGCGTTCGCGCTGTTCCGGCGTCAGGCGCCACAGGCGAGCCAGGGCGTCGGCACGCTCGGCGGGCAGCGCATCGGCACCCATCTCGATCAGCCACTGGCAGGCGGCATGGAACGCCGAGCCCAGCGCCATGGGGTTGCCGGCGGGCTCAACGGCGGCCACGCCTACATCCGTCATCTCGGAACCATCCGACTCCGCATCATCGCCGGCCTCGTCCATGGGCGTGTGCGCCTCGGCGGCACGGTCCTCGGACTCGGCATGCAGCGCCGCGGCAATTGACGAGTAGCTGTACGAATCGCGCGCCGGATACGGGCAGGCGCCCATGCGCACGCCCACCGTCCGGGGATACACGAGCTCAAACGCATCGGGCTCGGGGTCGGCAGGGCCGGGAACGGCGGCGCGGGCATCCGCACCGGCGCCCTCCGGCTCCGCATCGCCGCGGACAAGCCTGCCCTCGGCATCCAGAGAAGCATTGGCCTCAAACGCCTGCTCGCCAAACGTAAAGTCCGCCAGCGAGATGAGCTCGTAGTCGCCCGGCTTGGAGTTGTCGAACACCAGGCGGTCGGCATCGAGCTGCGGCATGTCCAGAGCGTCGGTAGGCAGAATACGACGCAGCACGTCATAGGTCAGATCGGTCTCGACGTCGAAGGTCGGCGCGCACAGCTTGCCGCGGCTCACGCCGGCATCCATCGCCAGAATGACCAGCTCTCGCGCACGCGTCATGGCGACATAGAGCAAGCGAGCCCGCTCCTCGAGCGAAAGCTGCAGGTCGTCGTTACGCAGGCGGGCAAATGCCTCGGCGGGAGAGCCCGTCGCACAGACGTCCTCCATGAGCTCTGGCGGCAGCCACAGCGACGTGCCCTTGCCCTTAAACGCGTGCTCAAACTGCTTTTTGACGTCATCGCCCTTCACGAACGTGCCGTCCGCGAGTTTAACGCCGTCGAAGCGTGCCGGCAGCGCCACGACCTGTGCTCCGCCCTCGACACGCCCCATCTGAGCCGCACCGGACGATTTGCGCACGCCAAAACACTCGGCAACCGCTACGACCGGATACTCCAGACCCTTGGACGCATGCACCGTCATGATGCGCACCGCGCCGTCGCCCTCCTCGTTGAGGGCGCCTGGGGCCTCCTTGCCCGCCAAGAAGCGGTCGAAGGCAAGCGCAATGGAACGCGGCGAGTTACCGAGCTCGGCCTCCGCCTCGGCCACGGCATCGAGCGCCTTAAGCACGTTGGCGGCAATGGCCTTGCCCTCGGGACCACGCTGTGCCAGACGCACAAACCAGCCGGAGGCGTTGACAGTATCGCGCGCGATGGCGGCGAACGAATCGCGGCCCACGCGACGAAGCGCATACCGCAGCACCTCGCGGGCGCGCGTCACGAGCGACAAGTCTTGCAAACCCGGCACATCGGAATCGCTCATGATGCCCGCATCGATGTTGCGGCGCGAGGTCTCCCCCGTCTGATCGTCAAGCTTGGTCGCCAGCGCCAAAAACTCCTGGGCGCCCAGCGCAAACATCGGCGATGCCAGCAGCGGCATAAGGCCCTGCGCCGTATCGGCCGGATTGGCGAGTGCGCAGACCAGGGCACGCACCGTCTGCACCTCGGCTGCCTGGGCAAAGACCGAGCCGCCTGCGATCACGCAGTCGAGCCCCTGGTCGCGGAAGGCCTGCGCATAGACATCGGCGTTGGTCATGCGGCCCAGCAGCAGGACCATGCTGCCCTGGGGCTGGCCCGCTTTAACGAGTGCTTGGAATCGCTCCGCAATCGCGCGAGCTTTCGCCTGCGTTCGCTCCTGCGTACTGCCACCGGCAACGAAGATCGCCTGGCGGCGCGATGCCTTCGCCTTGAGCTTGTCCTCGCGTTCGTCGCTCGGTTCAAGATCCAAGAACCCCTGCATCAAACCACCGGTGTCGCCGTCAAAGACGCGCGCCACATAGCGCAGCACCTCGTCGTGGCTGCGGAAGTTGCGTACAAGCTTGACGAGCTCGCCGGCGGGGGCATCGGATGCGACAGCCGTCTCGGGCGCAGCAGAGGAGCCCACTTTGCGCTCCTGGCGACGGAACACCTCGACCTCGGCACCACGGAAGCGGTAGATCGACTGCTGCGCATCGCCCACGGTACACAGTGCGCGCTCCCCCGCGCCCGTCAGGTAACGGATCAAATCGACCTGCATCTGGTCGGTATCCTGGAACTCATCGATCATGACCATCTTAAAGCGGCCCTCATAGGCCGCTCGAATAGCCGGGTAGTCGCGCAGCGCCTCGTACGCCATACGCAGTAGGTCGTTGTTATCGAGCGCGGACTGGCCGGCCTTCAGCGCGCGGTATTCCGCCTCCACAGCACGAGCAAGCCCCACCAGCGCATCGAGCGCCGGACCGCCGCAGGCAAGCACGATATTGATAAATGCATCGGCGGCCTCGGCCTTGAGCAGCTCCACCTGCTCCTTAGGAAACGCCTTGCTCGCCCGAGGCATGCTGCACGACATCATGAGTCGCGCCGCATCCTCCATGGTTTTGCCGCTCGCCTCAAACGCGTCGATGGCATCGAGTGCCACCTGCGCTTTCTCGGTCGCGGCCTTGCTTGCGCCCAGCGCCGCACGATAGGCATCGGCGAGTGCCGAGGTATCGGCCTGGCCGCGCGCCACGCACACGTCGTCCATACCGCCCGGCAGCTGGCTCGAGAGCTCCAGCAGCTCACGCACCAGGCCCTTGATGGTGGTGCCGGCGCCAAAGAGGCCGCCCTCGCCTGCCATGGGATACCAGGCGTAGAGGCTTTTAAGCGAAGCGGCGAGCTCGGGGGCGGCATCGGGCGCCGTCGCTCGGGCCAGCACATGCTCAACAGCCTGATCCATAAGCTCATCGGTATCGGTAAGCACCGTGAACTCGGGATCGATGCCCAGCTCCAACGCATGCGCGCGCAGGATGCGCGAACACATGCCGTGAATGGTCGAGATCCAAGCGTCGTCGACGGTCAGGGCCTCCTCGTCCATACCCTCTTCGATAAGCGCGCGACGCACGCGGTCGCGAATCTCGGCCGCGGCATCTTTGGTAAAGGTAATGGCGAGCACCTGATCCAGATGCTCGACAAACGGACCGGATTCGGGCGAGAGCGCATAGACGATGCGGCGCGTGAGGGTAAAGGTCTTGCCCGAGCCGGCACCTGCCGAGACAAACAGCGGGCGGTCGAGCGTTTTGACGACTTGCAGCTGTTGCGGCATCAAAGTCGAAAGATCCATGGTCTACACGTCCCTCCTTACAAACGTTCCTTCGTGGTTATACGAGCAGCGCGCATGCACGGCCTGAGCCGACGTCGGGTCGACGGCGGCAACGTCGCCTGCCTCGAGCTCGCGCAGACGCTCGGCAATGCCGGTCTCCACGCGATCGAGCAGCGCATCGAAGTCCATGTTGCCGCCCTCGCCGGGAAAGCCCTTCTTAAGGCCTGGGATGCGGCCGTCGCCGCGCTCTTCCTCAAGCAACTCGGCGCTCGCCGCACCGCGCAGCGCGGGCTTGCCGCCCTTGGTCGAAAAATAGAGCGCGGCGCGGGTATCCAGATCCAGCGCCCGGCGCATGGCCTGCGCGTAGATGAGTGTCTGTGTATGGGGCGGCAGCCAGCGCGGGTCGTCGATGGGGGCCTCGCCCGACTCCTCGTCGCGCACCGTGGGGTCGGCGAGCTTAAACTCCTCGACACCCGAACGATGCTTGTAGTCGATTACCACGGCGCGATTCTCGGCATCCACATCAACGCGGTCGATGCGCCCGCCAAGCGGCCAACCGGCATACTCAACTTTAAGGTCGTTAAAGGCAAACTCCAGGTAGCACGGAGCAAAAGGAGTCAGCGCCTCGGCTTCATAGGCAAGCACACCCTCCAGCTGCGGCAAAATCTCGGCCACCTGGCGCTCCTCTACCGGAGAGAGCGGCACCAGCGGGCCCTCGGTACCGCGCTTGCCGGCGTGCTCGGCCAGGGTCTCGGCAAAGACCTCGTGCAGCAGCTCCTGAGCACGTGGCAGGTTCTCGGGCGTCACGCGCTCCATGCCCTCCCGCGGAAGACGCGCATGCAGGTGTTCCAGCACGTCATGGACAAAGTTGCCCTTCTCCATGTTGCCAAAGCCGGCGTCGATCGACTGGGGTTTGACGCGATACGAGACGAACCAGCACAGCGGGCAGGTGGAATAGGCCTCGATCTGCGAGGCAGACGTCAGGCGCGGCACAAGCGGCGCGTCCTCGCCCTCGCCATCGCGACGACGCAGGACCAAATACGGCACGGCCTCGGCACTCAGATGCTGAGGAGCTTCACAGGTCACGCGCTCGCGCTTGAGACCTTCGCCTGCCGCGGGATCGAAGTCCCTTACGATATCACCCTCACCCACGCACTTCGCCTTGTCGGCGCCAGCGGCCTTAGCGTCGTCAGCGGCCTTGTCGGCGTCAGCGGCCTTAGCATCGTTAGCGGCCTCGGCATGCGCCCGCAACTCGGTCCACACGGCAGCCGGGTAGCACTCGCGCGCCTGGCGATCGTGCGTCACGCGGGCAAGCGCAACCGGACCGCGCGCGGCCTGCATCGCGCGGCCAAAGCGCACGCGCAACAAGGCGGCAGGCTCAAGCGTCACACCGCTGCGATCTAACTCTGCCGTCAGCGTTGCCAGCGGGCCCTCCTCATGTGAGAGCGGATAACTGTCCAGGTCGACGTCGGCAAACAGCACGGCATCGTAGCTATCGGGGCGCAGGGCCGCCGCATCGGCAAGCGAAGTAAAGCGAACCTGGGCACGTGGCGCACGGTCAACCTCGTAGGTCTCGTAATCGTAGGCGGTGCTACGCTTGTCCACCTTGGTGCGAATGCCATCGAGCACGGGCACGGTCGCGGCCTGCGACACGTCGAGCGCGCGAGCATCGTTCATAAGGATGTCGATCGCGTGGCGCAGCAGGGCCACCTCCGCCTGGCGACGGGCCTGACCGTCGAGACCACCAAGCGCGCGATCGGGCAGTGCCTCGGCAACGGCAAGCATGGCCTTGAGCGCCGTCACGGGCTTGTCGCGCCACAGCGCCTGGAACACGTCCGAGACCACGCACGGCACGTTCTTAAACCAGTTCTCGTTGCTCGCCGCCTTGCGCGCGCCCCTCACCTGGCCTTGGACGCTCTGCAGCAGGCTCTTGACGCCCGCAGTGGTCTTGCTGCGCGAGAGACGCATGTTCTTATCGAAGGTACGGGCATTGACGGCATCAGCGCCCGAAAGCGGACTGTAGATCCAGTCGGTAAGCTCCGGCGCGGGCCACCATTCGGTCTTTGACGCCATGCCCTCATCGGCGGCCTTCATGCGCTCGATCAGGCCGGCAAGCGCCGCAAACTGCCTGCCCGCAATGGATTGGGAAAACGCCGTGAACTCAGTCGTCTCGGCCGCAATGTGACGCGCCGCCAAACGAGCGGCAAGCTCGCCGAACAGCTGGGGTGCCCGAGCGGACACCACGAGTACGCGAGCAGGAGTACCGTCGGCGCCGTCCGTCTTGGAGTCCTCGTGTGCACGCACAAGGTTCTCAATCGCATCCGCGTAGGCACGAGCACGGGCATGGGGGCCGGCGACCTCAATAAAGGCAGGCTGAGCGGCGGTCCCGCAAGCGGCATCAGACGCGACGGCGTCCTCCCCCAGCGGTGCAACCTCAAACAGCACGCCGCGGGCATCAAATGCCGCAGCAAGTTCCTCACGCATTGCCGCCTGCTCGCGGGCGAGCAGCACGACGACCTCTCCCCCGCCATTCGCCACGGCAGACAGCAGCTCAAGCAGGCCATGCGCAAACGACGTGACGCCGCGCACGAAAACCGCGCGGGCGCAGGTTGGCAGATTGTCGGCCAAGGCACCGGCCATCATGTCGGCCGCCTCGCATGGCTCGACCATATCTCGGCGGTCCAAGCCGCTCGCATAGGCACGCAAAAGCTCAAACACACGAGCCTCGGCGTCGCTTTTGGGCTCGGGCTGGCAAACGCTGTCGCAGCGGCGCTCGGCACCCGTTCCCGCCACACCCGGAAGCACATCGCGGGCCATGCGCGCGAGCATGCGCACCGTACCCTGGCTGCGCGAAAGCGGTTGCAGGTCGGCATCGTCGCGACGGGCGACCATATCCGAGAACAGCATCTGACGCTGCAGGTTGTCGACAAAGCTACGGCCGTCGCCCATCAGCTCCCACAGCGAACGAAGCCACGACGAGGGGGTCTTATAGTCGACGCCCAGCGAGGCGCCAGCCACCGCCGCATCGTGACGGCACAGATCGAGCTCGGCAAACGTAGGTGCCAGCAATACGGCGCGCCCATGGCGAGCAACAAGGTCGGCGAGCAGCGCGGCCTCGGCATCGCTCAAGTCCGCGCCGGCATTGGTGGTATAGATTCGAACAGGCATGGTCCTCCACTCAAACCGTTCGCAATATTCAATGTATCCATCCTACCCGCCCACGCGGACAACATGGCCCCACACCAAAAAACCGCCCCCGGAGGGACGGTTCTGTGCAATTCGTTTTTTGCCGCTGGCCTACTCGCCATCCTCCAGTTTGATGAGGATCTTGCGATAGCCGCCGTACTCGCCGTTGAGCGCCTTGGACACGCGGCTCACCGTGGTGGACGAAGCGCCGGTGCGGGCCTGAACCTCAACATAGGGCTCGCCCTCATCCAAATAACGCGCGACCTGCAGGCGTTGCGAAAGATCGCAGATCTCGCGCGGCGTGCAGATATCGGTCAAAAACGCTTGAATATCCTTCTCGTCGTCCAAAAGACTAAATGCGTGGACCAGCTGCTTGACATCAGGCTTGTCAAACATGTTCTCGATATTCATCGATCACCGCCAAACCCGCCAAAAGGCATCGAAGTTGATACTGACATCGGGCATCGTTCGCCCGTAATACGCAATAAAACAATGCATGGGGCATTTGCCCGTAGCAGTGTAGCACACCACCAAACTAAAGCGACAAGACTCTCTGCCAGCGGCACGTTTTTTAGGACGAACGCCGTTTTGAAACCAAACGCGCACGTAAGCTCCACGAATATCTGAGACAATGGGCGCCCAAACAAAGCAACACGCTGTCTGCGCAGAAAGGGATCGCACCATGCGCTTTATGCTTAACTGGCTCTTCACTTCGATCGCCATCGCGATCGCCACGTTTCTCGTCCCCGGCATCCAGCCCTTCGGCTTTGCCGAAGCCTGGGTCTGCTTTGCCTTTGTGGGGCTGTTCCTGAACATCGTCGACTCGCTCGTCAAACCGTTCCTGACGGTCATTTCGCTGCCGCTCACCATTATCACGCTGGGCATCTTCCAGCTCGTGGTCAACAGCTTTATGCTCGAGCTCGCCAGCTACCTGTCAGTTAACCTCCTAGGCGCCGGCATTTCCATCGCCAGCTTTGGCTCGGCCTTTATGGGCAGCATCCTGGTGTCCATCATGCGCAGCATCCTCGACGGCGTCGCAGGCGAATAGTCCAATTGACATAAAGCGCGGGCCAACCCACCACAGGTCGACCCGCGCTGTCACATTACGTTAGAGCCCTAGATCACGTAATCGTAGCCCTCGTTGGGCGCGACAAGTTGGTCGAGCGTCACGCCATCGAGATAGTCGTTGATGAGCTTATCCAGGTTCTTCCACACATCGAGCGTGGGACACTCATCCGAGCGCGAACAACCCTTGCAGTCGCCATCCAGACAGGCAACCGGCGCCAGGCTTCCCTCGGTCAGGCGCAGGATCTCGCCCACCGTGTATTGCTCGGGCGGGCGCGTGAGCACGTAGCCGCCGCCCTTGCCGCGCATGCCCGAGAGCATATTGGCGCGCACGAGCGTCGCCAGAATATTCTCGAGGTACTTCTCAGAAATACCCTGACGCGCCGCAATCTCCTTAAGCGGGATGCGGCCGGCCGCCTGATGCTCGGCCAGGTCGACCATAACGCGCAGGGCATATCTGCCCTTCGTAGAAACCAACATATATAGTGCTGCCTTTCGGTCTTTTGTTCGAAGCAATTCTAGCCGAAAAACTGGTTTTGAAAACTCCCATTCCAGTCCAGCGTGTTAATCATCTTGCAATAAATATCTTTTTCCTATTGCATTAGTAGGCTTTAGTGTCTACTATGCTTTTCAACAGCTAAACGAACAACCTATAAGGTTTATGGGTTTAGCTAATAAGAAACGTCGTCATTCACCCGGCAACCAGCAACTTGAACACTTTGGAGGTTCATCATGAGCAAGGTTTACACGTCCATCGATCAGCTTATCGGCCACACCCCGCTTCTGGAGCTCACCCACTTTGAGGCCGACGAGGACCTCAAGGCACGTGTGCTCGTCAAGCTCGAGTACTTCAACCCCGCCGGCTCCGTTAAGGACCGCGTCGCCAAGAACATGATTGACGAGGCCGAGAAGGCCGGCAAGCTCGTGCGCGGCGGCGACTACACCATCATCGAGCCCACGAGCGGCAACACCGGCGTCGGCATCGCCTCCGTGGCGGCCGCCCGCGGCTACAAGGTGATCATCACCATGCCCGAGACCATGTCCGTCGAGCGCCGCAAGCTGATGCAAGCATACGGTGCGCAGCTTGTGCTCACCGACGGCTCCAAGGGCATGAAGGGCGCTATCGCCAAGGCCGAGGAGCTGCAGAAGGAGACCCCCAACAGCATCATCGCCGGTCAGTTTGTGAACCCCGCGAACCCGGCCATTCACAAGGCCACGACCGGCCCCGAGATCTGGGACGACACCGACGGCCAGGTCGACATCTTCGTCGCCGGCGTTGGCACCGGCGGCACCGTAACCGGCGTGGGCGAGTTCCTCAAGGAGCAGAACCCCGAGATCAAGGTCGTCGCCGTCGAGCCCGCCACCTCCCCGGTGCTTTCCAAGGGCCAGGCCGGTCCGCACAAGATCCAGGGTATCGGCGCCGGCTTCGTGCCCGACGTCCTTGACACCCAGGTCTACGACGAGATCATCCCCGTCGAGAATGAGGACGCCTTTGCCACCGGCCGCGCCGTGGGCCACAAGGAGGGCGTGCTCGTGGGCATTTCGTCCGGCGCCGCCGTGTGGGCCGCACTGCAGCTGGCCAAGCGCCCCGAGAACGAAGGCAAGACCATCGTGGCCCTGCTCGCCGACACCGGCGAGCGCTACCTGTCCACGGCGCTCTTCCAGGACTAGCGCCTACTGCCAAACCGATGAGCCCAAGGCAAGCCGGTCTCCCCTCTCTTCTGGCGGCCTGAGCCTATCTTGTTAGGGTGTCCCACGAAGCACCCGAACTTGCTACAATGTCTGCGGCGCGGAACCAGCCTCCCGCGCCGCTTTTCTTTTTTGGCCGCATGCCACCAAGGAGAACCTCCCCATGCACAACAAGCGCGTGCTCGTCGCCATGAGCGGCGGCGTCGATTCCAGCGTGACCGCGTACCTGCTCAAAAGCCAGGGCTACGAATGCGTTGGCGCCACCATGCGCCTCACCTGCCCCGCGCCCGATCCTGTCACGGGCATGAGCAAAGTCGACCGCGACATCGCCGACGCCAAAGCCGTTGCCGAGCGCATCGGCATCCCCCACCACGTGCTCGACCTGCAGCAGACGTTCGACCGCAGCGTGATCGAGCGCTTTGTGACCGCCTACCAGGAGGGGCTGACGCCCAATCCGTGCATCATCTGCAACCGCCACATTAAGTTTGGCGCGCTGCTGGACGCCGCGCTGGACATGGGCTGCGACTATATCGCCACGGGCCATTACGCCAAGACGAGTCAAGCGCCCGATGGCACCTGGCAGCTGCACCGCGGCGAGGATCCCAAAAAGGACCAGAGCTACTTTTTGTATTCGCTCACGCAAGAACGCCTCGCGCACACGATCTTTCCGCTGGCAGGCCTGGACAAAGAGCGCGACGTGCGCCGCATTGCCGCCGAGCAGGGCTTTACCAATGCCAAGAAAGCCGAAAGCGAGGACATCTGCTTTATTCCCGATGGCGACTACGCGGGCTATATCGAGCGCCGCTGCGGACATCCCGCTGTACCGGGCGACATTGTGTGGCGCGACGGCAGCGTGGTCGGACGCCACAATGGCGCGCTGCGCTACACCATCGGCCAGCGCAAGGGTCTGGGCGTCGCGATGGCGCATCCCGTGTACGTAACGGGCGTCGACGCCGCCAGCAACACCGTACATCTAGGCGAAGCCGAGGACCTGACCGCTGCGGCGCTCACGGCCGATGAGTGGATCTGGAGCGCACCGGACGCGCGCATGGAGGCAGAGCTCGATGCCGGCGGCATTCGCGTGGGCACCAAGTACCGCTACCGTCAGAAAGACCAGGCAGCGACCCTTACGCGTAACGAAGACGGGCAAATGCTGCTAACTTTTGACGAGCCGCAGCGCGCCATCGCCCCCGGCCAGGCCATCGTCGTCTACCGCGGCGACGTCGTCCTGGGCGGCGGCACCGTTACGGCAGCCATCAAATAGCCGCGGGATTATCGCCGCACGTGTCGAAGCACTTCAACAGCGGCATTCACCTCGATTACGCGACGCTCGAGGCCGCGGCAAATGGCCTCGAGTCGACCCTCCGCCGTCGCCCATTCGCTCTGCGAAAGAATCTCGATCGCCTCATCAACAAATCCGTTGAGCCGCGATGAATCGAACCAATTGAGCGAGTCCGCAAGCGCCAGCTGGACGGAAGGGTCGGGCCCAAACGGCTTAGCGGCAAACCCAAACTCCCCAGCTGCGAGCACGACAGTTGGCACGTTATACCACAGACAGTTGCCGCTATCGAACAGCGGTGCAGGCCTTATCTCCAGGGTGTCGACATTGCGGATGATGCCGAAGTTTCGCCAATGGCGGTCGCTGTTGGCCAAAAGGGCATCGCAGACAATCATCTGCGACATAGACCTTCTCACAGCGGCCTCATCGGCACCATGCTTGCTAAGGTAGCGGCAGTACCGGTCGTACGTCGAGCTTCCTCGCTGGCCGCCAAGGGCGTTCTCAACGTAAACAGCCGGAACATATTCCTCGCGGCCGTCAAGAAAATCCTCGCACAGGCACGCAGGGCCATCGAACATCCGCTCAACCGTATAAGGAACAAACTCGCCCTCCGACAGCAAGCGACGATGCAGAGCCGTTGCAACCGCCTCGTTAAAGGGCCGTTGGTCGTCCATGCCGCATCCCTTGACCAGAACGCGAACACCGTTGCGAATCATCCACGATTTAGGGAGCTCGCCCTCGGACGTGTTATCAGGATTTTTAAGACCGATGCCTTCCAGCCAACCCGAACGCTCTTCGGGCGCCGATCGCTCAAAATCATTCTCGAAGTAATTGAGGTTTTGCCATTTGAGTTCGGCGCAATCGGCCGGCCGCAGCCAATAGCAATCCGAAAGCGATAGGCCCAGGCACTGAACCGGCACCTCAATGCCACTGGCAATTCCCAGTTCACGATAGCGCGAGACGAGTCCGGGGCGGACGTCAGGCACCGACCGATGGCTCCACCACACGTTGAGCTCCCGTTTATTCACCGTAGGAGAAGAACTCGAGCACGTGCCAAACGGCATCCTCTGCGCATCGAGCACCTCGGCGATTTCGAAGGGAAACTCACGTGTCGGATCAAATGAGACATGCGCGACCTCATGGTCGGCCGACATCAGCGTAAACTTGCGCCCCACATCGGCCGCAGGACGGCGTCCACGTTTGCGGACCTTTTGATAAGCGAGCGCAGAATCATACTCAACCATTTTCCGTCCGCCCACAATATCGCACGCGAGCGTTCCCGATGCGGCAAGTTGCGATATGCGGGCTTTCGTAACGCCCAACAGGCGGGCGGCATCACCCATAGATAAGTACTCAGATGTATTCATATGCCGCATCACCTCGTTAAGTAATTTACGCGTTTAGTTAACATATTACATACATCATAATACTAAACGACCTAAGGCGAAAAAAGGCCCGAGAAATCGGGCCTTAGCGATTGGTCAGCCGAGTCGCAAACTACTTCCCTAGCGCTGGACGTAGGCGCGGACGAGCTCGTAGGTGTTGCGCACACCGTCGATGTGGCTGCGCTCGTAGTTGTGGCTCGCGTACACGCCGGGGCCGATCAGGCCATGGCGAATGTCGTAGCCGGCCGAGAGCGTGGCCTCGACGTCGGAGCCGTAGTGCGGATACACGTCGATGGCGTAATCGAGCTCCAGCTCGCGCGCGATGTTGGACAGCGTGGTCACCAGGTCGTAGTTGTACGGACCGCCCGAATCCTTGGCGCAAATCGAAACCATGCGCTCGGTGCAACCCAGGTCGTCGCCCACGCAGCCCATGTCCACGCTGATCATCTCGCGCGTGTCGTCCGGCACAAAGGCACCGCCGTGGCCGACTTCCTCGTACACCGTAAAGAGCAGCGATACCTTGCGCGAAAGCGTCACCTCGCCGCCAGCAACGGCGCGGGCCAAACCCAGCAGAATCGACGCCGACAGCTTGTCGTCAAGGAAGCGACTCTTGATGTAGCCGCTCTCCGTCACCGTGGTGCGCGGATCCATAGCGATGATGTCGCCGGTCTGAATACCCAGCTCGAGCACATCGTCCTTGCTGTCAACGTTCTCGTCGAGCAGGATTTCCATGTTCTTCTCGATGGTCTTGACCGGCTCATCGGCCACATGCGCCGAAGGCTCGGTATTGAGGACCACGCCCGTGTAGACATTGCCATCGCGTGTGTAGACGGTACAGTTCTCGCCATCGGCCGTAGACCACTGATGCCCGCCGAGCGTCGTGGGACGCAAGCGACCATTGTCCTTAATGGAGCGCACCATGGCGCCCAGGGTATCGACATGGCTCGCCAGTACGAGCGGCTCACCCTCGCCACCAAGCTCAACCAACACGTTGCCCTTATTGGAACGCTCGGGCCCAAACCCCATCTCGCGCAACGTTTCCATCAGATAATCAGTCGCCGCACGGGTATAGCCCGTAGGCGAAGCAATAGAAGTCAGTGCCTTCAACTGGTCAGTAATATAGGAGAGCGTAGAATCCATCTTGGACACCAAAGTCACCCTTTCATATCGAATTAAACCCACAGCAACAATACCACCGCGAACCATCTTTTTACCTAGCGAGATGACCCATCGAGCTCGCCAGGACTGCGCCCGCCACGATAACGAGCCGGCGGGCCACTGCCCGTTAGCCCCACAATCTTTCCGCAGGACGGAGGAAGCCCCCGCCGCACGAAGTGCGCAGCGGGGGCTTCCGACATGTCCGAGGACGATTGTGGGGCTAACGGGCAGGGGCCCGCCGAACCAAGTTAGGCAGCCGGGCAGATCTTCTTGAAGAGCTCGATAACGTCGTCGAGCGTCGCCTCGCGCGGGTTGCCCGGGAAGCAGGCGTCGGCCATGGCGTCCTTGGCCAGGACCTCGATCTCGTCGGCCTTCATGGCCTCGCAGACGTGCGGGATGTTCACGTCGGCAGAGAGCTGCTTGACGGCGGCGATGGCGGCGTCGGCGGCCTCGTCGGTGCTCATGCCCGTAGTGTCAACGCCCATGGCGACGGCAACCTTGGCCAGACGCTCGGCGCAAACCGGCTTGTTGAACTCCATGGCGATCGGCAGCAGCATGGCGCAAGCGACGCCGTGCGGGGTGTCGTAGTGAGCGGACAGGGTGTGAGCCATGGCGTGGTCGATGCCCAGGCCAACGTTGGAGAAGCCCATGCCGGCGACATACTGGCCAAGAGCCATGCCCTCGCGGCCGGAGCCGGGCTGGCCGGACTTGGCCTCGGCGACGGAGTCGCGCAGGTTCTCGCTGATCAGCTTAATAGCCTCAAAGTGGAACATGTCGGAGAGCTCCCAAGCACCCTTGGTGGTGTAGCCCTCGATGGCGTGGGTCAGAGCGTCCATGCCGGTTGAGGCGGTCAGGCCGGCGGGCATGGAAGCCATCATGTCGGGATCGACGACGGCAACCTCGGGGGCGTCGTTGGTGTCGACGCACACGAACTTGCGAACCTTCTCGGGGTCGGTGATGACGTAGTTGATGGTCACCTCGGCAGCGGTACCGGCGGTCGTCGGCACAGCGATGGTAAACACGGCGTGGTTCTTAGTGGGAGCAACGCCCTCGAGGCTGCGGACATCGGCGAACTCGGGGTTGTTGATGATGATACCGATAGCCTTGGCGGTGTCCATGGAGGAGCCGCCACCGATGGTCACGATAGCGTCAGCCTCGGCGGCCTTGAAGGCCTCGACGCCGTCCTTGACGTTCTGGATAGTGGGGTTGGGCTTAATCTCGGAGTAGAGGCTCCAAGCGATGCCAGCGGCGTCAAGCTCGTCGGTCACCTTAGCGGTAACGCCAAACTTGACCAGGTCGGGGTCGGAGCAGACGAAGATCTTCTTGTAGCCGCGACGCTGGAGCTCGCCGGGGATCTCCTTGATGGCGCCGGAACCATGATAAGAGATGGTGTTGAGAACGAAACGATTAGCCATTGATAGCCTCCCATCGTGTGCGGGGCACCCATTACGCCCCACGCTATGAGTCCCATCCTAACGCTTTTGAAACAAAAAACACGTGAGAACGTCAAAATTGTTAAAGCGTTTCAACAGGAGATGAAAAATACTGCGGCAAAGGGACAACCCCTCTGCCGCATTCCTCTACTTTCGACAGCCCTCTTTCCAAGCCTCGGCCGCAACCTTCCAGCGAAAACGCAAGTCGCGCTCGCGGTCGATGAACATGATGGCAAACGCGATAAACAGCAGCACGCTCGCCACCGCAATGGAGTGCAGCCCCATGCGCTCAATACACCAGTTGCCCAGCACGGCGCCAAACACAAAGGTAAAGATCACGCCAAAGTACAGCAGGCCGTTTTCCAAAAAGCCGCGCTTGTGGGTGATGATGTAATCGTCCACGTTTTGCAGCGCGTTGCGCAAGTTGCCGATGCACATGGTCGTGGCGATGCCGTGACCGTGGATCTTGCGGAAGCTCTCGACTTGCATACCGCAGGCAAACGAAGTAAGGCAGTTGGCGAGCAGGTTGAAATCGCCGCCCGGGATAAAGCTCACGCCCAGCAAGATAACGGCTTCAAAAAACACCGTCACCTGGCGCCAGTGAATCACACTGCCAAACCGCTCGTGAACCAGGTCGGCAAGCATAATGCCCACGGCAAACGACACCACGGGAAAGAAATAGCGTCCCGCCAGCGCCCAGTTGCCCTCCGAGATGCTCACGCCCACCAGCAGGATGTTGCCCGTCTGCGCGTTGGCGAAAACATGGTCGCGCCCAATGTACGAATAAACGTCCATAAAGCCACCGGCGAGCGCCAAGATGATGCCCAGCTCAATAGACTCCGATATCTGTTTGGCACGCTGCATCGTCGTGCATCCTCCTTGTTGACGACTCTCTCGTGCGTTGGCGGACATATAGCCGCCGTTCATACTGTAACCCATTGACAACATGGCGTGCGCGCGAGACGAGTTCCCCAACGCGCAGATACACAGTCTGGAAACAAACAGCGAGCGCGGCGCCGGCACCCGCACCGACGCGCCGATCCGCCAGCTCATGTACTCCACCAGTCTTTTTAGCTCCGTCCCAAAAAGACTGGTTACAATTACGTGCAGCATACAGACACCGGGAGGGATCGTGGCAAAAAAGCCTCAGCACGCTCAGAACAGCCAACGCGGACAGCAGGGCAAACAGGGCCAGCAGCAAAAGCGCGGCGGCAAGGCGCAGGGCTCGCGACCCACGCATGCCTCAGCAGCGCCCTCACGCCCCTGGCGTCCGGGCCGCGACAAGTTCCTCCCCGTCAGCCGCGCCGACATGGATGCGCGTGGCTGGGACCAGTGCGACTTCGTCTACATCTGCGGCGACGCCTACGTGGACCACCCCAGCTTTGGCATGGCCATCATCAGCCGCGTCCTCGACGCGCACGGCTACAAAGTGGGCATTATCTGCCAGCCCGACTGGACCGACCCCGCCAGCATCACCGTGCTCGGCGAGCCGCGCCTGGGCTTTCTCGTCAGCGCCGGCAACATGGACTCCATGGTCAACCACTATTCGGTGACCAAGCACCGCCGCCATACCGACGCCTATACCCCCGGTGGCGAGGAGGGGCACCGCCCCAATCGTGCCGTCACGGTCTACGGCAACCTCATCCGCCAGACGTTCAAGGACGCTCCCATCATCATCGGCGGCATCGAGGCGAGCCTGCGCCGTCTGGCCCACTACGACTACTGGCAGGACAAGCTCAAGCGCTCGGTACTGCTCGACTCGGGCGCCGACATCCTCATCTACGGCATGGGCGAGCACGCGATTGTCGAGATCGCCGACGCGCTCGACGCGGGACTGCCCGTCGACCAGATCACCTATATCAACGGCACCGTCTACCGCACGGGTTCGCTCGACGAGGTCTACGACTACGACCTGCTGCCCAGCTGGGACGACCTTACCGCCGACAAGCTCAACTACGCGCGCAGCTTTAACGTGCAGCAGCAGAATATGGACCCCATCACCGGTCATCGCCTGGTAGAGCCCTATCCCAACAGCGTCTATGTGGTGCAGAACCCGCCATCGGCGACGCTCACCACCGACGAGATGGACGATGTGGCCGAGCTTCCCTACGCCCGCGATTGGCATCCCGACTACGACGCGGCGGGCGGCGTACCGGCCTTTGCCGAAATCAAATTTTCCATTAGCTCCAACCGCGGCTGTTTTGGCGAGTGCTCGTTTTGCGCCCTCACCTTCCACCAGGGCCGCGTACTGCAGATGCGCAGCCACGACTCGATCATGCGCGAGGCCGAGCTGCTCACGCGCGATCCCGAGTTTAAGGGCTACATCAACGACGTGGGCGGACCGACGGCTAACTTTAGCCGCCCGGCCTGTGACAAGCAGCTCAAGCACGGCGTGTGCAAGAACAAGCGCTGCCTGTGGCCGAGCGTATGCAAAAACATGGTGGTCGACGAGAGCGGCTACACGCAGCTGCTGCGCGACCTGCGCCAGCTGCCGGGCGTCAAAAAGGTCTTCGTCCGCAGCGGCATCCGTTTTGACTACACCATGGCAGATGCCTCGGACGAGTTTTTGCGCGAGCTGCTGGAACACCATGTCTCGGGCCAGCTGCGCGTAGCGCCCGAGCATGTGAGCGACGCGGTGCTCTCTGTGATGGGCAAGCCGAGCCGCGCCGTCTACGACGCGTTCTGCCGTAAATTTGAACGCCTGAACCGCGAATACGGACTCAAGCAGTACGTGGTGCCGTATCTGATCTCGAGCCACCCCGGCTCGACGATGAAGGAAGCTGTGGACCTGGCCGAGGCCGTACGCGACATGGGCTACATGCCCGAGCAGGTGCAGGACTTCTACCCCACCCCGTCCACCATGTCGACCTGCATGTACTACACCGGCGTGGACCCACGCACCATGCAGCCGATCTACGTGGCACGCGACCCGCACGAGAAGGCCATGCAACGCGCGCTCATCCAGTATCGCAAGCCCGAGAACTACAAGCTGGTGCGCGAGGCGCTGGAAAAAGCCGGGCGTCGTGACCTGATCGGCTACACCAAACACTGTCTAATCCGCCCCGTGCCGCCGCGCCCGGGTGAGACGTCTGCTGGCGGTGGGCATGGCACCGGCAAGAAAGGCGGCAAGCCGCACGGTGGCGCTGGCGGCAAGGGACCCAAAGGCAGCAAGGGGCACGGCGGCATGTCGCGTGCACAGAACACTGCCGGGCGCAACCGTGCAGCTCAGGGGCGTCAGGGCGCCAACGGAGGCGGGCGTCGCAACTAGGGCAGCGGCGCGCTCGCTGCGCCCATCCCACACGCGTGGCGCAGCGAGCGCATAGCCTCAACGAGGATGACGCCGGCGATAGCGACCGTGATTACCACGTCGAGCGGTGTGTTCACAAACCACAACAGACCCATCAGGTACGACCCGGCGTTAAAGGCAAAGTGCAGCAGGATCGTGTAGCGGAGCTTTCCGGTGGTCACGAGCACCCAGCCAAAGATGAGGCCGGCGGCACCCGCATAGCAGCCCTGTACCCAGTTCATGTGCATAAAACCGAAGATTGCCGCCTGCAGCACAATCGCCGCGGCGATACCCCACGTGCTTGGGGCCGCCCAGGGCACCATGGCGCCACTCTGCGCGCTCACACGACGCCGGCACTTCCAAAGTGGGCGGCACTGCGGATTAAACGCTCGGAGCGAAAACTCAAAAATAATGCCGCGCACCAGCAACTCCTCGCAAAACGGAGCGCCGAGCACCGTGGTCAGGACGGCAAGAAGGTTGGTATCGCCCAAGCCTGTTTCCTCGACGAGCTCGCTATAGTCCGCCGCAACCTCGGGCAGCAGCGACAGCACGCCGTCGCATAGGTAGCTAATGACCACCTGCATGGATAGGCCGATCACGACAACGCATGCGATGCGCTTCCATGCAGCATTTGCTCCCCCGCCGAGCGGGCGTTCACCTTGCCGGCGCGCCATGAAGGAGCGGGGCCACAGATAGCGCCACCACAGCAGCGCCATCAAAAACGACGCCGTCTGAGCGGCGGCCTGAAACCATTGAATATCGAGATTGTCGATCGGGAAACCCGTCAGTGCCGACACGATGTCCAGCGCGGAGAACAAAACAATGCTCAGGGCAATATCGGCAGCGACAACACCAAAACAGGCAAGCGCCCAAACCAGCGCATTGAGCATGCCAACCTCCTCAAAACCCGGCACTTGGGGACAGTCATTGTTGATGAGAATCGGGCGCAGCGCCAAAAGCCCCGTTGGGCGAAATGTCGAACGGGAAGGTGCCGCAGCGATTGAACGCGGCGATAAACATGCGGATGGCGTTGGACGGCGTGGTGCCCACGAGCTGGGTTGCCGCCGCGAAGGCCGCCTTTTCCTCGGGCAAGACCTTCGCGACAACCGGGGTCATGTGTTCTGCCATGGCGCTTCCTTTTTGAAACGACGGTGGTGCGGATAGATGCGGGCCACGCGGCTGGGCGACGGGCCGTGAAGGCAACCCGATTGGCCCGCATCTGGAGTGTGTTTCTACGGCGTTGGTATTACTTGGTATTCCTAAGTATTACCCCGCAGATAGAATACCACAACCGACCACATGGGGACGGAGGAAAACGAATCATTTTGTTGTTGAGTCAGTATTTAGAGCGTGATGACGTCCGAGATGTTGAGGGCCTGAGCATCGGCGGCATCGTGCGTAGCGAGCAAGAGCGTGCGGCTGTCGAGCAGGTCGAGCACGGCCTTGGCCGTCGCATCGCGCGCGACGGGGTCCAGACCGGTAAAGGGCTCATCCAGAATGACGGCGCTGCCGCCGCACAGCAGGGCTCGGGCGATCTCGACGCGACGGCGCTGTCCGCCCGAAAGCTCGGCCACGCGAGCATGCACATCGATTCCCGGCACCAGCAGGCGCAACAGGGCCGCAGCACTCGAGGCGTCCACGCATGCATCGGCGCACACCAGCACGTTATCCAGGGCCGAGGCGGACTCGACCAAGCGCACATCCTGAAACACCATCGAGCACGGCGCGCACTCCCCCGCCGCCAGCACAAGCAACGTCGACTTGCCCACACCCGAGGCGCCCATCACGCAGGCGCGCCCACCGGCAGACACATGAAGCACCAGACCATCCAGCGCCGGCGCCCAGGGCGCGCGATCGCCCACGACGAGCGCAAGCTCCGCCGCAGCGCCATCGCTCGCAGCCCCCGCACGCCCGCGACTACCACGCCCATGCGCCCGCACGGCCGCGCGCCACGCCACGGGCCCCGAAACCCGCAGCAGCCACACCAGCACGCGCTCACATGCCCACGATGCCGCCACGACTAACACGGTCCACGCCAGCAGATCTGCCGTCTCAATCAAAAGCTTTGCCTGATAGATGCGCTCACCCACGGTGCCCGTCGCCATGCCGATGAGCTCCGCCGCTACACCGGCCTTCCAGCTCATGCCGATGACCGCCTTCGCGCACGAAAGCACAAACGGCAGCACCTCACGCCAGGTGTGGGCACAAAACAGTCGCCAGCCCCGCACGCCATGCAGGCGGAACATCTGCTCCAGCGGCTTATCAACCTGCGCCAAGCCCTCGGCCAGCGAAAAATACACGCCCGGCAGCGCCATCAAAAAGACTGCCGCGATGCTCACGCGCGCCGATCCCAGCCAGATAAGCAACAGGACCACCACGCAGGCGACCGGCGTCGCCTTTACAAACGACAGCGCCGGCGCCACCAGGTGGGCAAACGTCCGCGAGTGCGACGAGACTCCGGCGAGCACGCCGCCGCATACCGCGGCAAGCGCCAGCCCGCCCAGAATCCGCGCGCCCGAGCCCGCCAAAATCGCCCAGGTACCGCCATCGCATACCAGCCGCAGCAACGCCACCGCAACAGCGCCCGGCCCCGGCAAAATCAGCGGCTGCGCCACAAGACCCGCCACCAGCACCCACACGGCAAGCCAAAAGGCGGCGACGGCACCTGCTGCCGCCACCGCCTTCATACGCTCTGTCATTTGTCGAGCAAACGCACACACGGGCTACTCCATGTAGTAGAAATCGTCAGCCGGGAGCTTGCCGCCCACGGCGCTCGCATCCGCATCGGCCAGCACCTGCAGGTACCCGCCGAGCGCCGCCTTCATATCTTTCCCCGTCTGGCACACGAGCATGCACCCGGGAATCGCCTTCTCGGCGATCTTGGCGTTATCCACGATGCCCGCATCAACCACGGCCTGAGCCCAGTCCGCCGGCGCCGCGTTGACGGCCTCAACGCTCGCCGCATGGCAGCTCAGGAATTCCGCCACGGCATCGGGATGCTCCTCGGCAAAGGCACGACGCACCACGGTCACGCCCGTCAGCAGGCGCGAACCCATGTCACCCGCCAGCTCGTCCCACACATCGGTCAGACTTATCGGCGCCGACAGTTTGCCTTCGCTCTTTGCGATGGCAGCGGTCTTGAACGGCTCGGGCAGCACGCCCACGGCAGACGGATCGGCAAGCAGCGCCGACAGCACCTCGGTGGGCTCGCTCTTAAACTCGAGCACCACCTGGCCGGTCAGGCCCGCGCGCTCCAGCAGGTAGTTCATGACGTACTCCGGCGTGGTGCCCTTGCCCGTCATGTAGACGGTACGACCCGCCAGATCGCCAAACGAGGTAACGTCCGCGTCGCCCGTCACAACGTTCAGCACGCCCAGCGTGTTGATGTCGATGACCTGCACCGCGCCCTCGGTCTTGTTGTAGAGCACGCTCGCCACGTTGGCGGGCACCAGGGCAATGTCGACATCGCCCTGAATCATCTTGGGCACGATCTCGTCGGCCGCGGCGCTGATCGCAAAGTTGAACTCGTTATCCGTGGCACCGTCGGCCGCCTGGTCCATAAACTGCACCAGGCCAATCGAGGTCGGTCCCTTGAGCGAGGCGACGTGCACCTCGACCGGCTCCGCAGCAGCACCGGCGCCGTCCGTGGCAGCCGAGCCCGCGGCGGACCCGGCACCGACAGCCCCGCCGCCACAGCCCGCGAGCGCAAGCGACAACGCGCCCACGGCGAGCGCCGAGGCAAACCCCCGGCGCGACAGCTCAACATTAAACGCACGCATCGTTAACACGCCCCCTCGTTAGGCATCGACCAGGCGTGATGGTCGGTATGCAGCAGCTTCTCGGCCAGCGGCGACAGCGGCGCACCCAAGAACTCGCTGTAGCACGCCTGGACATCGGGATTCTCGTGCGAGAAGCGAATGTCCGCCTTCGCATCCAGGCCCCACAGCACCTGGCCGCGCTCGGCTGCCAGCTCGCAGCCGTCGTGGATGGGCTGACCGCCGCCGCCGACGCAGCCGCCCGGGCATGCCATGACCTCAACGAAGTCATAGCTCACACGGCCGTCGCGAATCGCGTCGAGCAGGCGGGCGGCATTGCCCAGCCCGTGCGCCACGGCGACGCGCACTCTGGTGCCATCGATATCGGCCACGGCTTCCTTCCAGCCGTCGAGTCCGCGCACGTCGGTAAAGAAGTCGGCGTCGGGATTCTTGCCCGTCACCAGGTAATATGCCGAGCGCACGGCGGCCTCCATCACGCCGCCCGTGGCGCCAAAGATCACACCCGCGCCCGTGCCAAAGCCCAGCGGCGTATCGAGCGGCTCCTCGACCAGCGTATCCACGCTCACGTGGTTCGCGCGGATCATGCGAACCATCTCGCGCACCGTCAGCGCAACGTCCACATCGGGCGCACCGTCCTCGCCCACCATGCTCGGCAGCGCGCACTCGGCCTTCTTGGCCGTGCACGGCATAACGGACACCACAAACAGGCGCTCGGGCTCCACGCCCAGCACCTTGGCGTAGTAGGTCTTGGCGATGGCGCCGAACATCTGCTGCGGCGACTTTGACGTGGACAGGCTGTCGACAAACTCGGGGTAACGTGCCTTCACAAAGCGCACCCAGCCCGGGCAGCAGCTCGTGAACATGGGCCAGCCGTGGCTGTCGCCCTCGCCCTTGACGGCCTTCCCCAGGCGCTCGAGCAGTTCGGAGCCCTCCTCCATAATGGTGAGGTCGGCCGAGAAATCGGTGTCGAACACATACTCAAAGCCAACGCGGCGCAGGGCGCAAGCCAGGCGCTCAACGGTGGCCTCCTCGCGCGGAATACCGAGCTCCTCGCCCCAGGCGCTACGCACGGCCGGCGCAATCTGCACCAGTACGATCTTGTCGGGATCGGCGATGGCGTCGAACACGGTCTCGGTATCGTCACGCTCGCGCAGGGCGCCCGTCGGGCAATGCGTGATGCACTGACCGCACGCGACGCAATCGGTCTTGCCGATCGGCGCACGCCCGCGGGTGCCCACGGCGGTATGCGTGGCGCGGTTGGTCAGGTCCCAAATCCCTAAGCCCTGCACGCTCTCGCACACCTTGATGCAGCGCATGCATTTGATGCACTTGTCGTTATCGCGGATGATGGGGAAATCGAAGTCCCAGCCCTCGCGCGCCAGGTGCTGCTCGTACGGCAGATAGAAGATACCCAGGTCATTGGCGATGGTCTGCAGGTTGCAGTTACCACTGCGCACGCAGCTCGTACAGCGTGAGTCGTGCTGGGACAGCAGCAGCTGCACGTTGGTGCGACGCGCCTCGCGGGCCTTGGGGCTGTTGGTGTGGACCACCATGCCGTCGAGCACGTAGTTGTTGCAGGCGGCAACCAGCTGGTCGCAGCCCTCAACCTCGACCACGCATACGCGGCAGCCGCCGATCTCGTTTAGATCGCGCAGGTAGCACAGGGTGGGAATCTGGATGCTGACGGACTTGGCCGCATCCAGGATCGTGGTGTGCTCGGGAACCACGACCTCGCAATTATCGATAGTGAGCTTGACCATGTTATGCGCTCCGTTTTCGGTGTTGTCGCTGACGGTGGTGTTGTTGGGCTCTACCATTCCAGGTTCCTCCCTCCGCGGAACGCGCCAAAGCCAAAGTGATCGCAACGCAGGCAGCGGCTCGCCTCCTGGCGCGCCTCCTGCTCGGTGAGACCCTGCTCGACCAGATCCCAATCGTGAATACGCTCGCCGGCCTCGCGCTCGCCCAGCTCGCAGCGGCCGCACTCGTGCTTGCCCTTAAACTGAACGGCCGGCAGCTCAACGTCGAGCTTGATCTTGTGGTCAAAGCCCAGGTAGCGATCGATATTTGCCGAAGCAACGCGGCCGGCGTTGATGGCCCGGATGACGGTGGCGGGACCGGTCTGGCAGTCGCCGCCGCTAAAGAGGCCATCGAAGTCGGGCACGGCGCCGTCCGAATCGGTGACGACGCGACCCCACTTGCAGGCGATGCCCATGTCCTCAAACGGCTTGGAGTCGATATCCTGACCAATGGCCACGAACACGCGCTCGCAGGGAATGACCTGCTCGGGCGTGGCGGCGGCACGCGGGGCCGGGCGCCCGCGGCGGGGCTCGCCGATAATCTGCGGCTGCACGCGCAGACCGCTCACGCGACCGTCCTCGCCCGTCTCGATGGCGAGCGGCGCCGTCAGCTCCAGCACCTCGCAGCCCTCGGCCTGGGCACCGGCAATCTCGGCGTCCTGAGCCGTCATATCGCAGACTCGACGGCGGTAGACGATGCTTACCTTTTCGGCACCGCAGCGCACGGCAGAGCGTGCCACGTCCATGGCAACGTTGCCGCCGCCGATGACGCACACACGCTGGCCGCTCAGGTCGGGCAGCTCGTCGTCACCGATGGCGCGCAGCATCTTGACGGCCGACTCCACGCCGGGCGCTTCTTCGCCCGGAAGGCCGAGCTTTTTGTCGCTGTGGGCACCGATGGCCAGGTAGACGGCGTCGAACTCGTCGCGCAGACGGGCAAGCTCCTCGCCGTTCACGGAGTGGTCGAGCTCCACGTCGATGCCGGAGCTCAAGATCCAGTCGATCTCGGCCTGCAGGCGCTCGCGCGGCAGACGATAGCTGGGAATGCCGTAGCGCAGCATGCCGCCCAGGTGGTGACGCTGCTCAAAAACCGTCACCTTGTGGCCCATCACGGCCAAGTAGTAAGCGCAAGAAAGACCGGCCGGGCCGCCGCCGATCACGGCGACGCGCTTACCGGTGTTGTCCACCACATGCGGCTTATGGTCGTTCAGGTCGCTATGCTCAACGGCAAAACGCTTGAGGGCAAGGATGTTCATGGGGTCGTCGACCATGCCGCGGCGGCAGTGCATCTCGCAGGGATGCTCGCACACCAGGCCGCAGACGAGCGGCAGCGGATTGTTCTTGCGGATGACCTTGACGGCGTCGGCATAGCGGCCGGCCTCGACCAGCGAAATGTACCCGGGAATGTCGACGTGCGCCGGGCAGCCCGAAACGCACGGGACGCGGGCCTCGCGGTCAAAGCCGCAGGAGTGCTCGCGGATGTGGTGCTCAAAATCGTCGCGGAAGCCGCGAATGGCCGTGAGTGCCATGGCGCCAGCTTCGTAGCCGATGGCGCAGTCGCTCGAAAGGTAGATGGTGCGGGCGGTGCGCTCAATCAAGTTGAGCGTGGACTCATCGGCGCGCCCTTCGAGCACATCGGCGAGCAGATCGCTCAGCGCGCTCAGGCCCACGCGGCAGGGCGTGCACTTGCCGCAGCTCTGGGTGGAGCACAGGTTGACGAGCGCTGCCGTAAACTCAACGGGGCACGGGGCGAGCGAACTCACCGCCAGACGACGTCCGAGCGCATCGTGCAGGTCGTCCATGACGGCCTGAGCGTGGCTGCGTTCCATTACGTGCAGTCGAGCCATAAGATCCCCTCTCACATGGCAGCCCGGAGGCGAGGCCGGGCGAAGTTGCTACACGCACAACACTGACCTAAAAAGTTGTTAGGTCTCCACGCAGTTCGGCAGGCGGTATGAAATGTCACCCTCGGCGGTGAAATAGAACATTACCGCAGATAAATGCCACATTTGGTAAAACGCGTTACCAAATGACAATGCCCCGCCCACGCAATCACGTGGACGGGGCATTGCTCCAGGTATGCGGCCAGCGACCCTGTTGCTTTTACTTAAGCTCGGGCCAGTAACCCTTGTTGGCCTCGATCATGTCGTCGAGAACCTCCTTGGCGACCTTCATCGAAGGCACGGTCTTGTTGAGCGTGAAGGCCTTGAGCGCCTTCTCGTACGAACCCTCGATCGTAGCCTCGACCACGAGCTTCTCGGAGTTCAGCTGCTGCATCATGAGGCCCTGCTGGAACAGAGGAATGTTGTCGCGGCTGATGACCTCGGGGCCATTCTTGCCAATGTAGGCAGGCAGCTCGACCATAGCGTCGTAGGGCATGTTGGGGATAGCGCCCTTGTTCTCGCAAATGACCAGGAAGCGCTGCTTGGTGTCGTTCTTCAGAGCGATAGCCAGATCGGCAATCCAGTCGCCGTGGCTGCCCGCATAGAACGTGCTCTCGTCGATCTCGCCCGTCTTCTCGTAGTGGTCGATGCCGTCGAAGAGGTTCTTCTCACGCGTCTCCTCAACCTCGTTAGCACGGGTGCGCTCGGGGTTGGAATGCTCGACGAACTCCTTCTGCTGCAGGTAGTAGTTCAGATACGTGTTGGGCAGGTACTCCGGGAAGCACTCCATGATCTCGTACTCGCCCTTCCAGACGTAGTACCAGCTGCCCTTGGTGTGGCGGTTCTGCTCGGGGTGCTCGTCAGTGGCCTCCTCGGGCTTCTTTGCCATGAGCGAGCCCATGCCCTTGAGGTAGGAGTCGGGCAGCAGAATCTCATGCTCCTTGATGTACTCGCGCAGCTGCGGGAGCACCTCCTCGCCCTTGTGGCGGATCGAGGTGAACCAACCAAAGTGGTTGAGGCCAAAGTAATCGTACTCGACATCCTTCTTGTCGATATCGAGTGCGGCGCAAACCACGTCGATGATCGCGATCGGCATGTCGCAGATGTTGATGATGCGAGCGTTGGGACGCAGCACGCGGCAGCCCTCGGACACGATGGCAGCAGGGTTGGAGTAGTTGAGAATCCAGTAGTCCTTCTTGGCGTACTTCTCAACGTCATCGATCAGCTCGACCATGGGGAAGATGGTGCGCATGCCGTAGGCAAGGCCGCCGCAGCCGCAGGTCTCCTGACCCACGCAACCGTGGCGCAGCGGAATCTTCTCGTCCTGCTCGCGCATGGCGTAGCCGCCCACGCGCATCTGGGCAAACACGAAGCTCGCGTCGGTAAAAGCCGTCTTTTTGTCGGTGGTCACCGTAAGCTTGATGTCCAGGCCGAGGTCCTCGTGCAAAATCCAGTCCACGAGCACGCCGATCTTGCGCTGGCGCTCCTCGTTGATGTCGTACAGACGAATCTCGTCAACGTCGAGCTCGTCCTTGCGCAGGGCGATGGACTTGACGATGCCGGGGGTAAAGGTGGATCCGCCACCACACAGAGTAATGATCATTGTTTACTGCTCCTTCTCAATTGCGTTTTCGACCTTGTCGCGCATCTCGGCAACCTTCATGCCAAAGATGATCTGGATATTATTGCCGTTGCGGTTGATGCCGCTGTTGGGCACGTGGTTGATGAGGTCCTCATTGATGAGGTCCGGGTTCTTAACGTTCACGCGGAGACGCGTAAAGCAGTTCTCGAGCTCCTCGATGTTGTCCTTGCCGCCAAGACCTGCGACCAGGTCGGCAATACCTGCATCGACGCCCTCTGCGGGAGCCGCGGCAACAGCGCCCTGCTTCACCGCGACAGACGCGGCGGCCTCGCCCTCGGCAACGGACTCGGCGAGCTCGGACTCCTCCTCGCGACCAGGCGTGTGGAGGTTGAGCTTCTTGATAAGGAAGGTGAAGAGGAAGAAGTACAGCGCGGCGTTGACGACTCCGAGCACCAGCATCATCGGCCAGTTGGTCTTATCGACACCAAGAACCAGGTTGGAAACCACGATGTTGATGATGCCGCCTGCAGTCGAAGCGGGCACGGAGAGGACCTTGAGCAGGACCAGGAAGATACCGGAAAGAACCGAGTGAACGACAAAGAGCACGGGAGCGGCAAAGACAAAGAGGAAGTCCATGGGCTCGGTGACACAGGAGAGCACGGCGGTGATGATCAGCGGGATGATAACGGCCTTGGTCTTATCCTTGTTCCCCTTGTAAGCGGTGAAGATAAAGGCGAGACCGATACCGATGTAGGGCCACAGGTTGTTGAAGGTGTAGCTGTTGAAATACGTGCTATCGGAGAAGGGCTGGCCCGTCATTGCCATCTCGGCGACACGGATGGGATAGGCGCCGGCGATAACCTGATCGCCCAGCGTCAGGGTGCCACCCACATCGGAGAACTGGAACGGAGTGTAGATGAGGTGGTGCAGACCGGTGGGAACGAGCAGCTTGTTGAGCATGCCGTAGATAAACAGACCGATGTTGCCCGACTCCTTAATGATGCCGGCAACGGAGGAGATGGCACCCTGAACCGGAGGCCAAACGATGCAGAAGCCAGCGCCCATGATCCAGGAGATGATGATCATGATCAGGAACGGAAAACGAACGCCCGAGAACATCGAAAGGGCAATGGGGAACTGCTTGTTCGAGTACTTGTTGAACACGGCACCGGTGATGCAACCAAGAATGATGCCGCCAAACACGCCGGTATCGAGCACCTGAATGCCCATAACGGTGCTCTGGCCGGTTCCGGTAAGGCCGAGCATGCCGCTCGCTTCGGCAAGAGAGCCGGTAGCGTTGAGCACGATGTTGTTAGCCTGCAGGAACAGGAAGAACGACATCAGGGCGATAAGCGAAGCATGGCCCTTGTTCTTCTTTGCCATGGCGCCGGCGATGCCCACGCAGAACAGAATCGAGAGGTTGTTGATGATAAACATCAGCGACTGATAGACAACGGCGCCCACAAGCTGGAACGGACCGGAGCCCAGCACAGGGATCACGGCGCAGATGGTCTTGTTGGTCAGAATAATGCCCACGATGAGCAGAATGCCGGCAACCGAGAGATACATCATCGGCTGAACGATTGACTTCGCGAACACCTCCAACGGCGCTTTAAAATTGAACTTCTTTTTTGCGGTCATAGCGGTACTCCCCTTCCTTTTCCGCAAATTAAGACAGATGTGCCCTAGACAAGACCGTGAGCCTTGCCTTATATCAATCGATGTGTGGGCACGTTATGCCTAGAGACCAGGTTCTCCAAGCAGGTTAACAATGTGATATGCGAGATAACTCTTCTCGGCATCGGTAACGACAACGTTATAGGTAGACGACAAGTGGGCGGCTATGGCGTCCGCGCACGAGAACGCGCACGGATACTTAGTTTCATCGATTCGGAACAGTGCATCGTCATTGATCTGCCCGGCCGCGGGGTCAAGCGCCCGCTGTGCGAAAAACTGCAGGTGGCGGACGAAACGCTCATAGGGCAGCGAGGTGTCATCGAGGGTCGTAGCATAGCGCTCGGAAACAATCGCGAGCACGTCGCGAACAAGCTGGACCGAGATGATGAGACGGTCGGAGCGTTGCGGCATGGTGGCGTTGACGATATGCAGCGTAATAAAACCCTGCTCTTCTTCGCTCATCTGGATGCCCATATACTCCTTGACAATCTGCAGCGCACGGCCCGCAAGCGCATACTCCTTGCGATAGAACTGCTGGATCTCGAGCAGCAACGGATTCTCGCAGGGGACGCCCTTGCGCTCGCGCTCCAAAGCAAGGCTGATATGGTCTGCAAGAGCAATGAGAATCTTGTCGTTGACATCAACATTGAGCTCTCGACGGAGCATCTGAACAATGTCCTCGGAAATCACGAGGTTGACGGTGGGAATAGACTCCAAAAGATGTGCCAAGCGGTCAATCGTACGCGAATCCTGAGAAGTGCCCTCCTGCAGCGCATAGGTCTTTTCGACCGATGCTTCATCGATAGCGTCGCCGGCATGACGGCCAAAGCAGAGGCCTCGACCGATGACAATGAGCTCGGAGCCATCGTCCGAAGTGACCATTGCGACGTTATTGTTGAAAACTCGCTTGATAACCACGGTACCCACCAAAAGAATTTACTCGGAAAGCCAGACGACAGGCTCTTTAACAGCAACAGGGCCGGAAGCGTGCTCACGAAGAGTCGAGTTCTCCGAACGCTCGCACACGATAACGAAGACCGTGGGATCGAAGCCGGCGGCGCGGACCGCGTCAAAATCGACCTCAACGAGGGGCTGGCCCGCGTCGACATGGTCACCCTGGGCAACAAGCGCATGGAAGCCCTTGCCCTCAAGTTTAACAGTGTCGATTCCGATATGCAGCATCACCTGAGCAGAGCTGTCGTCGGACATGATGCCCAGTGCATGCTCGGTCGGGAACAGCGCCGCGACGGTACCGGAAACAGGAGCGCACACCGTTCCCTCTTGGGGAACCACGGCAACGCCATCGCCCACGGCACGGCTGCTAAAAGCGGGGTCATTGGTATTTTCTAGATGAACAAGCTCGCCGGAAACAGGAGCGAGGATTTCGAACTCGGAAGTTGCAGTCTTCTGCTCATCCGAACCGCCCATCAGGCGAGAAAAGAAACCCATGGTGGCATGTCCCTTCATAAATATAGCCCAACCAAAATCAAGCGAATGCGTCCATAGAGACACATCCGTTCAAAGACTTTGGTTAGGCCCACGTCCGAGGGACTCGGTAACCTTCCGCATTTCTTTTTACGGGAGCTATTGTAGACAAGCCCAAAGCCAGAACAATCATTATGACCGGCGAACGGTATTTTTTCTTCGATAAACGGTATTTAGGCAGCACTTGGGGACGTTCCTTTTCTTGCCGGCACTCGGGGACACTCCTCACTCTGGTGCATTGGGGACCGGTTTGTTTGCACCAGGTTGGTGTAGATTAACCTGGCCCCATTGCACCAATTTCGTATGCGCTAGACAAAGAGCTCGCATTCCTTCCGCACGACGCAAACCTTGCTCAGCATCTGGGAAACAGCGGATAGCTTGTTGGGATCAAGCTTACGAGCGCCTCGCGGGCATACGGCAATGCAGCGCATGCAGGAGATGCACGCCTCGCCAGCTGCTCGTTTGGGGTCACCCTTGTCGATAGCACAAACGGGGCACGCCGCGGCGCATGCACCGCAGGAGACGCAATCCTCTGTTGCCTCAGGTGCCATGCGGTGACCTCTGGCTTGTTTATAAGGACGATTGCCGGGAATAGAGGGCTCAGATGTATCCTCAGCCAACAGCTTTTGCTGAATTTGCTGCGCAAACTCTGCGAGCTGCGCCGCATCCTGCGCATCCGGACGACCGGCAGCAAACTGTCGCGCAATGGAATGTTCTGCAATGGCTGCAACTGCCGCGATTACCCGGAATCCCGCATGCTTCGCAACGTCCTCCAGCTCTACGAGCGTGTCCTCAAACGCGCGGTTTCCGTAGACGCACACCAGAACGGCCCGCGCTCCGTTGCCGTGAACCATGTTCAGTCGGTCGACCGCCACGGCAGGGACTCTGCCGGCATACGCTGGCACGGAGATAACAGCCACGTCGTCCTTCGTCATCGAGACCTCGTGGAAATCCAACCCGCTATCGGTCAGATCGACGGTAACGGTATTCTTGTCCAGCGCTCCAGCCACAAGGCCAGACACCTTCTGCGTTCCACCCGTCGGACTAAACACAATTTCGAATACGCTCATCTAGACGCCCTCCCCCTACGCCAGGCAACGCGTCAAGCCGTTTTCACATTCAGACAGAGTATACGGCGCATGGGATCCCCGTTTTGGTGCACCAAGCACCCCAATGCACCCACCCTACGCTGTCTGCCTCTTCGTTTTGTATAAATTACGGTACAGATTGTATATATTTACGGGATACCGCCGTGTTCTCCTGAGGTACCCCATCCTGGCCCGTGCAAAAAACGGAGTATTCTGCAACGTGACCGCGCCAGCACCGCCGCGGGTGGGCAAAACTGTAGGGCGCCGTATCATTCTAAGTCCCGACATGGCGAGAATGACGCGCCCCTGCTCCGGAAAACGGCGAAATCTGACTCGGAACGCTCGCTAGGGATATCCGAAGGCCACCGTTGGCGACGTCGAATCATATGCAGACAACTCGAACTGCAGAATACTCCAAAAAATGCACGGCGCACCCCATAGGACCCATTGCTGCATGGCGGAAAATAGGTCCTCAGCATCCCCCAGATGCATTCCCGAGAAAATCACGTTTGAATTAGCGATGGACACGGCAAACAAAAGGGCCCGAGCGTTGTTTGCTCGGGCCCTTAGCTTGTCTCACGCTAGCGCGCGATGCGCATCTTACTTGCGCTTGCCGCCGCCGTCGCCGGGACGACGGGAGCTGCCGCCGCGATTGCCACCGCGATTGCCGCCACGATTGTTACCATAGCTGCCACGGTTATCGCGACCGCCGGCACGACCGCCGCGGGAGCCGGCCTGGTTGCCGCCACGCCCGCCACGATAGCCGCCACGACGCTCCTCGCGGGTGTCGTCGTAGTTGCGCCAGTCATCACGACGATCGCGGCTGGCACGCGGATCACGACGATCGCGCGACTCACCAGAGCGGCCGGCGCCGCTGCGGCCGCCGTTGCCACGAGCGCCCTCGCGACGCTCGCCGCCACGGCCACCCTCGCGGCCTCCGCGCTCGTCAAAGCGCTTGCCGCCGCGGGTACCACGCTCGTCACGCGAACCACGGCCTTCGCCGCCACGGCGCTCATTGCGCCCGCCGCGCTCGTCATCACGACCGGAACGACGGCGGTCGCCCGCACCGCGCTTGCCACCGCGCGAACCGCGGCCCTCGTCCTCGCGCTCAACACGACGACGACCGCCACGGTCCTCGTCCTCACGACGACGGCGGTGTGCCTCGCCCTGGAACTGCTTGGCACGACGCTCGGCACGGTTGCCGCGCTGGCCCCGCTCAACAGCACCGCCGCGCTCCTCGGCAGCCACCTCGCGGGCCACGCTCTCCACAGCCTCGTCCACGCGAGCCTGAACGCCCTCGCGCACGCGGGTCTTGCCGCCGCGCTTGGGACGACTCGGACGCTCGCCGTCGCCGCGACGCTCGCCGCGACCGCGGTTGGAACGACCGGCCACATCGCCGTAGTCATCGCCGTTACGCTTGCCGTCGTGACGTGCCTGCTCAAGCTTCTTCTTGCTCTTGGACTTGCCGCGCTTGGTCTTCTTCTTCACCTTAAAGGCCGCAGGGTCGCGCTCGGGGTCAACCGCGGGCGGATTGGGACCCACATGCAGGTCGCCGGCCTCGTAGATGTCGGCGGTCTTGTCCATGAGCTTCTCGATCTCGTAGAACTCGTCCACGTCCTGCTCGGTCACAAACGTAATGGCCCAGCCCAGCTCGCCGGCGCGGCCCGTACGGCCAATGCGGTGGATATAGTCGGTCGGCTCGGCCGGTACGTCAAAGTTCACGACGTAGCGCACGTCGCTAATGTCGATGCCGCGGGCAAGCACGTCGGTTGCCACCAACACGTCGACGGTACCGTCGCGGAAGGCCGAAAGCGCGCGCTCGCGCTGGGCCTGGCTGCGGTTGCCGTGAATCGCGGCGGCCTTGATGCCCTTACGCTCCAGACGACGGCAGCAGCTGTCGGCGCGGTGCTTGGTGCGCATAAAGACGATAGTGCGCTCCGGGCCTTCCTTTTTGAGGAACTCGGGCAGCAGGTTGTTCTTGGCCTCGATGGACACCGGGAACACAAACTGGTCGACGGTGTCGGCGGTCGACGTGGCCGGTGCGATCTCCACGCGAGCCGGGTCGCTCACCAGGTCGGTGATCTCGCCCACAGCCTCCTCGTCAAGTGTGGCCGAGAACAGCAGCGTCTGGCGCTCGGCCGGCGTCTCGCGCACAATGCGGCGGACGGCGGGCAAAAAGCCCATGTCGAGCATGCGGTCAGCCTCGTCGAGCACCAGCACCTTGACCTCGTCCAGGTGGCAGGCGCCCTGCTCGATCAAATCGACCAAACGGCCCGGCGTGGCGACCAGGATGTCGCAGCCGTACTTGAGGGCAGCGGTCTGCGGCTTGTAGCTCACGCCGCCCACGACGGTCACGGCGACATGACCGGTGACGTCGGCGATCTTGCTCGCGACCTCGTCGATCTGCTGGGCAAGCTCGCGCGTGGGGGTGATGACGAGCATCACGGGGCCGCGGCCGTTGCCCTCGGGCTTTTTAGCGCCGCGACGGCGGTTGCGGCCGCTGCGCTCGCGCACAGGCTTGGGCGGAGCGATGTGCTCCAGGTTGTTCATGGTCGGCAGCAAGAAAGCGGCCGTCTTGCCGGTGCCGGTCTGAGCGGCGGCAAGCAGATCGCGGCCTTCGAGCACCACAGGGATCGAGCCGGCCTGCACGGGCGTCGGCGCCGTGTAGCCCAGGTTCTCGATGGCACGAAGCATCTCGTCGGAAAGGCCCAGCTCGTCAAAGGCGGGCAGGCTCTCGGTAGCGGACTCGACGGCCTGGGCAGCATTGGCCTCATCGGCGGCATCGAAGGCAGCCTGGGTCATGGCCTCACGGGTCTCGTCCAGGATCTCGGCGTCGGTGACGTCGGATACAGAATTACGCATATGTTGTTGTTCCTTATCTGCACGCGCAATGGGCACGGCATGCGGCCGCGCGGGCGTGCTTGGTAGTGCGCTAATACATACAAAAACGGGTGCGCACAGAGAGGACGTTGCTCAGCACGCTGGCGATCGCTTTGGCAGCCCTATCACGCGCCGTCCAGACGCAGCAGCTCTAAGCGATGGAGCAGATTCGCCGCTGGTTAGTATACCCGTGCATCGCATGCCCCCACGTAAACCACAGATGACGAAGCGAACGGGGCGGGCTCGAGGTGGGCCCGGCCGATTGTCTCAATCTGTAACATCTACAGGGCAAATCTTCCTCTACGTGTTACAGATCGAGACAAACGGTCGACACGGTTCACAAACGTCTCAATCTGTAACAGTTACCGAGTAAAATCGGTCCTAATTGTTATAGATCAAGACAGAGGGGGATTTCCGTCCAGTCCAAACCAAATCTCTCAGTCTTCCTGCAATTTCGAACATGTGGCCTATAATGTTGCTTTGGTTACGCTATATATTGCGCAGCCATTTAATACGTCGCCCACCGGGGCCATTAATTCCTATCGCCATATTGGCTAGGAAGCAATCAAAGGAGGTATCCGTGGCAGCAGAGACACCTTGCTCGGTCCTCTATAACGATATTCGCTCGTTCGGCGGTCTTAGACATCTCGAGATCGCCCGAATGCTCATCAATGGAAACTCTTATCTCGGCAGTACCCTGCTCGAGAAATGCTCTTCCAACCGCTCGTATCTCACCCGTTACATCGTCCATCGCGAGCCTGACCAGTGCGCGCCCGCCATCTACAGCGACTTTGCCGTCACCACGCTCAATCTTTCCGCGGCAATCTGCAGCAAGCTCGGCGGCGGCGAGTCCGCCTATCAGGCAATCGCCGAGCACTATCGCGGCCCGGCCGCCAACGAAATGATGTCGGCTCTCGCCAGCTACAAGTTGGACAGCCGCCTATATGCAAATGCCCTCAATCACATCGACAACTTTGACGGCAATGCCGTGCGCGAGAAGAGTACGCTTTACCTTATGCTCTTTGTGGCAACGGGGGCGCTCGCCGACCCCATCCAAGGCGTGGCCACCGTCGAGCGCTTTTGCGACAGCAAGACAGGCGGGCACTTTGGCACCACCGAAACTACCGTCGGACGTGGCTTTATGAGCAGCCTGGAGCAGCCGCGCACTGTCGCCCCCAACCTCGGTCTGCTCAGAACCCATGCCGACAACTGCGCCGACATGCAAATCCATCCCCTCACACGCGATCCGCGCGGCACGGTAATTGGGTCCTTGCCCAAAACTTCGCCCAGCATCACCGATGTAGGCGCTGATGCATCGCGCGAGCATCTCCGCATTTGGCTCGAAGGTGGACGCTGGTACGCCCAGGGCCTTGGGTCGACCAACGGCACAGTGCTCGAATCGGGCGCGGGCGACGGCGATATTGTGATTGAGCCGCCGCGCGACCAACGCGAGCCCGGCAAGATCTATCCCCCAGTGGAAATCGAAAACAGCGACAGGCTCCATCTGGGTCTCTACACGACATTCCTTGTCATTGTGGACTAGCGCGGACGGCGATCGAAAGACGGTCGCCGTCCGTCTTTCGTCTTCTACCTTCTGCGTCGTAAACGACAATACTCAGCGGTATACGTGGGCAGTGTGGCTATCATGGTACTTTGCCGATATCCACACTGCCCACGTATACGCGCAGCAACCCATGCTAGACAAAGGAACGCCATGGATACTACCGATAGCGCCTATGGCGACAAACTCATCCGTCTTGACACGTTCGACACCGCCGTGGCGGTCGACCCCAGCGCCGAGGACGACGCCAAGCGTCGGTTTATGACGCTTATTCTCCAGACGGCCCACCGCAACAACGGCAACATCGGGCACGTGCTGCGCGCGACCAACACGAGCGGCGAGGTCTTTGCCGTCAAGCTACTCAAGGACAACGCCATCCTTTCCGGCCAAGCCCCCGACCGCTCCGCCGAGCAATCGGCCGCTCACCTGGCCAACACCGCCGCGCTGTTCGAGGAGTATCGTCATCTGTGTACCGTCTCGCACCTGCGCGGATTTCCGCGCGTCTATGGCTACGGATCGTGCGAGGATGACCCACTCATCCTCATGGAGTGGGTCGAGGGCACCTCGCTCAAGCAGGCGCTGCCCTTGCTTCCGCACGACGCCTCGGGCGGGCTGACCACCCAGATGGTCGCCGCCGTCGGAAACGCCGTGCTTCGCGCGCTCTTGATGACCCAAGGCCTCGTGAATCCGGTCATCCATCGCGACCTGTCGCCTGCCAATATCATGTTCCGCACCACCAGCCGAACGCTCAAGCAGCAGATTGCCGATTGCTCCTTTGACCCCTGCCTCATCGACATGGGCTCCGCGACCATGGCACTCGGCGACGACACAATCACCCGACGTGCCGACATTTGGCGTTTTGCCACACCCGCATATGCCGCGCCCGAAATGCTCACACAGGATATCGAAGGCATCGCGGCCCTTCGCCGCTCGCCCGCCATCGATGTCTATGCGCTTTCGAGCATTCTGTACCAGCTCTACAGCGGTCGCAAACCGTTCGATGTCGAGTCGACGGGTGCCGCGGCGACCGGCTCGTTCTACCTCATAAAGACCAAGACCAAACCGGCGCCGCTCGAGCCGCGCTGCGAGGGCGACAAAGCGCTTGTCCAGATCATCATGAAAGGCATCTCGGTCGAACAGGGCGATCGCCCTACCGAGCAGCAGATGCTCGAGGTGCTCTCGACATACCTCCCCGTTGCAGAATCTGAGGACCGCGAGGGTGCAGGAGACGAGGCCGCAATTGATATCGATTCTGGCACGCACCTTAAGGTCGACGTCGCCGGCGAGCGCGCACGAGAGATCCTGGAGCAGGCCCGTCACGATGCCATGACCCGCCGCCGCTTTGTCATCGGCGGCGTCGTTGCAGCCGTTGCGGGGCTCGGCGTCGTTGGCGCGGCAACCCATGGCTTTGGCATCCCCGACTACCTGGACGGCATCCGCGGTTCACTTGACGACTACGCCTGGGATCAGCTGCAGGAGATTTCGCTCAAGATTAAGGCCGCCGAGACCCGTAGCGAGGCACGCGAGATTGCCAAGCGCTACCACCTGCTCGGCGTTGATGGGCATATCCCCTATCCGTGCACCAAGCGTGTGAAGCTCGCCAACGGGCTGGAGGTCGGCGCTCAGCTTGTGGGCATCCGTCACGATGAGCTTCTGGACGGGACGGGCAAGGCCGGACTGACGTTTATGTTCGATGCGGGTATTGCCGAGCGCAACGCTGCGGCTGAACCGCCGAGCGCCGGCTGGGCAGATTGCGAGCTGCGGGAATGGCTCAACGGCGACGGCCTTAAGCTGCTGCCCAACGAGTTGCGCGCACTCATCAAATCCGTCAAAAAGATCTCAAATAACGTTGGCGCCGCCAACAGTGCATCGTGTCTGAGCGAGTTGCCCGCAACCCTTTGGCTGCCCGCCATGGTCGAGCTGTGCGGTACGCAACCGCCCGATTCGTTTGCCGAGGACTATCACTACCTGGCAGACATCTACAACGGCGAGGGCAAGGAGTATCAGCTCTTCCGCGAGCTCAAGGTGAGCCCGTATTCCACGAACGAGACGATGGTCCGCCAGTGGAAGGGCAAGGACACCTGTTGGTGGGAGCGCACGGTGAGCCCCGACACATCGGAGAGCGAAGGCACGCTCTATATGAACCGCGTGGGGCACGACGGCGACGTCTTTACGTACGCAACGCCTGCGGAAAAGCCAAACAAGCTAACCTGTGTGATCCCCGGGTTCTGCATCTAGGCGGCGGGCGTCTTGCCGTGACGGGACCCCTCCCCGGCAATTGTCTTGATCTGTAACACTAGCTCGGCAGATACAGGTCTAGATGTTACAGATCGAGACAAACCCCAACCCTGCGAGACAACATCTCAATCTGTAACAGTAAGGGGTTAAAAACCTCTCTAGATGTTACAGATCAAGACATTGAGTTTCCCGTCAACTGTTTGTCTAAATCTGTAACAGCTATGGTTCAAAAACCGGTCCAGACGTTACAGATTGAGATGTTTGGCAGAGACGGCCACCGATTGAGCAGCCACCCTCATCTGTAATGAAAAGTCATACATTCCAACTATTACTGGACACCCCCAGGGGGTATGGGTGTATAGTATCAGCTGGTTAACATTTCCGACGCTACGTCACAGAGAGGAGAAGCCATGGCTCAAGATAAGTTCGACGTAGGCGGCATGACATGCGCCGCCTGCCAGGCGCACGTGGACCGTGCCGTGAGCAAGCTCGACGGCGTCCAAAGCGTCGCGGTCAATCTGCTCGCCGGCTCTATGCTGGTGGACTACGACCCTGCGCAGGTCTCCCCCGACGACATCTGCACCGCCGTCGACCGCGCGGGCTACTCGGCCTCGCCCGTCGATGTGGGCACCGGTGCCGCCGGCTCAAACGGCAGTGCACAAGCCAGGTCCGGCGCCGCCCATATGGAGTCGCCTACCAAAAAGCTGGAGGCCGCCGCCTCCGCCATGCGCACCCGCCTCATCGTCTCGATCGTATTCCTCATCCCACTGTTCTACATAGGCATGGGGCACATGCTTGGCTGGCCGCTACCCGGCATTTTCACCGACCATACCCACAGCATGACGCTCGCGCTCACCGAGCTCGTCCTGCTCATCCCCATCGTCTACGTCAACGACGCGTACTTTATCAACGGGTTTAAATCGCTCGCGCACGGCGCGCCGACCATGGACGCTCTCATCGCCGTCGGCGCCACCGCGTCGATCGCCTGGTCGCTCTATGCCATGTTTATCATGGCCGACCAGCTGGCCACAGGTCAGGTGCACGAGGCCATGATGACGAGCATGGACAACCTGTATTTTGAGAGCGCCGGCACCATCCTGTCGCTGGTCACCGTGGGCAAATACCTCGAGACACGCAGCAAATCCAAAACCGGCGGCGCTATCGAGGCGCTGATCGACCTGGCGCCCAAGACTGCGACCGTCGTTGCCGACGACGGCACCGAAACCACCGTCGACGTCGACAGTATCCTTCCCGGCCAGGTCCTGCGCGTACGCCCCGGAGAGTCCATCCCCGTCGATGGCGTGGTGCTCGAGGGCAGCTCGGCCGTGGACGAAAGTGCGTTGACCGGCGAGTCTATACCCGTGGAAAAGACCGCCAGCGACACCGTCAGCGCCGCCACCGTCAACCGCACCGGTTCGTTTACCTTCCGCGCCACGCGTGTGGGCGCCGACACGTCGCTCGCCAAGATTATCCAGCTCGTCGAGGACGCCAACACCACCAAGGCGCCCATCGCCCGCATGGCCGACAAAGTCGCCGGCGTGTTCGTGCCCGTGGTGTTTGTAATCTCGGTCGTGACCTTTGTAGTGTGGATGGCACTGACCGGCAGCATGAACGAGGCGCTCACCTCCGCCGTGGCCGTGCTGGTGATCAGCTGCCCGTGCGCGCTGGGTCTGGCCACGCCCGTCGCCATTATGGTGGGCACCGGCAAGGGCGCCGAGATGGGCATTCTGTTTAAGAGCGCCGAGGCGCTGGAGAACCTGCGCAGCGTGGGCACCGTGGTGCTCGATAAGACGGGCACCGTCACCCGCGGCAAGCCGGCTGTAACCGACATTGAGGTGGCCACGCGCGCCGACGGCTCGCCCGCCATGAGCGAAAAGGCGCTGCTCAAGCTGGCCGCCGCGCTGGAGCGCTCGAGCGAGCACCCGCTGGCCGAGGCGATTATGGCCGAGTGCGAGACACGCGGGATCGTCGCGCGCATGGTCGAGGACTTTGCCGCCGTGCCCGGACGAGGCGTTACGGCGCGCGAGGGGCAGAATGTCATCGCAGCCGGCAACGTACGCCTGATGGACGAGTTGGACGTTACCGTGCCCGCGGGTCTTGCCGAGCAATTTGCCGCCGAGGGCAAGACACCGCTGTTCTTTGCCAAGAACGGCGAGCTTGTCGGTATCATCGCCGTGGCTGACGAGGTCAAAGAGACGAGCGCCGAGGCCATCGCCGCACTGCGCTCGCTTGGCGTCGATGTGCGCATGCTCACCGGCGACAACCGTGTGACGGCCGAGGCTATCGCCCGCCGCGTGGGGCTGAGCAGCGAACAGGTCATCGCCGACGTCCTTCCCGCCGACAAGGAACGCCACGTGCGCGAACTGCAGGATGCGGGCGGCAAGGTCGCCATGGTGGGCGACGGCATCAACGACTCCCCCGCCCTGGCGCGCGCCGACGTGGGCCTTGCCATCGGCACCGGCGCCGACATCGCCAAAGAAGGGGCAGATGTGGTGCTCATGCGCAGCGACCTCATGGACGTCGCCCGCGCCATCGAGCTTTCGCGCGCCACGATCCGCAACATCAAGCAGGACCTGTTCTGGGCGCTGTTCTACAACGGCATCGGCATTCCGCTGGCGGCGGGCGTGTTCTTCCCCCTCACCGGTTGGCAGCTCTCGCCGATGTTCGGCGCCGCGGCCATGAGCCTGTCGAGCGTGTGCGTCGTAAGCAATGCTCTGCGCCTGCGAACCTTTAAGCCCAAGACGGCGCACTGATGCACCCGACCTTGCCCCTCAAACCGTCGCTCGCGTACCCAAGTACGCTTCGCTCCTCTTTCGGGGCAATCTCGGGCACCTCAGCGCACCTTTAAGATGACGCTGTTCACGACTAAACTGTCAGATAATCTCAATCGATAAGGAGTACACCCATGCGATACACAATCAAGACTTCCGGCCTCATGTGCGGCCACTGCGACGCCACCGTCGAGACGGCGTTGCTCAACGTGGCCGGCGTGACCGACGCCGACGCCGATCACGAGACCCAGACCGTCCAGGTGGAGTGCGCCGACACCGTGACCGCCGAGCAGCTCGCCGCCGCCGTCGAGGGCGCCGGCGAGAAGTTCCACGCCCTGTCCGTAACCGCCGCGTAACGACCCACGCGCACCCCGACCAGAAACGAGGACCCGCCATGATGGCAGACCATAAATCGGTGAGCCGCATGCTCAAGACGGCACGCGGTCAGATCGACGGCATCCTGCGTATGGTCGAGGAGGACCGCTACTGCGTCGATATTTCCACGCAGCTCATGGCAACGCAGGCGCTCATTGCGCGCATCAACGCCGACGTGCTCAAGGCGCATATCGAGGGCTGCGTGACTTCGGCAATCGAATCGGGCGACGAAGACCTCAAAGCCGCCAAGCTCGCCGAGATCGAACGCGTCGTCGACAAGCTCTCCAAGTAATTGGGGCATTGGGGACAGACTTCTTTGCATCATCTTGGCGTATCGGGGACAGGTACGTTTTGCACCACCTTGGTGCAGATTGACCTGTCCCCCTTGCCCCAAATCGGGTATAAAGGCGTGCAGCATATCGAACGAAAGGCAATTTGCATGAATGACTTTATGAAGGGTCGCAATGGTGCCGATGAGCTCACCATCGTGATGGGCTTTGTCGGCATCGTCATCGCGATGATCGGATCGATGGCCCGTATCCAGTGGCTCAGCTGGATCGCCATCGCCGTGATCGTGATCGGCGTGCTGCGCGGCCTGTCCAAAAACATCGATGCGCGTCGCAAGGAAAACGCTGCCTTTGTCACCGCGACCGCGAACGTCCCCGGCTTGGGCAAGTTTGTCGCCAGCTTGGGCGGCGGCGCTGCGGCGGCCGGCACCTCGCGCGCGGCTGGAACGAGCAAGGAAGACTTTGAGCGCGCCAAGCGCACGGCCAAGAAGATGTGGAAGGGTCGCAAGACCACGGCATACCTCAAGTGCCCCAACTGCGGCCAGATGCTCTCCGTCCCCAAGGGCAAGGGCAAGATCCGCGTCACCTGCCCCAAGTGCCACGCCAAGATGGAAACCCGCTCCTAGCGCCCGCACGCGGGACAAATTAATCAGGTTTGGTTGTCCCAAATCTTAAGTATTTGTTCGATAAAAAAGCCGAGGCCTCGTGTTGAGACCTCGGCTTTTTGTATGCGGCAACGGAGCTGCACCTTTGTCACATCTACGCCACACCGTCGCGGGCCAGCTCCTCAGCCAGCGCTTCGGCAGGCATGGCCATAATCGCGTCGAGCTCGGCGTCCACCTCGGGAATACGTTTCACCTTGAGCTTGCGTACCAGATCACCGCGACACATCACATGCGTCGGCTCACGCAGAGCGCACAGGTCATCGAGCGGATTCTTGCGCGTCACCAGGATATCGGCGGCCTTGCCGCACTCGATCGTACCGGTCTCGCCACCCAGCCCCAGGAGCTCGGCATTGACCTGCGTAGCCGTATGCAGCGCGAAGGCGTTGCTCACGCCGACATACTTGGCAAAATAGGCCACCTCACGCCACATGTCGTACTGCGTCACGAACGGGCAGCTCGAATCTGTGCCAAGGCCCACCTTAACGCCAGCTTCCAGCGCCGCACGAGCACTCTCGATAATGCCCGAGCACACGATGTCGCCGTTCTTCTTTTGCGTGTCAGTCGAATGGGTCTTCTCCGGGTCGAGCAACACAAACGGCAGCGCCGGGCTGATCGTGCAGGTAACGCTGGGCGCACGTCCCTCGAGCTGCGTGCCCGCGGCGCCGCGGTACAGCTCCAGGATCTCGGGTGTCAACGGAGCGCCGTGCTCGATCGTATCGACGCCGGCCTCAAGCGCGGCCTTCACGCCCTCGGTGCTCTCGACATGAGCCATAACCGGCAGGCCCACCTCGTGCGCCGCCTTGCACGCCGCTGCGGCAACCTCCGCCGGCATACGCAGCACGCCCGGCTCGCCTACTTCGGTCGCGTCGAACACGCCGCCCGTCACGAACAGCTTGATGACATCGGCACCGCGCGCATACAGGTCTCGCACCTGCTCGGCTGCCTCGACGGGGCTGTTGGCCACCTGGGCGAACAAGCCCGCGCCATGGCCGCCCGGCACCGTGACGCCCGTTCCCGGCGCTACCAGGCGCGGGCCCTGATACTTGCCGGCGTCGATAGCGTCGCGCACGGCAATGTCGGCAAACAACGGGTCGCCCGCGCCGCGCACCGTGGTCACGCCACTTGCCAGCTGCTGCTGGGCACTGCCCTTGAGGATGCGGCGAACGATGGCGCGGCCCACGGGATTGTCGAGCTTCTTCATCAGCGCGCCCGCATCACCCGCCGAGACCGGCTTGCCCGAACCGCACAGATGCACGTGCATATTGATGAGACCGGGCATGAGATACGCACCACCCAGGTCGATAACCTCGGCACCTGCAGGCGCCTGCGCCACAGCACTCGGCCCCATCCAGGTGATGACGCCGCGCTCAACAGTCACGGCCATATCGGGTTGCGGCTCCATATGCTCCGAACCATCCAGAATGGTCGCATTGATAAACAACGTGGAACGATCGGCAGATGCCATATCGAGCTCCTCCCTCACGATTAACTTGAACATTTGTCCATTATCACCTAGTCCCGCTGGATTGCCGCAGACGCATCGGTTAACGGAAGGAAGAGGGGATGTGGGGAGACGGAACACGTTGCAGTCCCACCCCAACGACACCAGGGAAATGTCTCGATCTGTAACAGGTACAGGGTTATTAGGCCCCTTGATGTTACAGATCGAGACATTCGGTCGACGTTTCACCGGCTTGTCTCGATCTGTAACAATTACGAGCTCAAACAGCCTCTAAACGTTACAGATCGAGACAAAACCTCTCAGCGCCCATACCACTGGCATCTCCACTCCTCAGCCAATTCAACCTGCCGAGGAATACCCGCCAGCCTCATTTTCTCGACCAGCTTCCCCGGGTCTTTGAGTTCGTTAAACGTAAACCGAAGCACCTTATGCCCGAGCATTGTCAGATGAGATTCCCGCTGACGCTCTGCCACGAATGGGTCAACCGACTCCCGACCCTCGCCGCTCTGCAAGGTGTACTTCCCCTTTCCGTCGAGCTCGCCGATGACACACGTCCCGTCCTCGAGCCGCCAAAAATAGTCGACGCGAAACACCTGGCTCGGATCGAGCGGGTCGCGAAACTCCACCTGCAGCTCCGGAACCGGAAAGCCGTACGCAATAAAGAATGCTCGGAACCGAGACTCGCCGCCGTTTTCAGACAGCCCGTCCGCATACGACGCAATCACCTGTGCCCTGCGATACCCTCGCCTGCCCTCGCAATCGGCGCGGAGGCGCTCGCACAAATCCCCACGTGATACGCCTTTCGCCCGCAGTGCAGAATCGGCAATCGCCAACCCGTAGGAGAACGGCGCACGCAGTAGGCAATCCTCCACCGTGCGCCAAAACGACGTCACCCGCACGCCATCAACATGCTCGAGTGCGCCCGCCATCTGCGGACGCAACAGCCGACATCCTGCACTCAGCGGCACCGAGCAACCTGTCTTAACAAGATATCGTGGCCCAAGCAGATCATTCGGCACCTCCAGACCCCACAAAAGCGCCGCGTCATAGCCCCAAAACGCCCAATCGGGATGAAACTCCGCAAGCCCTTTGATGGCCTGCAGCGCTCGCTCCGTCGGCGTCAGCGCATCCCAATCATGTTGAAAACAGAACAAATACGGCTCGGGCTCCGCAATATCATCGGTTCCCACATGACGCCGTAGCCACATGAGCTCGGCATTGTCGTGTGTCACAAGCAGCACGCCTTGTTCAGCCGCCTCCGTGAGCCTGGCAAGCATCCTATTCCGCGCCAACGTGTTACGAGTCGTATGTTTGTGTTTGAGAACGGTATTAGGCACTTCCATCACCACCACATCGGACAAATGGACCATCGTCACCGTTGCCTCCGCCGACAAACGTCTCGACCTGTAACAGTTACGGGCACAAGCGGCCGCCAAACGTTACAGATCGAGACATTCGTGCAGCATTGCACCTCTTTGTCTCGACCTGTAACAGGAAAACCGATTTTTGGCCTGTAGATGTTACAGATTGAGACAAAGAGGCAAAAGGCAGGGCAGGCGACAACTACCCATCCCCTACTCCCACTCCTGCTCGTAGATGTTGAGCGACCTTACGTACCGCCCCTGGGCGCCCATGATGTCGCGGACCAGACGCAAGAAGAAGCTGATGCACGAGGTGTCAAAGCCATCCTGCAGATCCTCGGGATGCACCGCGCCCGGTCCATCGACCGCCGTGTCACTCAGGCGCGCGATGTCATACAGATAGAGCTGTCCCGCCGCCAGCCAGACATCGTCGACGCAGGCGAGGCGCACCGCAATCGCACCGTCACTCCAGTGCTCCTTCTGCACGATATGCGGATCGTAGACATCAAAGCGATGATCGGTGCGCGTGTCCTTCAGCACGACCATGCCGGACGCAGGATCCTTGTCCAAAATGCCAAAGCGCGAGAAATACTGCGTGTCGCGCACCTGCTCGAGCCGCTTGAGCGAGGCAGGCGAAAGCGATGCCGGCGGCTCGTCAACATATAGCTCGAGCAGCGTTTTGCCATGGCGATAGGGGCGCTCAAACAGCAGCCAATCGGTAAACGCCATGTTGTAGGCCATGATTTCGTTTTGCGAAGGCTCGGTGCAATAGCTGAGCCACGGGTCGACAATGACCTCGAACTGTTCGCGCGCCGGCTCCAGGAATTGAAACTTCCGCAGCATCCAAAAGTGAGCCATGTCGGCAATATCGTTGCCGACGGCTTCAGCCAGCTCTGCTCGGTCAAAAGCGTGGTCAGTCATGGCATCCTCCTCAAACTGATGGACCTCAATTTGAGCTTACGAGGAGGGCGAGCAGCCGAGGCAAGCGCGGGCAAAATAGGCCTTCGATTGCAAACCAGATGCTGACCAAACACTTGACGGGACACTTGACCGAATGAGCGAACCGCAAAGAAACCGCAGGTAGACATAGACAGCCAACCCGCCCTTTTGAGCCAGATGCCCGCAGCCACCACAGAAACAACAGGTGACCACAGCCCAAGAAGTCGACAAATGAACACCCGTACGTCGACAAACGAGCAAGTCGCTCGCAAAGAGTGTCCCCAACGACTAGACAAAAAATGACTAGTCGTTGGGGACGTTCTTAAATGACTACTTTACAGCTCCAGCGCCTCGGCGACTTCGGCTGCGCAGGCCAGGGCATCGGCCATGGCGTTCACCACGAGCGAGCTGCCGTTGCGGGCATCACCCGCCACATACACCGGCGCGGCATCCGCGGCGACGCCCTCCGTGCGAGCCGCGAGATGCGAGCCCTCGGCAGCCATCACCGGCAGCGGACGACCAGCGGTGGCAACAGGCA
>CABQJK010000006.1 GCA_902464495.1 uncultured Collinsella sp. | reverse complement strand
AGCTCGTGTTGGACAACGTACAGCACGTCCTTGGCGATATGCACCGGAAAGAACAACGTTGCGCCCGATTCCGTCGCCCGCCCAATAAACGCACGCGCGGCAAGCGACTCGGCATGGTCGGCGCAAAACGAATCGACCCAAACGTTGGCATCCACCATGATCTTAAGAGGGGCTCCGCTCACAGGATCATCCCCTTTTGGCGATAGCGATCGTCCATGGCCTCGGAATAGATTGTGTCCCAATCGCGATCGTCGGATACGGGCGACGTATCGATACCTAGGTCCGCGTAAAGCTGATCCGCCACCGCCCATGATGCGGCGAACAGCGTATCGGGCGCGACGGTCTGCTGCCGGTCGTCGACGGCCGCAAGCACTTCCTCGCACGAACCACCGCCCTGCGCGACCTTGGCCACCACCTTTTTGATGAGCTCGGGCAGTGACCCGCCCGAAAGCCGCAGCGCCTCCTCGGCACGGTTCTTGACCTGGCGATCTACGCGAACGTTCACCTGTGCCATGCCACTAACAGCACCCACGTCGATCACGCTCCCTTCACTTGCTAGCACTGCTAGCACCACTATATAGAGACGCTAGCAAGCGGTCAAACGCAAAAAGCCTGCACCCGAATGGCGGCATGCCATCCGGTTGCAGGCCAAATAACGTGGGCGAACACGCCTGCTAGCGTAGGTAAGCCTTTGCGTTGCCCAGGCTGTACGCAATCGTCGAGCCGTTGTGCAGGAGCGACGACGTCTGCGGCGTAATCGCGCCGGTAATGCCGAGCGCCAGCAGCGCCGAATTGGTAAGCATCACCTTGGAATACGAGCTCGTCAGACGATCAATGAGGCCCTGGCTCATGCGGCGCAGGCGCACGATCGCGGCAAGATCCGTATCGGTCAGGATGATATCAGCGACCTCCTTGGCAATGTCACTTCCGCCACCCATGGCCAGGCCCACGTCGGCCAAACCGAGCGCCGGCGAATCGTTGACGCCGTCGCCCACCATGGCAACATGGCGCCCCTCGCTCTTAATGCGCTCCACATAGGCGTACTTGTCCTCGGGCAGCAGCTCGGCCTTAAACTCATCGACGCCCGCCTCGCGCGCAATGCGCTCGGCCGTGCGCTCGGAGTCGCCCGTGAGCATAACGACATGCCTGACGCCCAGCGCATGCAGGTCGGCAATGGCCTCGCGCACGCCGGGTTTGAGCGGGTCCTCGATACCGAGCACGCCGACGACCGTGCCGTCGACCGCCAGGTACAGCGGCGACAGGCCCTGCATCTGGGACTCAATGCGCTCCTTAATGTCGGATTCGAGCTGTGCGCCCTCGTCCTCAAATACAAAGTGCGCGGAACCGATGATGGCACGACGTCCTTCGATGGACGAAGCGATGCCGTGCGCCACGATGTACTCGACGGCGGCATGGCGCTCGCGGTGCTCGAGCCCGCGCTCACGTGCTGCATTGACCACGGCGCGCGCCACCGGATGCGGAAAGTGCTCCTCCAGACAGGCGGAAAGACGCAGGACCTCGTCCTCGCTCCAGCCATCGGTGGTGAGCACGCAGGCGAGACGCGGCTGCGCCTCGGTGAGCGTGCCGGTCTTATCAAACACAATGGTGTCGGCCTTGGCAAACGACTCAAAGTACTTCGCGCCCTTGACCATGACGCCCATCTTGGCAGCATCGCTCATGGCAGTCATGACGGCGACTGAACCCGTGAGCTTGAGCGCGCACGAGTAGTCGACCATCAGCGCCGCGGAGGTCTTAATGAGACTGCGCGTGGTGAGCGCGACCAGGCCCGCAAGCAGGAAGTTCCACGGAACGATCTTGTTGGCGAGGTCCTCCATGTGCGACTGGCCCTCGGATTTGAGCGAGTCGGCCGTCTGAACGAGCGAGACGATCGAGCGCAGTTTGGTCTGGGCCGTGTTGGCGCGCACGCGCACCAAGATGCTGCCGTCTTCGACGACGGTGCCGGCAAACACGTCGTCGCCCACGCTGCGCTCGACGGCAAGCGGCTCGCCGGTCAGGGTCGCCTGGTTGACCATGGCGCTCCCCTGCTCGACCACGCCATCGATGCAGATGGACATGCCGGTGCGCACGGCGACCAGGTCGCCGGGTTCAAGCTCGGTGGCGGCAACGCTCACCTCGGTGTCACCGACCACCTTTTGCGCCTTGTCGGGCACATCGAGCAGCGAGTTAATGAGCTCGTTTTCGCTCATGGCGCGCGTGTAGTCCTCGAGCAGCTCACCCACGTTGAGCAGGAACATCGTCTGGCCCGCGGTGTCGACGTCGCGCTTGACGAACGAGATGCCGATGGCCGACGCGTCGAGCACGGGAACGGTCAGGCGCGGCTGCGCGAGCTCGTGGAGGGCTGCGCGCAAAAAGGCCATGTAGCCGGCCACGACAAAGACGGCACGCAGCGGCGTGGGCAAAAACCAACGGCGCGCGTAATGGGCGCCGATAAGTGTGGCAAGATCCATAACGAGTTTGTGCCTGCGTGGCTCGAGCTGCATCACGTAGCCCGACTTGGCGTCGGCGATGGCCTGGGCATCGAGCGCGCCGACAGCGGTCAGCACGGCGTCGCGGCTCGGCTCGTCATATTCGAGCGCCATCTGGCCAATACGGCCGTAGACACACACCTTGTGCACGCCGTCAATGTCGCCGCTGAGCTTAAGAAGTGCATCGAGATCGCTCTCTGGCACAGGACCCGCCAATTGAAGACGGGTCCTGCCGGGGATCTCGCTAATAATCGAGAATCTCATAGTTTGTGCCTGGAGTGCTACTCGGCTGCCTTGTCCGCAGTGGCCTCGCTCTGGGTGATGTAGGCAGCCTCGGCAACCATGTCATCGACATTGGCCTTGGCCTGCTCGACCATGTCCTGGTAGCAATTCTTGACGCGCATACCGCACGCGATGCCCTGCACGCAGGCGTTCTTTACCGGAGCGCTAGTGAGCAGCTTGATGCCGGCCGTGCCGAGCAGAAAACCGCCACCAACAAGCAGGGTGTTGAACGTGGACTTCTTCATGATGTCTCTCCCTTTTGCCGCATTGGACGCGGCACGGTGCCTCAGCACCCGAGTTACCAAACTTGCTCGAGCACACTATCGAAAAATAGTTTATCCAACAATTATGGTCAGCCATAACTAACTTTTTGGAAATTTATAGTCGGGAAATCTCCGGCTTACGACAAACCACTCGTCGCGACACACATCCGTGGCATCAGAGAATTCCCCTCCTCCGCCCCACTGATCGAGGTCTATTACTTTCCTGAGAAGTGAACGAGTAAAATCAGGCCCCCGAAGCATCCGCATTTTTCGCCAGCAAAACCGCAGGAAAAACTCGACAAAACCGCAGGAAAGCGAGACCAAAAAGTGTCGATGCTTCGGGGGTCCAAATAAGGTCGTTCACTTCCCGGAAAACCATTCACCTTCGATTTCCACTGCCCTGCAATGCGGTAAAGAGACGGTCCCTTTATCACATTGCGAGCGCTTTCTTGATAAGAGGAACGGATCGGTCGGCCAAATACAGTGGAATATTGAACACCCCATCGTCAAGCCTCAGATTCTTAAGGGAGTAACGGACTCTCAACGGGGTCGTCTCCGCATGTTTGTCGGCATAGTATTTCAAACTCTTGGAATGAACGACCTCTCCCGATTTGACCTCAACGGGAACGATATCGTTTCCAACTTGGATCAAAAAATCGACCTCGTGCCTTGGTTTCTCGTTAGTCCAATAGCGCGGAGCGGCATCCAGCTGCGGAAGCAACGCCTGAAGCACATAGTTCTCGGCAAACGAGCCTTTGAACTCAGAAAAAATCGCGTCCGAGATGGCGAATGCCGAAGCATCGAGCTTTGCCATACGGCGCAGCAAGCCAACATCAAGACAGTAGACCTTAAAGGCCTTGAGATCATCGTAGGCCGAGAGCGGTATTCCGCCGCCGGTATTAAGTCGCGCCGACGTGATCAGACCGGCATCGGCGAGCCATTCCAGAGCGTCCTCATATTCGCGGGCACGAGCCCCCTCGCGAACCGCACCCCAAACAAACTTTTTATTCTCGCGCGCCAGCTGCGTTGGAATTGAGTTCCAAATTTGCGAAAGCTTAGCGAACTGTGCACGACCACCGTGCTTGGCAAAATCACGCTCATAGGAATCCAAGAGGTCGGATAACACTTTATCAACCTGAGCAATGTCACCCGTTTCGACCCACCGACCAAGAGCTTCCGGCATGCCACCGCATGCAAAATAGCGGCGAAGGTGCTCGACGAGTCTGACATGAAAGAAATCCGGTACCGCCTCGATCTGATCCAGACCGCCAAGATACGCATCATAGTTTGAGGCGCCTTCGGCCTTTAAAAACTCAGAAAAGCTCATGGGGTGCATCTCCATGAACTCGACCTTTCCCACCGGAAAGGCACTCGTCTCGCGGGACAAGCGAACACCCAGCAAAGACCCTGCGCACGCAACGTGATATTCGGGGGCCTCATCGCAAAAATACTTGAGAGCACCAACTGCAGAGGGGCAGTCCTGGATCTCGTCAACAATAAGCAACGTCTCGCCAGGATCGATGGGCTGGCCAAACGCCAAGGATAGATTTGAAATAATGCGCCGCGGATCACGCGTGCCCTCGAAAAACTGCGCATATTCGCTTTGAACCCCGGGAGATGGCTCCTCCAGCGTCAGGTATACGCAGTTGCGATACGAGGCGCGGCCGAACTCCTTGAGCGCCCACGTCTTTCCAACCTGACGCGCTCCTTTAAGGATGAGCGGCTTACGATACTCCGACGCCTTCCAAGCATTAAGCTTGGCGATGATATCCCGCTGCATGACCGACCTCCCGCAAAAAACTTCCGTAAATGTGAGATTTCTCACATTTTACCCTGGGTAAAACGTGATATTTATCACATTTACGGAAGTTTTAAGGCAGTTTTGTTACATTTTCATCATATACAATGAAGTGTGACAGAGGGACAGTCCCTTTGCCACAGTCCTACAGCTGCCAGGCTGCTGCTTCCTTTTGCATCGCGACCATGCGGGCGAATTCTCCACCTGCCGCCTTGAGTTGCGCCGGAGCGCCCTGCTCGGCTACTACGCCATCCTTGAGCACAACGATCTTGTCGGCGGTTTCCACCGTGCGCATACGGTGGGCGATCACGATAACCGTCTTGCCCGCGAGCAGGCGGGAGAGCGCCTGCTGCACCACGGTCTCGTTCTCCACATCCAAACTCGCCGTCGCCTCGTCCAGCAACACAATCGGCGCATCTTTGAGCAGCGCGCGGGCGATGGAGATGCGCTGGCGCTCGCCGCCGGACAGCTTGGAGCCGTTCTCGCCGATCATGGTGTCATAGCCCTGCGGCATGCGGCTCACAAACTCGTCGCAGTTGGCGGCACGCGCGGCAGCAAGCACTTCCTCATCGGTGGCATCGCGACGTCCAAGACGGATGTTTCCCATCACCGTGTCGTCAAAGAGCAGCACGTCTTGGAACACAATGGCGTAGTCGCGCAGCAGCACCTCGGGGTCCACGCTCGCGACATCCACGCCACCCACGGTGACCGTGCCTTCGGTGGCATCCCAAAAGCGTGCGGCCAGGCGGCTCACCGTAGACTTACCCGAGCCCGAAGGACCGACCAATGCCGTGACTTCGCCTTCCTTGGCGGTAAAGCTCACATCGGTTAGAACCTTCTCGCCGGCTCGGCCGTCCTCGCCCGCGCCATAGCCAAATGCCACGTGATCGAACACCACGTCGTGGCCCACGGGCTCAAACTTCTCGCTGCCCCGCGCCATGGGCTCCTCCATGATGGAGCGCATGCGCTTGGCCGACGACTCGGCGGCAAACAGCTCGGACATCAGCATCAGCGCCTGATCAAAGGGCGCATAGATGCGGCTCACCATGAGCAGGAAGGCAAACATCATCAAAAAGTCGACCTGGCCGGAGGCGACCATCGCAGCGCCCGTGACCAACGTGGTGGCAATCCCCAAGCGCAGGATGGCAAAGGCGGAGTTGACCAAAAGCCCATTGGCGAGCTCGCCTTTGGTGGTCTCGCGCTCCTCGGCATCGATCACGGCGTTGAGTCCCTCGAGATAATGGGCCTCCTGGTTGGTAGCGCGGATCTCGCGCGCGCAGTCGAGCGTCTCCTGAATCGCTTCGGTGACCTTGACCTTCTCGGCGCGTACGCGGTCGAACACCGGAGTCATGGGACCGCGCGTTAGATACAGCACGGCAAAGGCCACGGGCACGCTCCAAAACGCCGCAATCGCCAACTGCCAGCAAAAGAACAGCGACACCACGAACACAATGGCGCTTGCGATGATGGCGCCCCAGAGTTCTCCCAGCACGTGGCTGTAGGCATGCTCCATAGTCTGAACGTCGCCCATGATGGTTTCGGTTAGATCGGCCAGATCACGACGGCCGAAAAACGACAACGGCAGTTTGCGCAAGCGCTCGGCAATCCCCATACGCTGTTTGCCGCACTCCTCGTAAAAGATGCAGTACGTGTAGTAGTACTGCTGCCAGTTAGAGGCAAAGAGCAGCACAAAGAAGATAACGAGACCACCCACGATGGGCAGTGCATCCGGCAGGTCGGCCCCATGCGCGAGATGCTCGACAAAGCCGGCCATGACCAGGAACAAAAAGCCCATGCCGGCCATGGTGATGAGATTGGTGAGCGTGGTCCAGAAAATGCCGCGCTTAACGCCGGCGATGCCTTTATCGGATAGGAAATACTTCTTTTGGAATGAGGCGAACATTTAGGCCTCGCCTCCCTTCGCGGCGGCGACATCCGCGGCCGCAGCAGTGATCTTCCAACTCGCGGCCTGTTCGTATTCGGCCCACATCTTGGCGTACAGGCCGTTTTGGGACAGCAGCTCGGCATGGGTGCCGGCCTCCTGCACACCACCCTGGTTGAGCACCACGATCTTGTCGGCCCCCACCACGGTCGAAAGCCGGTGCGCGATCATAATGACCGTGCGGCCCGCCGCCAATTTGCTAAAGGCGCGCTGGATGAGCGCCTCGTTCTCGGGGTCGGCAAAGGCTGTGGCCTCGTCGAGCACCACGATGGGCGCGTCCTTAAGAATTGCGCGGGCGAGCGACACGCGCTGGACCTCGCCGCCCGAAAGGTACGCCCCGCCGGCGCCGAGCATGGTGTCGATGCCCTGCGGGAGCTTGGCCACGATATCGTCGCACTGGGCCGCGGAGAGGGCCGCGCGCACTTCGTCGTCAGTGGCCCCAGGCTTGGAGGCGCGCACGTTATCGGCAAGTGTTTGGCGGAACAGCTGGTTGGTCTGAAACACAAAGGCGACCTGGTCCATGAGCTCGTGCGGATCCATATCGCGAACGTCCACACCGCCTACGAGCACTCGACCCGAGGAAACATCCCAAAAACGCGGGATCAGGCTTGCGCAGGTTGACTTACCGCCGCCCGAAGGACCCACCAGGGCGAGGGTACTACCAGCGGAAACGCTAAAACTCACATGGTTGACGGCAGGCGCCTCGGCGCCTTCGTAGGTAAAGCTCACATCCTCAAATCGCACGTCGTTGCCGGCAGGGTGCTTGGGTTGGGCGGGCACGGAGAGCTGCTTGGAATCCATCACGCTTCGGATGCGAGCCAGCGAATCGGCACTCATCTGAGAGGCCTCGCCCACAAACATGAGCTTGGTCATGGCCGTCGGCACCACAGCCGAAAAGATTGCGTAAAACGTAAAGTTGACCATAAAGTGCGCGAAGTCCGTCTCGCCCGGTGCCAACAGTAGCGCCACGGGCAAAAGGAATGCCACAAGGCCGTTGAGCGCGGTAAGGTTGAGCACCTGCGGACCTCGGCAGAACGTGCCCGCATAGCTTTGCGCCATGTCGGCGTATTCGGCGATCGCATCGTGAAACGCCTTAAAGGAGTAGACCGTCTGCTGGAACACCTTGACCACGGGGATGCCGCGCACGTATTCGGTGCCGGTCTTATTCATCTTGACCAGCGCGCCCATGTAGGCCCTCATAAACTCGGCGCCCTTGCCGCTCATCATGGTGGCCATGGCGCAAAACGAAACGACGACCGAGATTAAGCATGCCGCGCCCAAACGCCAATCGAGGGCGAAAAGCAGCACGAGCAGGCCCACGACCATGGCGGTGGCGCCGGCGATATCGGGCAGCATGTGCGCTAGCAGCGTCTCGGTGGAGGCGGCGCAGCCGTCTACGATACGGCGCAGCTCACCGGTGGCGTGCGTGTCAAAGTAGCCGAGCGGCAGCTTAAGCAGATGCTCGCTCGTAGCCTTGCGGATATTGGACGCGCAGCGAAACGCGGATAGGTGCGTACACATGAGTCCCACGAAGTAAACCACAATGCTCGCCAGCGCAAACCCCACGGCCCACCAGCCATACGTCGCGATGCCGCAGGCTTCGCTCCAGTTAGGCGCCACGGCGATAAGGTCTCGCGCAATACACCAGATACACACGTACGGGCCAAAGCTCAGTAGCTGCGAGAGCGCCGAGAGGGCCATGCCCAAATATGTTAGGAATTTACGGTCACCGGCATATGCAAGCAGCTCGCCGATGCCGCCACCCTCCTTTTTTGATCCCTTTGCCATGAGATTCCTTTCTAACGGCTTGAGAGTTAACCGTTAGAAACTTATCATTGGCGTGTTAGCCAAGGCACACAATCGAGCCAGGCGTGGACGTTTCCGCAAAGGAAGGGGACGCTTTTGAAAATGCGGCGGGCGGCAACCGATATAACCGAGCTCTACGCACCGCAGTTTGAGCAGTTTGGCCTGCAGCTTTCCGGCAAGGGCGCCGTCTTTACCGGTGAGGTGGCAAACGATCGGGCGCACGGACGCGCATGGATCATGCCCCTTTCCCCCGCCTGCATCGTCATGGAGCATTTCATTACCCCGATGCACAACATGCACCTAGCCGAATACACGCCCGAACCGTACGCGTGCGTGAGCGAGGTCAGCGCGCCCACGCTCATGTGCATGCCCGAGGCTGGCATAACGCCTGCAAACCTTAAACTCTTGCATGGACCGTGGCCAAACAATGCCGTGTGCAGCTTTATCCAAGATAACTGTGGCGAGGAGTTAAGCCCGCTGTTTGCAGGGCAGCTCTATCACTCGCGCTCGGTGCTCTTTTTGCCTGGATATTTTGACGAACTGGAGCACCGCTATCCCACCGAGTTCGCAGGGGTCTTTGAGGCGTTTGCCGAGCCATGGCACGAGGAAGCGACGTCCGCCATCTGCCACACACTGCACCGGATTAACGAGGACCGCGCCCGCACCGTAGGCGGACACGTCTATATGCAAGGCATCGTGGAGACCATGGTCGCGGAGCTCGCCTGTTCGCGCGCGGCCCACAAGCAGGCGCAGCAGGCGGCAGACACACGCGCCAGCATAACCATTGCCGAAGAAGCAACGGCAATGATTGAGCGCGAGCTCGACAAAGGCAGACGTGTGGGTATCAACGAGGTGGCCGAGAGGCTCTACACAAGCCGCTCCAAGCTATGCGCCACCTTTAAGGCCCAAACTGACGAGTCCCTGGGCGCCTACATTCGCAGACGCCGTATGGAGCGAGCACAGGACCTTTTGGCCGATAGCGCGCTCACGATAGCGCAGGTGGCAGAGCGTCTAGGCTACCCTCAGCAGGCCGCCTTCGCCCAAGCCTTCAAGCAACACAGCGGCACCACCCCCACCGCTTGGCGCTCCCAGCATCAATAAAGAGGCGACAAAGGGACGGCCCATAAGTCCCACAAGCAGGGAAGACCATTTGCAATGTGACAAAGGGACTGCCCCTTTGTCACCCGCACAAAAATGGGCGTGCCGACGGCACGCCCATTCACTCGATTCCATTCAGCCCACCTGACCCGAACGGCCGAGTCGTCACGGAACCGAAGGGCCGGGCGCAGGGCCTTGCCTCTCAATGAGTTCCGCACGAACAGGAGGCGCCAGTGGCGCCTCCGTCGTGAGTCAGGACTGTCCGAAATTGAGAGGCAAGGCCCTGCGCCCGGCCCCTCGGTTCCCGTTTACGAGAGCGACGTTCTCAGCAACTCGTTGAAGAGCTTCGGGTTGCCCTTGCCGCGGCTCGCCTTCATGCACTGGCCCACCAAAAAGCCGATGACCTTCTGGTTGCCGTCACGATACTGCTGCGCCTGATCGGCACAGTTAGCCAGCACCTCGTCCACGATCGGCTGCAGTGCGCCGGCATCGCTCACCTGACGCATACCGCGCTCGTCGACGATCTTGTTGGGATCGTCGCCGGTCTGGGCCATGGCCTCAAAGACCTCGTGCGCCTGATTGGAGCTGATGGCATCGGTCGCCAGCAGCTTGGCAAGGGCTGCCACCTGAGCCGGCGCGATGCCGGACTCGGCGAGCGACACACCCGCGCCCTTAAGGTAGGCGATCATCTCGTTCACCAGCAAGTTTGCGACCGTCTGGGCCTCCTTGCCAGCCATGCCGGCAGCGGCGGCCTCAAAGAACTCGGCAAACTCGGGGTCGCCGGCAATCTGCTCGGCGTCTGCCGCCTTAATGCCAAAGTCGGCCTCAAAACGGGCGCGCTTGGCATCGGGCAGCTCGGGAATCTCGCCACGGCAGCGATCGATAAACTCGTCGTCCAGATCGAACGGCGCCAGATCGGGGTCGGGGAACAGACGATAGTCGTCGGCCGTCTCCTTCACACGCATGACCACGGTTCGCTTGCGACTGGGCTCCCAGTGGCGGGTCTCCTGATAGATGATGCCGCCCTCCTCGAGCACCTCGGCCTGACGGCAGATCTCGTAGGCAAGGCCATCGTGCAGGCTCTTGAACGAGTTGAGGTTCTTGAGCTCGGTCTTGGTGCCCAGCTTGGTCTCGCCGCGGCGGCGCAGCGACACGTTGCCGTCGCAGCGCATGGAACCCTTCTCCATGGAGCAGTCCGAAATGCCCAGCGTCACAAAGATGCGACGGAGCTTCTCCATAAACAGGCGGGCCTCCTCGGGCGTGCGCAGGTCGGGCTCAGTCACGAGCTCAATCAAAGGCGTGCCACAGCGGTTGTAGTCGACGAGCGACTCGGCCGCGGCGGTAATGCGGCCCTCGGCACCGCCCACGTGCACCATCTTGGCGGCGTCCTCCTCCATGTGGATGCGCAGGATGCGGATGGGCACCGTGTAGGAACCGTCCTCGCGGCGCTCAGGCATCTGCAGGTTGGAAGCATCGTAGCTGGCCAGGTGACCGGCGCGCTGATTGCCCTCGCGCATGGTCGACGTCATGGACGTGGACAGGCCCTCGGCGTTGGCTGAAGCGCTCGCCAGACTCTGAGCCTCGGCCTCACCAAACGCGCAGTCGGGGCGCTCGGCGGCACCGCGACCGGTCACGTCCAGGTCCAGGTGACCGTACATGGCAAAGGCGACCGGACCCTGCGTAGTCTGGAAGTTCTTGGCCATATCGGGATAGAAGTAGTGCTTGCGGTAGAACATTGAGTGGCGCTGGATCTCGCAGTTGGTGGCGAGACCGGCCTTGACGATGCTCTCGATGGCGCGCTTGTTGGGCACCGGCAGGGCGCCGGGCAGGCCCAGGCACACCGGGCACACGTTGGCGTTGGGCTCGTCATCGTGGCTGAGCTTGCAGTTGCAGAACATCTTGGTATCGAGTGCGGTGAGCTCGGTATGGATCTCCAGGCCAATCACGGCCTCCCAATCCTGCAGGACCTCGGAAAGCTCCTTCATTACAGCTCGCCTCCCTTCCCGGCAAAATCGGGCGCGACGGAAAGCGCGGGCGCACCCGTGGCGGCATCGGCAAAGCCGCGCTCCAGGGCGCGGGCAAACGTGAGCAGCTGACGGTCCTTAAACGCCGGACCAACCAGCTGGGCAGAAACGGGCAGCTGAGTATCCTCGCCCAGGCCCAGCGGCACCGAGATACCGCCGTTGCCGCAAATGTTGAGCGAAATGGTGTACAGGTCGGAGAGGTACATCTGCGTGGGGTCGCTGAGCTCGCCAAACTTAAAGGCCGTACGCGGCGAGGCGGGCATGAGGATGGTGTCCACCTTGGCATACGCGGCGTCGTAGTCCTGCGTGATGAGCGTGCGGGCCTTCTGCGCGGCGTAGTAATACTTGTCGTACACGCCCGAGCTCAGCAGGTAGGCGCCGAGCATCTGACGGCGCTTGGCCTCGGCGCCAAAGCCGTGGGCGCGCGAAAGCGAGCTCTGGTCGGACAGGTTGGCACAGCCCTCCTCCTGATAGCCGTAGCGAATGCCGTCGAAGCGGGCCAAGTTGGAGAACGCCTCGGCCGGGCCGATGACGTAGTAGGCGGCGATGGCGGCGTCCAGGTGCGGCAGGTCGACCTCGACCAGCTCGGCGCCCTGGTTCTGCAGCTCCTGGGCGGCGCGCTGAACAGCGGCCTTGACCTCGGGCGTCAGGCCCTCGGCCTCCATAAACGCGGGGATGATGCCCACGCGCTTGCCCTCGATGCTGTCGTTGAGGTGCTCGGTAAAGTCGACGGCACAGTCCTGGCTGGTGCAGTCGTACGGGTCGTGGCCCGCGCCGGTGAGCGCGTTCATGGCCAGTGCGACGTCCTCGACCGTGCGGCCGAAGGGTCCAACCTGGTCGAGCGACGAGCCAAAGGCCACCACGCCGTAGCGGCTCACGGCGCCATACGTGGGCTTAAAGCCCACCACGCCGCACAGCGACGCCGGCTGGCGAATGGAGCCACCGGTGTCCGAGCCCAGCGAGAGTGCGACCTCGCCCGCGGCGACGGCAGCAGCAGAGCCGCCCGAAGAGCCGCCGGGCACGCGCTCGGTATCCCAGGGGTTGTTGGTACGGTGGAACGCCGAGCTCTCGGTAGAGCTACCAAAGGCAAACTCGTCCATGTTGGCCTTGCCCATGGGCAGGCAGCCGGCATCGAGCATGCGCTGAACGCAGGTGGCGGTGTAGACGCTCTGGTAGTCCTCGAGCATGCGGGAAGCACAGGTGGTGCGCGTGCCCACGAGGTTCATGTTGTCCTTGATGGCCAGCGGCACGCCCGCGAGCGGGGGCAGCGGCTTGCCTGCGGCGCGGTCGGCATCCACGCGCGCAGCGGCCTCGAGCGCGAGCTCGGGCGCCACCTGCAGGAATGCCTGGACCCCGCCCTCGCGCGCCTCGATGGCGGCAAGGGAGGCCTGGGCCACCTCGGTAGCGGTAAAGTCGCCGGCGGCAACGCCCGCGGCGATCTGGGCGGCGGTAAGGGAATCGAAGCTCTGCGCCATTACTCGCTCTCCCCCTCTCCCAAAATGGACGGCACGCGGAAGTAGCGGTCGCGCGCGCTGCCGGCGTTTTCGAGCGCGACGTCGAGCGGCAAATCGCGCTCGGGCTCGCGCAGGTCATCGCCCATCACGTTGGACAGGCTTCCGATGGGATGGAACGTGGGCTCCACGTCGGGCAAGTCATATTGCAAGACGGGCTCGAGCATCTGGACGGCGTCGTTCATGTAGGACGTCATCTGGGTGAGCTCGTCATCGGTCAGTGCGATCTTTGCGTACTCGGCGATGCCGCGCACGTCTTTCTCGCTGAGTGCCATAGGCGCTCCCTTCCGCATAACAGTTAAACCGCTCTAGTATACAGGGCAGCGACGGCTTGGAGCAGGCGCTTTACCCAAATGCAGCGAAAACGTAACGAGGGCGGCGGTTGGCAGGGCGTGGTCCGGCGGTTCTGCAGCGAAACCGCACCGTCCATAGCGAAAACCGTCTCGCCCACAACGAGAACCGCACCGTCCATAGCGAAAACCGTCCCGCCCGCAACGAAGACCGTCGCGTCCGCAACGAAAAGCATCACAACATTCGACGTTTTTCGCCAAAATCGCGATTTTCGTCAAATGTTGGGACGGTTTGGAAGCCCTCGGGCCACCACAAAGGTGCCTGTCCCCATTGTGGTGGTTCCGAACAATGGCTATGCCGAGGCTTTGGCCTTGCGGCGTTTGCGGACCGCGTGGACCACGATGTCCAGCAGCAACAGCAGAATGGCCACGACCACGATGAGCACGGCGAATTCGCGCTTGCCCCAGTGGCGGCCGGCGAGCGACTTTTGCTTGTCGACGTCCTTCTTGTTGTACTTGGTGCGCACGCAATGCACCAGCAGGCGATGGTCGTTCACGCCGTAGGGCGTGCAGGTGACGAGCGTCACCTTGTCGGCACCGGGCTCGATGGTCAACGACTCCATCTCCTCGGGCAGCACGACCTCGGAGTCCACCATCTTGTAGGCGAGCGTCTTGTTCATGGTGTGCAACAGCACCAGGTCGCCGGGCTCCAGCGAGTGAATGTCGTCGAACATGCTCAGGTTGCGCATGCCCGAGTGCGCGGTGAGCACGCAATGCGTCGAGGTGCCGCCCACCGGCAGGCTCGTGCCCTCCAGGTGGCCGACGCCCGCCATAAGGACTTCCTCGCTCGTGCCGTGGTAGATGGGCATGCTCACGTCGATGGAGGGGATCTCGACCCAACTCATCATGGGGTCGCGGTCAAAGATGAGCTGCTGATCGTAGGGCTCGATCTGGTCGGCGGGGAGCTCGGTGGCCTCGCCCGCCAGCTGCTCGTTAAAGGAGCGCGCCTGGAGCAGGATGCGCTCGCGCTCCTCGGCAGACAGCGCCTCCACGGTGCTGGACACCGTGCTGATCTGGTTAAACACGCCCGAGGCCTCGAGCCGGTCCAAGATCCACGGCCAGGTCATAAGGCCCACGCCGATAAGGATGATGACGATGGTGATGAGCCGGTCGGCCCAGCGCGGCAGCCGCTTGCGACGGCGCTTGGGCTTTGGTTGAGGTTTGGGCTGGGGGCTTGAGCCGCCGTTGGCCGCGGCGTTATTGCTCTTCATATGTTTGGCGCCCTGCACCATCGCCGGTCACTCCTCTACAACTCAAGTTGTCTAAACAAATAATAGCCGATTCGCGAGCTTCCGCACCGGACAACGCAGCTAGGACCGAAGCACCGCCTACGGTTCGAATTCTTGGAGACCTTCTACAGCGCTTCCTGCCATGGATATTCCTTTCCAAACATGTGATCGAGTTCGAGCTGGATTCGCTCATCGTCGATTGCCGCCAAAGATAGCGCAAGTGAAATGTCGTCGATACGGGAGGAGTCGGCAAACACGGGCGCATAGCGCCACACTTGGATCATCGCCGTTTCGTTATCCGGCAATTCCCCATCTGCGACTTCGAGGTCACGCAGCTCACGCCATGCACTTCTTAAGACGGCCTTTTGTTCCATGCCCGGCGCAGCGAGCATCGAACGCGCAGCGAGCGCCGTCTCCCCAGCGTCAGCAAGGCGATCGATCTGTGGTGCCTTCCTTGCAAAAATAACCTTCGAGACAGGCGAGGAAAGCTCTGCAATGTGCTCACAGAGCAGAAGATCCACGGCCACGGGATACACAATGACACGCCGTTCGCGCCGTTCGCGCCTTGCGAGTCCCCTGTCTACAAGCTCGGTTATGGCCTCACTCGCGCGGCTTGCCGAAATCCCAAGCGCACGACAAAGGTCATCGGGATGATATGACTCCTGGCCTGCTCCCCAGATTGCGGCAGCCTGCGCGTTGGGTGACATCTTGGTCGCGCGATTATGAAATCTAGTGCCGCCCCTCTCCGTGCAGGCCGCGCCCATAAATGGAAGAAAAGTCTGTCTACCAGGGCAAACAAAGGGGATCCCTTGCGCGACCAATGCCTTGCGCTGGCGCGCATCGGCATCAGGAAACGAAATGACAACAGGAGCCTCCGAACGCAAGGTTAGCTGGCTATAGACCCTTTTGGCCTCGGGAAGCCCGACGCCAGTAGGCAAACTTGCAAGCAAAAAAGAAAAACCATATGCGTCAACGGCGCGGACCTCAATCGACCGCAGATGCAGCGGCAAGCGTGCGGATCCAGGCCAAGTTTTAGCCTTGGCGGAGAGGCCCAGTGCTTCTTGTAAGTAGGTAAGCGCTTCGTTCATTTCCATCTTTTTCGCTTAGTTCCAGTTAATATTGGAATTATACATAATTTTCGGAAATGATGTGATTTCTATCAGGTATGGGCCCGTATTTGAGTTTTCAAAATGTCCCGAATCGGCGGGGCGATTCGGGATACAATAGCTACAGGAAACGACGCACCCCGCGTAAATGATCGAAAGCGCGGGCGACCAGTTTCCGGTGTTGTTAAATGCCCGGGCCTCTAACCCCGGGCATTCTTATTTGCGCTTTCGGCGCAAATGCCGTCCACCGTCCGCACCGCGCGTGCGCCTACGGACCTTAAACCGAACTTCATACGAGTCAAGAAACGCGATGACGAACGTGCCAACCGCCGCGAGGGCGGCGAGCGCGTTAAGGAATTTCAGCATTGAGGACCTCCGATCGAGTCGTCGGCCGCCCGCGCACGGGATGCGTCGCAAGGGTATTTTACTGCGAGTGCATGCACCCGCAGCTGCTAAACGCAATAATTGCAAACATTTGTTCGATAGTTACACACACGGTTCCTCGTCCAGCGGAGCCTGGCCGCATTGTCCGGGTTTGCCCGACGTGTTTGCGTTTTCAAATGTCCCGAATCGGCGGGGCGATTCGGGATACAATCGTTACAGGAAACGACACGCCCCGCGTAAGTGTTCGAAAGCGCGAGCGAGCAGTTTCCGGTGTTGTTAAATGTCCGGACTCCGAACCACGGGCATTTTAATTTGCACGCGCGGCGCAAATGCCTTCTACCGTCCGCACCGCGCGTGCGCCTACGGACCTTAAACCGAACCTCATACGAGTCAAAAAACGCGATGACGAACATGCCCGCATCGGACGATGGAGGCTGGCTGCGTTATCCCAAAAGAACGGGGCAAACTCCAGTGCGGAGTCTGCCCCGAAAAGAGATGGCAAAGCAAGAACGTGGGTGGACGAGAAAAGTGTCCGCAAGTCTCATGGCCATCACATCCCACCTGCCAAAGGGATGGGTGAGTGAGCGTTACTCCTGCTCGGACTCCTCAGCCTGCTTACGGCTGCGGATGAGATGCGCCACGCCGATGCACAGCACCGCGCCACCAGCGATCCAAGTGAAGGTCACGCCGTTGAGACCGGTGAGGGGAAGGCCGACGGACTTGGTGTTGCCAACGAAAACGTTGACTTCGCCCTTGCTGGCATCAAAGCTGGCGCTCTTATCCGCCTTGAGAACGTTGTCGCCGGCAACGCCATCAAGCTTGCCGAAGGCGATGTCGGTGCGGACCTCGTCGGCATTGGAAACCGCCGCCTTAAGGCCCGTCACCTTCATCGCCAAATCGTTATACGTCGGGGTGATGGTGAAGGTGAAGGGGTTGGCCTTAGTGTACTTGCTGTCGTCGGGAGTCTGGACCTCGGTCACCTTGTAGGAGCCGGCGTCGAGGCCTTTCACGGCAATCTGGCCATTATCACCAGACGTGAACTTCACGTATTCGGGGAGGCTGTTGGTATTGTCAACGGTCACGAGCTGGCCCGCAATGACATGTGCGGTGGCGTCATCCTTCGAGGCAATATACTGGTCTTTAGTATTCGCATCAGCGGACTGAATGGTGAAGACAGCGCCCGCAAGGCCCTTCTCGGTGCCCTGGTCGACCTTGTTAAGGTTGAGCTTGAATGCAAAGTCGGCGACAGTGTCCTCAATCGTGTCACCCGTGCCGTCTCCATACGGGTTGTTAGAGTAAGTGAGCTTAACGGTGTTGGGGTTGCCGCCCATGCTGCTGTCAGTTGCGTTACCGATCACAGCGTTGCCGTTGAGCTTGGCCTTGTAGAAGACAACGATCTTGGTGCCGGCGTTCACGCCATCGACATCCTTGAGGCCCTTCTCGCCGTCGCCGACCTTGAACTCCACCGTCAGCGTGTTGTTGTTGCTAGCATCAGCATTCGTCACGGTATAATTGCTCGACTCAATCTCGTTGTAAGTCTCACCGTTCAGCGCGTACACCTTAACCGAGCCGTTGACATAATCAAGGCCATCGGAAAGCTTGTCAGTAAACTTGTAAGCATACGTGTCAAAGGTAGCGTAGTTGCTGGCAACCGTACCGGTCAGCTTGTAGTTAACTTCCTGACCGATCTGCGAATCGGCGACATCCTTCCATTTGTCGGAGGCCTTGAGATCCGCGTCGGCGGCGTCGACGTCGTCGAGGACCTTCTTCTCAACCGTGGGCACGCCCTTCTTAGGCCTGACGGTTGTCGCGTTCACGCCGTCGATCACAGCGTACACGGGAGAGGTAAACGCATCGGTCGACTTGTCAGCAGGCTTACCGGCGATATCGGTGAGGAAGAGCCAGTAGCCGGCATCGAGACCAGAAAGGGATGCGTTGCCCACGCTCGTCTTCTTCCAGTCGGTACTGTTCTTCAGGCCGGCGGCGATCAAACTGAGAACGTTGTCGCTAGCAACCTTCGAATCGGTCTCAGTAACTTTAGCTTTGTCACTCAGCCAATCAGCAGCATCCTGTGCGTTATCGCTATTGTAGGTTGCTTCCTTTTTCTTGATAGCATTTACGACAGCACTATGGGCATCGTTGCTGGCCCATTCGATGTTACTCACCGTCGTACCCTCAGCGGTAGTCGTAACCTTCGCCTTGAAGATCTGAATGCCCTTATAGGTCGTGGACGATGAATAGGTAGAATCCTCGAACGTCACAGTTGAGCCCTCAGCAAACGCCATGGTCACCGGCGCCATAACCCCACCAAAGCTCAACGCCGCAGTGAGGCCGGCGGTTACTGCCAGGCGTGCGATGTTCTTGCTCATACTCATCTTCTTTTCCTCTGCTTTCTGCTTGAAATCCATTTGATCTAAAACCATCTGTCTGTGTCTAAGCATCTGCTTGGTTATGTCTCGCCCCGCTCTCTGTGGGGCTGCCAGCTACTCTTTATGGCTGCCACCTCCCCGCTTGACCAGGAGCGCGACCACGATGAGCGCGGCTCCAGCGACCGCTGCGGCGGCCGCGGCGTACATTGCCATATCGCCAGTCGAGGGCATAAAGCCTCCGGTGGTAATGCTAGGGGGTGTGCCGGTGGGCGTGTTGATGAGCGACGCCTCCAGGCTGCCCGTCGACCCGTCCGCGCTGTCGGCGCGCAGGGGCGACTCGGCCGTGATGGTGAGCTTGGGCTTGGCGGCGGCCACTTGGTCGACGTCCAGGCCCTCGGCCTTGACCGTCACGGAGCGCGTACCCTCAAAGGCGGTGTAGCCCTTGGGCGCCTTGAGCTCGCGGACCTCCAGCTTGCCCGAGTCCACGCCCGAAACGGTCACGCGGCCGTCCTCGCCCGTGGTGACGGTGGCCTTGCCTTCCGCATCCCACGTGCCATCGGCCGCCAGCGTGCGACCGCGGTCGTCGATGATGCTCAGGACCGCCCCGGGCAGCGGCTTGTCGCCGTCGCTGCCGCGCTTGGTGAGCGCGAGATCCCAGGTGTAGGCCGTCGCGTCATCGCTCGGCGTGCGGGTGAAGCCGGCGTCGCCGGACTGGTCGGCGAAGGGAGAGCGCGGGTAGCGCAGGTAGACCTCGTTGGGGTTGCCCTTCGCGATGCCGTGGTTGCACGCGCTGTTGAGCGGCGCGTTGTACACGGCGACCACGCGGGCGCCCGCGGTGAAGGCGTCGGCCCCGCCGAGCGCGGCGATCAGGTCGCCGGTGCGCACGGCGAAGGCATTGCCCTCGACCGAGACCCTGCACTGTGAAGTAATGTCCGTCCACCCTTTAGCCAGCGTCGAGTTGGCGTTACCGCCCTCACATGTGACGGCGTCAAAGCCGCCGTCCGCGCCCGCCGCCACGTACACGCGCATGCTCGCGGCCACCTTGGAGGGGTCGAGCCCCGCGCTCATGGTGTCGACGAACTGCACCGTGTAGGCGTCGTAGGCCGTGAGGCCCGCCGGGACCGTTGCCGAGAGGCGCCAGTACAGGTCGTCGCCGACCGTGGCGTCGGCGGCCTTCTGCCAGGCGGCGGTGTCGTCCTCCAGCACGCGCTTGGACACCTTGGGGGTCGCCGCCTTGGGCTTGACGGTGACGGCGCCGCCGCCGACCAGGGCCATGATCGGCGCGGTGCCGGCCTGGTCCTGGGCGATGGCGTCGTCGTCGGCGACGATGAGCCAGTAGCCGCAGGGCAGCTCGGTCGTCGTGCCCGCGTTAAGGGCCACGGGCACGGCGCCAGAGCTCTGGAGGGAACGAGCGAGCTGTGCGCTCAGCGCGCTCGTAAGGTGGGAATCGGCGTTGAGCCACTCGGCAGCTTCCTGCGCTGTGGTCTGGGATTTGGGCATGCCGGCACTGTGCAGCACAGGCAGTGCGGCGTCGCACACGTCGTCGCTTGCCCAGGCGAGGTCGGTGGCGATCTTGGCGTCGTTGTCGCCGTCGATGACGTTGGCGCTAAAGATTTGGTAGGCATCGTAGCTGCTCGCCACGGTGCCGCTCACCGTGATGGAACCGGTCGAGGTCGGCGCGGCCTGCGCGGATGCGGGGAACACAACCGCGCAGGTGCCGATCAAGAGGGCAAGCAACGCAAGCAAGATCGGGAAGGAGCAAGCTTTCTTATTCACGACGCTCACCTCCCTTCGCATTCGCCTTGCGACGAATGTGCATCCAGGCTGCAGCAGCGCAAAGCACCGCCGCGCCGGCAAGGTACGTCAGAGTGACGCCCGACATACCAGAAAGGGGCAAAGAGGTGGAGTAGGTGTTCGTGAAGGTGGGGGTGGACTTGGGCTTGGTAGTATCGGATCCATCGTTGTATTCCACAGGAGTCTGCTTGCCTTCGTCGATGGCATTACCGTCAGCATCCTTGATCTGGGTGTAGGTCACCATCGTGGCAATGATCTTGCCATCTTTCTGATCCGTCATCGTGACGTCAAACTTATAGACCGACTTGTCGTACTTGTAGTTCGAGAACAACGCACCGTCGGTTTTCTCGCGCACATAGTACGTGAAGGTCTTGGAAGCGCCACGACCCGTAGAGTCACCAGCAGTGTAGGGGTCCTTAGTGATATCAGAAAGTGAATACTTGATCCCTTCGCCGGAAGCGTTCGAGAACGAAAGCGTCTGATTCGTGTCTCCCGCTGCATCAGTCTTCACGGTCCTGACGCTATTACCCTCAAAGTTCTCGTTATCCGCAAACTCGAGCGTAAACTCCTTCATCTCGCCGCCCTCGACGACCTTAGTTGCCTTGGGAGTCCAGGAACCCATCGAGTCGTACTTGGTGTATGCGTTAGTGAAAGTCGTTGAGTTTGTTGTTAGCGCGACGCTTGCAACGTCACCTTCGGTTGTTGGATTAACCGTAGCATCAGACGTAGCGCCATTAGCGGCGATTGTGGTGATTTGCACACTACTGACCGTGTAGTACGTGTACTCGATGCCAAGCACGCTATGCGACTTATGTTCGTCCTTTACGACCTTAGGATCTATCTTGTAGATAGTCTTGTCGTAATTAACGTCCTTGTCCGCGCCCGGAACCTCTACCAAGTAGTAAACAAGGTCGTCATCGGCATAGACTTCACTCAGGTTAAAGGAAAAGCTGCCGTCTTTCGCATTTTTTGCTGTACCGACAACAGAACAGTCATTAGGGTGCAGATTGCCGCTCTCGTCAAAGCTCGGAACTGTATATGAAATCTCACCATTCTCGTTAGTAATCTTGTTCTGCTTGAGCAGCTGGAACTCGAACTCTCCTTCTTTAAGCGTGCGCCCCGTCAGCTCCTTGGTGCCATTGAGCTTCATCTTGGGGTAAACCTTCACCTTTGAGGTGGAGCCAGCGACAACGTCACCGTTGGTCATGATGCCGCCACCGTGAATGTTGGAGCTGTTGCCCGTGATGTAGAGGGTCGCAGCCGCGGTAGCAGCATCCTTATCCTCCTTAATCGGATCAGATTTAAGGCCAATCATGTACTTAGCCTGGGCGCCCTCGAACTTGCCGATAGACGTTGGCGTATTGTTGTCGATCGTGCCCGACCAGTTAGCAGCACCGCCGCCAAGCATTTGTCCAGTTACGGCTGCAATGTATTCATCGTTGCCCGACTTGCGAATAAGGAAGAGATCCTTATGGCCGTTGCTTTTGAAATCCTCGGTAATCTCGCCGCCTTCAACATTCGAAGGCTGATCTTCGTTCTTACCATTGGTACCGCCCGATAGATGTGTGCCGTTCGCATCAGAGTTTCCGAAAATCGCAATACCGTTGGTATCAGTAATAGCGGTCTTACCACTCGGGCAGGCAGCAAAGCCACCGCCATAGCCCTGGGCCGAATTATTGGTAATCAGAGCGTTAGAAATCTTGAGGCTTGCCGACCGAATGCCGTCGCTGCCACCCTGGACGAATACGCCACCGCCGCCCCAGTCGTTGGTTGTATTGGTTATGTTGTTGGTGATATATGCCTTCGTGCCAAGAGGAACGTTGAACTCGCCAGTGGTAGGCGCAGCGATACGGATACCGCCACCCTCCGAGTTTTGTGCAACATTGCTAGCTATGGTTCCACCAGAGAACGTAAACGTGGAAAGAGCTTTGTTCCAAGCGCCAGCATAAATACCGCCGCCAGCCTCAGCAGAATAGTTACCAGTAATGTAGCCACCGTTAATCTTCAGGCTGCCGCCATTAAAAGCAGCAATACCACCACCACCGTGGCAACCGTAGCCTTTGTGCCCCCAATCCGTCTCTTGATCCACGTAGAACTGATACTTGTTATTGGTGATGTAGCCATTCGTAATGGTCACACTAGAGTTCTCAGCACAAATTCCCGCGCCATAACCGCGTTGATCCTTATTTGTACCGTTGCCGGAGATAATACCGCCAACCATGTTTACCGTAGAATTCATGGCATAAACGCCGCCGCCACTGGGGGCATAGTTACCAGCGATTACGCCGTCAGAGATCACCAGGGTTGAGCCCTCAACATGAATTCCAGCACCAGCACCATCGCGGCCCATAGAAGCACCACAAACGTATCCGCCACTCATGTTGACGGCAGAGACGTTCTGGGCATAGATAAGGCCATCAACGTTGCAACTGTTCTTTTGAGTAAGCACGCCACCCTGAAGGTTAAATGTACCACCGTTAAGCTTGATGAGATTCACTTTGCTGCTGCTGCACGCCACGATGGCGCCATTAATTTTGACCTTGTGCTTGTAGGTGGTCTCGTTTGTACGAATGCTGTCCGTAGTATCCACGCTGGATTTAGTCACGTAATAGGTAAGCTCATTCGGAACGTTATTTACATAGGACATTTCTGCCGTCTTGCCACAATTATCAGCTATCAGATTCTGGTCTTGATCCTGCAGCGACTGAGGGTCAGCGATCTCATCCGCACCCGGATTAGAATCCGTGATTGTAAACACGGCACCATTGTTCACATTGAAAAGCGACTTATTATTGCTCGAGTACTTTATCTTGCAGCCATTAAGATCAAGGGTAATATTGCTACCACTCTTATTGAGAATAATCTCTTCGTTGCAGTCTAGGTCCTTCATCAATTGAAAACTGCCGGACTGATTTTCCGCAACGCTCTCAAGTTTATTTTTGAGCTCACTTGCATTATCAATTCCCTCGGCAGCCGCTTTAGTTTGCTCGTTTTCCGCAACCGCAGCAACGGTTTCACCATCCGAAGTCGTTGTATCCTCGTTCTGCTGTTCTTCCTCGGACTGTCCCTCAAGTTGGGCATCGTCGCCAGGCTCGTCGCCCTCGGTCTCGTCACTATTCTGGTTTTCGGTATCCCCGTTGGTAGTGTTGTCTACATCAGTAGACTCACTTGAGGAACCCCCCCCCCATTACAGTTTTCTCGGTAAAAGCTGTCTGGGCATCGTTGGCGATGGCCTGGGAGATCGGGGGCATGACGAGCGACAGTACCAAGCTCAAGACAGAAGCTCCGCACAAAACACCCGCTATCACACGATGCGCCGCTTTATTACCTTGCTTAGATTTGTTTGAATTTGCTGTCATCGATGCCTCCTCCCCAAGAGACCGCGATCTTGCTCTTTCACCATCAAACGTATCTGCGCAATCTGTAATTGCGCTCGTTTAGTAATGCAATTATAACGATTGTTTAAACATCTGAGCAACAAAACCGACATTTTTGTAGCGAGTTCTCAATTCTCTTGACATTTGCTCGGATTTGCCTTCGTTTATTCGCTATCTATTTTTTGTTTCTGCTGGTAATTTAGTTGCGTATTATTTTTTAATGGCATTAGATTTATTTGCACAACATTTTGCTCAAGAGCAAACATCCTGTGAACGGTCGAAAATCGACCATGAACGGTAGGCCATCAACCGGGATGAATATCCTACCAAATTGATGAGAATATCTTAAACCCATCGGTGGTTAGAAGCGTGATGTTCAGACAACAATATTTGAATTTTCGCACAGATTTTAGGTATCAATTCGCCCAAATCGCCTGAGGCCACCGCAGAGGTGCCTGTCCCCATTGTGGTGGCTCTCCCCCGGCGCTACAGCAGATGCTCCTCGATAAAGATCGCAATGCCGTCTTTGTCGTTGCTGGCGGTTACAAAATCGGCGGCGGAGCGGGTGGCATCGCTGCCGTTTGCCATGGCCACGCCCACGCCGGCGTCGGCAACCATGCAGGTGTCGTTATCGGCATCGCCAAACACGCAGATCTCCTGGAGCTCCATGTCGTTGAGCTCCGCCACGCGCACAAGGCCGCGCGTCTTGGACACGCGCGGATCCATGAACTCGTAGAGCCGCTGCGTGGTTTGCAGAGCCGCCGCCTTAACGGTGTTATCGGCAAACGTCGACGCCCGCTCAATCACCCGCGGCATTACCTCGGGCGCCATGGTAAACATCACCTTGGGCTGCGGCTCGCGCAAAAACTCGGCAAAATCGACCACCTGGTAGGGCACGCCATCGACGCGCGACAGGTGCTCGACGCACGCGTTGCTCTCGGGCACGTAGAACACGCCGTCTCGGGGGCAGACGGGCGTTGCCGGAAGGTCCGCCATGTGCCTGCAGATGCGCGCGATGGTCTCGCCCGGCAGCGGATAGCTCAGCTCGTTGATGTCGTGCGCGCGGTCGATGACCTCGGCGCCACCGCAACCCACGAGCACGTCCACCAGGCCTTCGATGCCCCAGAGCTCGTACATGGCCTCGGTCGCGTGGGCGTCGCGCCCGGTGCACAGGCCAAAGAGCACGCCGCGCTCGCGCAGGGCGCGGATCGCCGCCACGGTGCGCGGGGACACCGTGTGCTGGCTCGTGAGCAGCGTACCGTCGATATCGCAGAACACGGCTTTGATGTGGCTGAAGGTGGTGTCCATGGGGGCCTTTCTGGGTTGTGCGGCGGTGTGGGGTGTATTCGCGAACGGCGTACATGGTATACCAAGGCACAGGCGCGGCCTGCCAAAGCAAAAACCACCACAAAGGTGCCTGGCCCCTTTGTGGCGGCTTGCAGTGCTCAAAGCCCAGCACAATCCATCACAACATTCGACGTTATTCGGCGAAATCGCGATTTTTACCGAATGTTGTGACGGTTTTTACCGCTCTGCAGCACGATCAAAATGTTTGCGTCCAAACAGCAGCAATGCTGCGGGGACAGCCGTTACGACCAGGCCCGCGCCAACGAGCGTCTGCTGCACGCCAAATGTCGACGCCAACCACGGGGCGATCGCTAGCGGCGCCACGCCGGCGAACATATTGCCAAAGCCCATGACCGAGTTGACGCGGCCGAGTTGCTCGAGCGGAGCCGTCGTTTGCACGATGGTGTTGTGGAGTGGATTGACGACACCCCAGGCAACGCCCAGGGCGATCTGACCGATGAGGGCCACGCCTACGTACGGCGTGCCTACGTAAAGCAGGCTTCCCAGGCCTACGGACATAAGCGCCACGAGCAGCGTCTTAAGGTTGACCAGGCGCGGCGGCATGCGGAGCGCGACCAAGGCGCCCAGCACTGCGCCCACGCCGCAGGCCGACGAGAGCCAGCCCATCCATTCGACGCCGACGTGCAAGACGTCGCGATAGAAGAACGACTCCAGCGGATCGAAGGCACCGTAGCCAAAGTTCGAAAGGAAAATGATGCAGAACAGCAGGGCGAGAACGCTGTTGGTGAAGACCGTTTTGATGCTGGCCGCGAAGGTGGTGCGGGCGGACGTGTTGGGGTTGGGGCTTTGGCCCGCACGCTCCCCTTCCTCTGCCGAATCGGCATCCGCATGCCCGGCGACATGGCTGGCCTGCGGCCTAAAGCCCCAACCGACGACGAGCGCCAGCACGGTAAAGAGCATCATGAGCACGAACACCGCGCGCGACGACGCAGCCGCCGCGACAAAGCCGCCCAGCGTGGGGCCAACGATGATACTCACGTTTGAAACCATGGCGATGGCGGAGTTGATGTCTTTGAGCTCGACAGGGTCGTCGGTGAGGTAGGCCGGATAGGATGTGGCGATGGGCTGGGCGAATCCCATCGTAAAGCCCAGAAACACCGCGCCGAGTAGGACGACGCCGGTCGCGCTACCAAAGGCGATGATTGCCGTGCCGGTTGCGAGCGTGCCGACGATGCTCAGCAAGAAATGACGGCGCGGACCCCAGGCGTCGAGTGCCGCGCCACCCGCAAAGGATCCCAGGATCACGAAAACGTTCATAAACAGAACGGCCAGCGACGTCGCCACGACTGAGGCACCGTCTGCATAGGTGAGCGTTCCGATGACGCCGATAAAATAACTGGTCTGAAAACCGGTGTAGATGAGAAAGCGCATCGCCACCAGGCGCTTTGCCTGCGCGGACAGCGATGGTTGGGATTGTGAGAATAGCGATAGGGACATGGGCGCTCCTTGTTGCATACGAATACGGGCCGCGGGCATTGACCGCCGACCATCGACTCAATCTTTCTGTATGCAACGTTAAGGACGCATCGGGCTCCTTCTCTCCGTTTTTCGCCCGTCATGAACTACTTGGTAGATTGTAAGGCATGTCTCACACATCTACCAAAGCAAAAACCACCACAAAGGTGCCTGCCTGTGGTGGCCCAATGATATGGCAACGTAGCGAGCCGGTTCCAAGTGCCCCAGGTCGCCCCGAAAGAGGAGCGACGCGTACTTTGGTACGCGAGCGACGGCTTGAGGGGCGAGATGGGGTGCTTGGGGCCGGCGCAGCGTCAAGCCTAAAGGTGATCTTGGATAAGGTCGCAGATGGCTCGGGCGTCGTTGATGTTGATGGTTCGGGTCGCAAAGCCGGCGTCGAAGGCCTGACGTGCCAGGGCCTCGTTGCAGGCAAGGGCTAGCGTGTGACCGTCGACCAGGTCGAGCGAGCTCTTGCCACGCAAGCGATCGACACCGGAGCGCGCGACCACGATATTGTCGAAGCCCTCGGTCTTGTAGCCCTCGATGATCACCACGTCGACATCGTTGTAGCGCGACAGCAGCTCGCGCGCGGGCATCTCGTCCTCCTCGCGCGTGTCGGCGTACTCCGCCCAGCGCGTGGCGCAGATGAGTCCCACGTGCTTGGATCCGGCCTGGTGATGGCGCCACGTATCCTTAGCGGGTACATCGATATCAAAGCCATGATGCCCATGATGCTTGAGCGAACCCACGCGCAGGCCGCGGCGGGTGAGCTCGGCAATGACCTTCTCGACGAGTGTGGTCTTGCCCGAGTTTTGGTAGCCGATAAACGCGATCGCGGGGACTGCCGGTGTCGGAGCTGCGGGTGCAACGGCGACGGGTGCGCTCGCGGGTGCGTCGCCCGCGGCCCCCACAGCCTCAACAGCAGCGGCCTGGCGCTCGGCGCGGTCCCACACACCCGAGCGGCCGCCCTCCTTGTGCAACAGGCGCACGTCGACGATCTCCATGCCGCGATCGACGGCCTTGCACATGTCATAGATCGTTAGGCACGCGGCGCTCGCGCCGGTCAGGGCCTCCATCTCGATACCCGTCTTGCCCGTCACGCCCGCCGTAACCAGTACGTGAAAGCCGACCTGCCCGTCCGCGCGCGCCGGCGCCCAGCCCTCGGGCACGTCCTCGGCCGGCGTCCCCGCCGCAGCGATGGGCGCAATGTCGCACTTGCTCTTGGTAATGAGCAGCGGATGGCACATGGGGATGATGTCACTCGTGCGCTTGATGGCCATGATGCCCGCCACGCGCGCGCAGGCAAGCACATCGCCCTTTTTGGCGCGGTCCTGCAGCACCATGGCCTGCGTCTCGGGATGCATGAGGATGGTGCCCTCGGCGATGGCGATGCGATGGGTCTCGGCCTTGTCGGACACGTCGACCATGCGTACCTCGCCCTTGGCGTCCACGTGCGTCAGCTCGTCGCGACGGGCGTCACGGGCGGGTTCGGCGACAGCGCCGGCAGTCGGCTGCACGGACGCGTCGGCGTTGCCTGCATTCGCCGCAGCCGTGACTTTGTGGGCAGACATCGCGGCCCTGCGAGCGGCCTTGGTGGCATCGGCGTACCTGCTCTTGGCCATATGATCATCCTCCGATTTGGGACATAAATCGTTGCGTGCCCTCAATTATCGCGTGTTCCTGCGGTTTGTGGGCCACGGCATCGCGCCAAATCGAAAGTACCTGCATATCATCACCGCGGCGCAGCGCCTCGCGAACCGAATACTCGGCATCGCTGAACAGACAGGGGCGCACGCTGCCGTCCGCCGTCAGGCGCAGACGGTTGCAGCTCGCGCAAAAATGGTTGGACATGGCACTAATGAAGCCGACCGTGCCCGCCGCACCCGGAAAGCGCCAATAGCGCGCAGGGCCCGCGCCGGCAGGAGCGTCGTTGATATCGAGTGGCTCAAGCTCGCCCAGGCCAGCTGCGGCGGCGCCGACATTGATGCGTGCCCGCAGCTCGTCGCTCGGTACGGTGTCGCTCGCATCCCACAGCTCGGGATTGAGCGTGGGCGCATGCGGGTCCACAGCGCAATGCGAGCTCGTGTGTTCGTCGCCAATGGGCATGTATTCGATAAAGCGCAGGTGAATGGGGCGGTCAACGGTCAGCCGCGCGAGAGCCGCCACGTCCTGGTTGAGGCGGCGGACGACCACGCAGTTGACCTTAACGGGCTCAAAGCCCCAAGCAAGCGCCGCATCGATGCCGATCATGGTTTGCTCGAGCCGGCCCAGGCGCGTGATCTTTCCAAAGAGTGTGGGGTCGAGCGTGTCGAGCGAAATGTTGACGCGGTCGAGCCCGGCGTCTTTGAGCTGCGGCGCCAGCTTGGGCAGCAGCGCGCCGTTGGTGGTGAGCGAGATGTCCTCGATCTGCGGGATCGCGCGGATGTCGCGAATGAGCGGGATAATGCGGCGGCTGACCAGTGGCTCGCCACCCGTCAGGCGCACGCGGCGAATGCCCTCCCCCGCCACCAGACGCACAAAACGGGCGATTTCCTCGGCACTGAGCAGCTCATCGTGTGCGCGCGGCGCCACGCCGTCGGCGGGCATACAGTAGATGCAGCGAAAATTGCACTTGTCGGTCACGGCAATGCGCAGGTAGTTGATATCGCGGCCAAAACCGTCATGTTGCGTGCGCTCGTCCACGCAATCCTCCCCTCGCGCAGCGTTTTATTCTTCGGAAAACATAATACCCCACGGGAGAATCATGCCGACACCCGTACGACAGGACAGGTCGCTTCGAGCAAAACGGACTTTCCAAGCCCATCCTCAGCATTCAAACCGTCCCAACATTCGATGCTTTTCCCGATATTGGCAAAAAACGTCGAATGTTGGGACGGTTTAGGTGTTCGCAAAGCTCGGAAGACAAGCCAGACGCCCCTAGAGGCCGCCATTCCAGTGCCGAATCACGAATTCTCGCAGATCGTTCTGCCGCTTCTGAAACGCTTCGCTTCGGTCGCACTTAAGACCCATAGCGAGCGCAATGGCATTCATCGCCCGATGCAATTGCAGCTGGTGGGCAAACTGGGTCCCGGTGAGGACGATCATCTTAAAGCCCAGCGCGCTCAGCACGGTCATACGCTCCGCGTCCGACGCACTGCGTTGCTTATCAAGATGGTCCGAGCCGTTGTATTCAATCCCCGTACCGCTCGCGGGTGCATATACATCGATCTCGAAATACCCAGCCTTAGCGAGATATTTGAACTCGTTGGGAACATCGACCCGATGGTTGAGCTCGATCTTGGCGTATCCCAGCCCGCCTTGGGAACGTTTTGCTACGACCATGATTGCGGTGGCCGTCTCCATGGGCGACCGCGCACCATCGTGCACGCGTTTGAGCACGGCAGCCGCACGTGTAGCCCCCTGACGAGATCGGTTCTCATCGCAATAAGCGATCAAGTCGGCAACGGTATACCTCTGCCCCATCTCGATATAATCGCCTGACGACAAATGATTCAAATGGTATCGGGCGCAGATTTCATACCCATATTCCAGCTGTTCGGGTTCACTCATCCACGAGCCCGCCTGGACAAAGCACATGGCCTCATCAACCACCAAGAGACCCTCTGCCACCTCGATAAGATGGTCCGAAGGTATGGGCGCCCCAAACACGTGGCGTCGGAGACCCGCCGGCCGAGAGCGTTCAAAATCGAAGCTGACCAGCGTGTCGATACGATCGAGCTCCTCATGCGGGATGCCAAGTGAGGCCAGATAGTCGGCAACGATCTCGACCGCCGTAGATATTCTCAGCCCCTTGGCATCTAACCCCAGTTTGGGCAGGTCCGCGGTTGACTGCGCCTCGTTAGCAATCGAGTCCTCATCGTATAGACTGCCTGCTCGCGAAAGCGGCTCAGATGGGCGCGCCACGTTGTGGTACAGCCAGGCAGTCTTATGGGACAGGACGATCGGCAGGTCCATGAGCCCTCCAATGGGTCGGATAACCAACCTTATTCCCCTGCTCGCGGATTCGCACACCTTCGTGCACGAGAAAGCAATTCCACCCGATCGAGCAGCAGAAAAACCGTCCCAACATTCGATGCTTTTTCTCAAAATCGAAAAAAACGTCGAATGTTGGGACGGTTTGAGACGGGGTAAGGGGCGCGGAAAGCCAAAGTACCGTGCCCGAACGGGTTAGTCCAGCTCTTTCAAGCCATGCGCCAACTGCCAGTACTCGCCGTGCTGGGCGAGGAGCTCCTCGTGGGTGCCGCGTTCGATGATGCGGCCGTGTTCGAGGACCATGATCGCGTCGGCGTCGCGGACGGTGGACAGGCGGTGCGCGATCATAAACGTGGTGCGGCCGCGCATGATGCGGTCCATGCCGCGCTCGATGAGCTTTTCGGTGCGCGTGTCGATGCTCGAAGTGGCCTCGTCCAAGATGAGCACCGGCGGATCGGCCACGGCAACGCGCGCGATGGCGAGCAGCTGGCGCTGGCCCTGCGACAGGTTGGCGCCATCGGCCGTGACCGGCGTATCGTACCCTCTAGGCAGGCGACGGATAAACGAGTCAGCGCAGGCGGCCTCGGCGGCGGCGCGCACCTCCTCGTCGGTCGCGTCGAGCTTGCCAAAGCGGATGTTCTGCGCAATGGTGCCGCTAAACAGGTGCGTATCCTGCAGCACAATGCCGAGCGACCCGCGCAGGCTGGCCTTGGTGATGTGCTTGACGTCAATGCCGTCGTACGTGATCTCGCCGTCATCGACCTCGTAGAATCGATTGATGAGGTTGGTGATAGTCGTCTTTCCGGCGCCTGTCGAACCCACAAAAGCGATCTTCTGCCCCGGCTTGGCAAACAGGTTGAGGTCCGTGAGCACACGGGTGCCCGGCACGTAGGAAAAGTCCACGGCATGGAAGCGCACGTCGCCGGCAAGCGGCACGAGGCCGGTAACAAGCTCGGTACCGTCGGCCGCCACCGCTCGACCCGCATCGTCGACCGAGGCCACGTCGTGCAAATGCCCGTACGTGCCCACGCCGCGGCCCTCGGGAATCTTCCACGCCCATGCGGACTCGCCCGTCTGCACCAGCTCCACGCAGCCCTCGTCAACCTCGGGCTTAAGGTCCATGGCGGCAAACAGGCGCTCGGCACCGGCCAGCGCGTTGAGCAAGAAGTTGCCCAGCTGCGTGAACTGGTTGATGGGCATGGCCGCCTGACGTACAAAGACCAGGTAGCTCGCGAGCGCGCCCACGTCGGCGAGTCCCTTGATGCAGAGCATGCCGCCCGCCACCGCAACGATTGCGTAGTTGGCATACCCGATCACCACGGTCATGGGCACCATGGAGTTGGCGTAGGCCTGCGCGGCGCCACCGGTGCGGCGCAGCTCCTGGTTACGCGCGTCAAAACCGGCAACGTTAGCCTGCTCGTGGTTAAAGACCTTGATGACCTTTTGGCCCGAGACCATCTCCTCGACATATCCGTCCAAGTCGCCGAGGGATGCCTGCTGGGCGGCAAAGAAACGCTTGGAACGAATACCCGAATAGCGCGCGTACAGCACAATGGCCGCGTCGCACACGAGCGTGATAACCGTGAGCTGCCAGTTGAGGATGATGAGCATGGCCGTGGTGCCGATGACCTGGATGGTCGCCTGAATCACGTTGGCAAAGCTGTTGTTGAGTGCCTCGGAGACCGTGTCGACATCGTTGGTGAAGAAGCTCATGATGTCGCCCGAGCGCGTGCTGTCGAAATAGCTGAGCGGCAGCGTCTGGATATGCGCGAACAGGTCGCGGCGAATGTCGGACACCACGCGCTGGGCTGCGCGCACCATGATCTGCGAGTAGCCCAGAGCCGAGAGCACGCCCGCGGCGTAGATGGCAGCGGTAAAGATAACCTGCCTGGCGAGCAGTTCCTCGCCGCCCGTTGCCAAACCGTTGACGATGGGGCGCACCATGTAGGTACCGGCAAGGCTTGCGATGGCGGCCACAGAGGCAAGCACACCCACTGCGAGCAGCGAGAACTTGGCATGCCCCATGTAGGAGAGCAGGCGGCGAAGCGTCTGCGCCAGATTGGCGGGACGGGCCTGAGCGGATGTCTTAGGCATGGCGCTCACCCCCTTCCGTGGCTTGAATTGATTCGTTGGGGCCGGCGGAAAACGGATCATTTGCGCCATCCACGACGCCAGCATCCCCTGCAAATTCCATCTGCGAGGCGTAAATCTCCTGGTAGATGCTATCGCCCGCCAGCAGCTCCTCATGCGTGCCCACGCCGTGGACGCGGCCGTCGTCCAACACAATAATGCGATCTGCATCCATCACGCTCGCGATGCGCTGGGCGATGATGATCACGGTCGTGTCGGGAATCTGCGCGATGTGCTCGCGGATCTTGGCGTCGGTCGCCATATCGACCGCGCTGGTGGAGTCGTCAAAAATGAGCACGCGCGGATGTTTGAGCAGCGTGCGCGCAATGCACAGACGCTGCTTCTGGCCACCCGAAACACCGGCACCGCCCTGGCCCAGATAGCCGTCAAGGCCGCCGATGCGATCAAGGAACTCGTCCACGCATGCCGCCCGGCAGGCACGCAGGAGCTCCTCGTCGGTGGCATCGGGCGCGCCCCACTGCAGGTTCTCGCGCACGGTACCCGTAAACAGCACGTTCTTTTGCAGCACGATACCCACGGCATCGCGCAGGGCAACCAGGTCGTAATCGCGCACATCGCGTCCGCCCACGAGTACGGCGCCTTCGGTCGCGTCGTACAGGCGCGCGATTAGCTGCACAAGCGAACTCTTGCCCGAGCCCGTGCCGCCGAGCACGCCCACCGTGGAGCCCGCCTCAATGCAAAGGTCAATATGCTCGAGCACATCCTCGGCAGCATCCGCGCGGTACTTAAACGACACGTCGCGAAACTCGATGCCTCCGTCGGCCACCTCGTGCACGGCAGCGGCAGCGTCGGGCGCTTGAATAAGCGAACGCTCGTCGAGCACCCGCGAGATGCGCTCCACGCTGGCAAGTGCGCGGGTGAGCAGCAAAAACACGTTGGAGATCATCATGAGCGAGTTCATGATCAGCAGCACGTAGCTCATAAAGCCCGTGAGCGAGCCCACGCCCAAGCGACCTTCGATGATCATGCGGCCGCCAATCCACAGAATCGAGAGCGCAGCCACGTACATCGAGAGTTGGAACACCGGCAGGTTGAGCACGGCGTTGCCGAAGGTCTTCGTCGCCGTATGTGCGAGCTCGGTATTGACGGCGTCGAACTTGGCCTCCTCGTGCTCGGCACGCACGTACGCCTTGACGGCGCGCACGGCGGTGAGGTCCTCCTGCACCACACCGTTGAGATGGTCCATCGAGGTCTGCAGCTGGCGGTAGAGCGGACTGACGCGATAGGTGATAACGCCCAGCACGATCGCCAGCACCGGCAGGATGATCGCGAAAACGGTGGCGAGCGGACGCGACAGCACCAGCGCATAGACCAAGCCGACGATGAGCGTCACGGGACCGCGCACCATGGGGCGAAAGCCATTGCCGATGGCATTTTGGATGACGGTGATATCGGTAGTCATGCGGGTGACGAGCGAGCTGGCGTCGTAGTTATCCAGATTGCCAAAAGCGAGCGTCTGGATCTTGCGATACTCGGCCTCGCGCAAGTTAGCGCCCAGCCCCGAGGCGACGCGAGCAGACGTGCGTGCATAGCCCAAGCCAAGTACCAGCGAAAATGCGGCGCATACCAACATATACGTGCCCTGCAACAGCATGTAGTTGATATCGCCCGCGGGCACGCCCACATCGATGATATTTGCCATGATGACCGGGATAAACAGCTCGAGCGCCGTCTCGGCCGTCACAAAGAGCACGCCGAGTATGGCATCGCGACGGTATGCCCCCAGGCAAGAAAACAGGATTTTGAGATTGCGCACGCAGCTTCATCCCCCATCAAACATTGTTCGCAAACGCACGTATTATTGCGCGCCGAGCGATAGTGTCAAGTGTTCCGAAATCGATTTCTGCAAGACTGGTGCAGGCGCCATGCTCACAGGGCGCATGTCCGTATTCAATTGGAAATGAACGCGAGCGTGACCTTTTCGCCCCGCTGCCAACACAAATCTTGACTCTACAATCGTTGTAGGGTTTTCACTACACTGGTACGTAAACGATCTAAGCCAGAAAGCGCCCCGCCCATGGAACACGACCTCACACGCGGCAATGTCCTCAAGACCATCGCGGTCTTTGCCCTGCCCTATATGCTCTCGTACTTTTTGCAGATGCTCTACGGCATGGCCGACCTGTACATGATGGGACAGTTTAGCGGTGCCGCCGGCATCACCGCCGTGGGCAACGGCGCGCAGACGCTCTATATCATTACCGTGACGCTCGTGGGCCTGGCCATGGGAACGACGGTCATCGTCGGCCACGCCGTGGGTTCGCGCCGCTTCGACCGCGCCGAAGCCGCCATCGGCAACACCATCACGCTCTTTATGGGTATCTCGGTGGTGCTGGCCGCTGTCCTGCTCGCACTGTGTCCGCACATTGTGGCGCTTATTGGCACGCCGGCCGAAGCGGTCGAAGGAACTGCCGCCTACCTGCGTATCTGCTTTATGGGCATTCCCTTTATCGCCGCGTACAACATCCTCTCGGCCATCTTTCGCGGCCTAGGCGATTCGCGCTCGCCCATGTACGTGATTGGCGTGGCATGCATCATCAACATCGCGCTCGACTTTCTGTTTATCGGCCACATGGGGCTCGGCCCCGTAGGCGCGGCGCTCGGCACAGTCATCGCGCAGACGGCGAGCGTGGCTCTCGCGCTCGTGTGGCTCAAGAGCCGCCGTACGCACATTCACCTCAAGCGCAGCGACCTGCGCCCCCAGCGCAAGGTGCTCGGCAGCATCCTTAAGATCGGCGTGCCCGTAGCCGTGCAGGACGGCTGCATCCAGGTGGCGTTTATGTTCATCACCGTCATCGCCAACCACCGCGGCCTGGTTGATGCCGCCGCCGTGGGCTTGGTCGAGAAGATGATCAGCTTTTTGTTTATCGTGCCGAGTTCCATGGGCGCTACCGTCAGCGCACTCACGGCGCAAAACGCCGGAGCGGGCAAGGGCGACCGCGCGCGTCAGGTACTCAAGGACGCCATGACCATCTCGGTCGTGTACGGTTGCCTGATCACGGTGCTAATGTGGCTGGTGGCACCGGCGTTTATCGGCTTTTTTGCCAAGGACCCCGCGGTGGTCGCCGCCGGTACTGGCTATATGCACAGTTATATTTTCGACGCGATTTTTGCCGGCATCCACATTTGCTTTAGCGGCTTTTTCGCTGCATACGGCAAGAGCTACATCGGCTTTGCGCACAACGTGCTGGCCGTGGCGCTCATTCGCGTGCCCGGCGCATGGCTGCTGTCGAATGCCTATTCCGACACGCTGTTTCCCATGGGCATCGCCTCGCCGTGCGGATCGATTCTGTCGGCGGTCATCTGCGTGATTGCCTTTACCGTGCTCAACCGCCGTGGGGCCTTTGACAAGTTGGTGGCATAGCGGGGTGACGCGAAATCGCCCTCATCGACGACATCATCAGCGACGACCCCAGGAGAACCGCCATGTCGAGGACAGTCCCCGATATGGCGGTTTTACTCCTCCGGGATCGGAAACGCCCGGATGAACTCTGCGGGCGAGAAGGTCTTGATAGTCGAGCGTACAAAAGCGGCGCGATCGCGCGTGATGATAAAGTCCACACCGGCACGCTCTGCCATCGCACGGATACAGCCGTCCTCGAAGTCCGGCTCATCGGAATAGGCGGAGGTAAAACAAGCTTCTTGGTCGAGAGGCTCTAGCGAGTAGCTCTTAAGGCAGTCGCGCACTACCTCGCGGGCGCGCGCCTCGCCGGCCTGTTTAGTGAGAATGTAATACGCGTCCTTGAGAGAACAGGCCGAAACAACGCCCTCGATAAGCCCCACGTCAACAAGCCCCTTGATGGTTTGCGCCGCCCCATGCTCCGGCCGACCCGGAAGCACGCAATCGAGCAGAAAATTGGTATCGAGAAATGCTCTCATAGGTAGCGCTCCCTCGCGACGCGCTTTTCATCTTCGACCGTCATCATATCGAGTGGCGTTCCTTTTGGCATTTTGGCTACGATATCGAGATACTCCTGGTAATCCTCATCCTCCGCGAGCATTTCGCGAATCTCCTTCCAGGTGATCTTGGGATGCCACATCGTACCCACGTCGCGCTTGGGCTTGTCCGAGCCGTGCGTCGGCTTTGCACCCCCGCGCTCCTGGGCAGCGTCATATTCCACTGCAACCGGACCTCGATAGTCGAGCGGCACAATCTTGAACAACGGCTTGCTCCGCTTGAAGACCACAACCTCCTCGCCCTCATTGGCAACCTTTTCGGCCACCTGCGTAAGGTTTTGGCGCAGTTCCGAAAACGCGACGGTAACCATAGCGGCTCCTTTCAACATATATCTTCACTGCTCAGTATACACGTTAATGTTAATGTTAACGTATATAAGAATCACCACAGTAGGGACACTCCCCGTTGTGGGGTCCCTCTGCTCCACATGAATCTCTTATCGCTCCGGAACGGCAGCGGTCCGCAGGATCGCCCTCAGCAACCTACATGACGCAGATTACGGTGCCCGTTGCCCCAGCAAAGTAAGAACCGCCCGGAAGGCATCGTGCTTCCGGGCGGTTCTTCAATTTGGCTATCGATGCCTTACGCCTGGGGCACCTGACCAGTAGCCAGAATCCGCTCGAGCGCATCCTCGTCCAGCACGGGCACACCCAGCTGCTCGGCCTTGGTGAGCTTGGAGCCCGCTTTGGGGCCGGCGACCAGATAGCTCGTCTTCTTGGACACGCTGCCCGAGACCTTGGCGCCGAGCACCTTGAGCGACAGGCCCGCCTCGTCGCGCGTGCGGTTGACGAGCGTGCCGGTGAGCACGAAGGTCAGACCCGCAAGCGGCTGTGCGTCGGCAAGCTCGCCTGCCACGCCGGCGTCGGCCGCGGCTTGCGCGTGCGCGGCGCCCAAGTCGACCTCGAGCGACAGGCCCGCCTGGCGCAGGCGCTCCAGCACGGCAAGGTTCTCGGGCACGGCCAGGAACTGCTTGACGCTCGCCGCAATCTTGGGACCGATGCCCTCGCACTCGGCGATGTCCTCTTCGCTCGCCAAGATGAGCTTGTCGATCGACAGGAATCGCTCGGCGATGACCTCGCCCACGCTCTTGCCCACGTGGCGGATGCCCAGGGCAAACAGCACGCGACCGAGCGGCTGGCTCTTGGACTTGTTGAGCTCGGCGATGATTTTCTCGGCCGTCTTGAGGCCCACCGGAATGGGATCGCCCTTCTTGACGCCCTTTTTGCTGTTGGAACTCGCGTACACGCGCCCCGTGTCCAGACCGGCGATGTCGTCGACCGTGAGCTGGTAGAAGTCCGCGACATCGTGGATCAGGCCGGCGGCGATCATCTTGTCGACGATCTCGTCGCCCAGGCCGTCAACGTCCATGCAGCCGCGGCTCACCCAGTGAAGTAGGCGCTCCTTGAGCTGCGCGGAGCAATCGATGGAGACGCAACGGTAGGCAACCTCGCCATCCTCGTGAACCACGGGGCTGCCGCACACGGGGCAGACCTCGGGCATCTGCCAGTCAACGCTGTCGGCCGGGCGCTTGTCGAGCACCGGACCCACGACCTCGGGGATCACGTCGCCCGCCTTGTGCACGATGATGGTATCGCCCTCGCGCACGTTTTTGCGGCGGATCTCGTCGATGTTGTGCAGCGTGGCGCGCGCGATGGTAGAGCCGGCAACCGTCACCGGGTCGAACTCGGCGACCGGCGTGAGCACACCAGTGCGGCCCACCTGGATGCGAATTTCGCGCAGGACGGTCTGCTTTTCCTCGGGCGGGAACTTAAAGGCAATGGCCCAGCGCGGCGCGCGGGCAGTAAAGCCCAGGTCAAGCTGCTGCTGGAAGCTGTCGACCTTTACGACCACGCCGTCAATGTCGTAGTCCAGGTCACCGCGATGCTCGAGGGCCTGGGCACAGAACTCGTGGACCTCGGCCGGCGTGGCGCAGCGTGCCACGTTGGGGTTGACGCTAAAGCCGGCGCTGCGCAGCCAATCGAGGAACTCACGCTGGCTGTGGACGTGCAGCGGATCGGTATCGGCGATGGCATAGATAAAGGTAGCGAGGTCGCGACGTGCCGTGACCTTGGGGTCCTTTTGGCGCAGGGATCCTGCGGCGGCGTTGCGCGGGTTGGCGAAGGGGTCGCGGCCCTCGGCATCGGCCTCATCGTTCAGACGAACAAAGCTGCCCTTGGGCATGTAGACCTCGCCGCGGACCTCGATGGTACGCTCGCGGTCGGCGCCCATATGAGCGAGCGCCGGCTCGGATAGGTGCATGGGCACGTCCTTGATGGTACGCACGTTGAGCGACACGTCCTCACCCGTAGTGCCGTCGCCACGCGTCGCCGCACGCACGAAGGTGCCGTTCTGGTAGGTAAGCGCCACGCCCAAGCCGTCGATCTTGAGCTCGCAGGTATAGGTGACGCTGCCGGCACCGAGTGCATCCTCGGTACGCTGGAGCCATGCGTCGAGCTCATCAAGATCCATGGCGTCGTCCATGGAATACATGCGTGCCATGTGCGTGACGGGCGTAAACTGCTCGCTCACGTAGCCGCCCACGCGCTGGGTATAGCTGTCGGGCGTCACCAGGTCGGGGTAGGTTTCCTCGATTTCTTGCAGCTCAACGAGCATTTTGTCGAAAGCGGCATCCGTGATCTCGGGCGCATCGAGCATGTAATAGCGGTAGGCATGGTAATCGAGCTCGTGACGCAGCTCGGCTGCACGCGCTGCCGCCCGGGCACGGGCATCGGTCGGCGCGGTGGCATCCGCGCTCGCGGGCGTTTCGGCATCGATGTCCACGCCATCACCAAACAGGCTCGATTGCTCCATAGCGGCACTCCTTCGCTCGATTTCAAACGGATACAAGAGTACCACCGGTCGCAACGGGGCCGAATAGCGGTCTCAAACCGCACCGAATCGGCAGCCGACGGACCGGGGTGGACAGTTAGTTCAGATACGTATAAATCTGCGAACCGAATCGAGCTCAAATGGCGCCATTTCACCCCATTTGGTCGTCCCGGAGCGGCACGATCGGTTCGTTTCCCCTTCCAGACGCCCATCCGAGCCCCATCCCCACCCCAAAACAGCTCAAAACGCATCCCGAACCGCCCCAGATTTATACGTATCTGAACTAACTGTCCAGGCCATTCCGAACCAAGCCTCTTGTCAGCCACAAGTGATCCGTTTTCCTCCATCCCCAATGGATCACTACGAAAAGAGGGGCTGTCCCGCGCTGGCAGAACAGCCCCTCTGGCTTCGATATGTGCGATACGGTTCGTTAGAAACCCTGACCGTAGCCTTGACCCTGGCTCTGCTGGCCCAGCAGCTCCTCCAGGTACTGACGCAGCTGCTCGTCGGTGATGCCGCCGTTGCCGGTGTCGGTCGCGCTGTCGTTCTGCTGCTGGTTCTGCAGCTCCTCGTCGGAACCCAGCTCGACCGTGACCTTCTTCTCGTCCTTACCGCGCATGAGCGTGATCTCGACCTTCTCGCCTACCTCGTGGCTGCGCAGCGCGATGATCAGGCCATCGGCGCTCGTGATCTCGTCGTCGCCCAGCTTGGTGATGACGTCGCCCTCCTGGATGCCGGCCTTGGCCGCGGGACCGTCCTCAACGACGCTCGCCACATACGCGCCGCTATCGGTGCTCAACTTGTTGGTGCGGGCGTTAAGCGCATTGACGCTCGAAAGCGTAGCGCCCATGTACGGATGCACCGGCGTCTTACCGTCGATGATCTGGTCGGCAATGTTCTTGGCGTAGTTAACCGGAATGGCAAAACCCACGCCCGAGCTGGAGCCCGAGTAGCTCTCGATAAGCGAGTTGATACCCACAAGCTCGCCATTGTCGTTGACGAGCGCGCCGCCGGAGTTGCCCGGATTGATGGCGGCATCGGTCTGGATCATGTTGGCATAGATGGTGTTGCCGCTGGTAGAGCTCATGGCCGTGGAGCGATACAGCGCCGAGACGATACCGGTGGAGACAGACTGTTCGTTGCCGAAGGGCGAGCCGATCGCCATGACCCACTCGCCCACGTTGAGCTTGGAGGAATCACCGATCTCAATCGGCGTGAGCTTGGAGGCATCGGCATCCTTGAGCTTGATGACGGCCAGGTCGCTCGAGGCATCGTTGCCCACGAACTCGGCCTCGTACGTGGTTCCGTCGTCCATGGTAACCACGTACTGATCGTAGCCATCGACCACATGATTGTTGGTGAGGATGTGGCCCTCGGTATCGAGCACAACGCCCGAGCCGACGCTGCCCGAGTTGTCCGACTCGTCGGCAGACTGCGAAAGCGAGCCATTCTGGCTGCCGCTCGAAGTGGCGGTAATGGAAACCACGGAGGGCAGGGCCTTGGCAGAAACGGCCTCGGCCAGCGTAGTGTCCTCGGAATCGATGGTGATCTTTTGCGTCGATGAACCCGAAGCACCCGCCGTCACGGCATTCTTGCCACCGCCGATATCGAGCGTGCCGCTCATAATGAGTGCAATGACCAGCAGGGCGCCGCAGGCACAGCCGGCAAGCGCCGTAATAAAGATCGGCAGCTTTTTGGTCTTGGTCTTGACCACCGTGTGCTTGTTCACGACCTGCGCACCGCCCAGCGGCTTTCCGGTCTGCGTGTCGTAGGCTTGCACGTAGGGAATGTTGCTGTCGGCAGGCGTCGACTCCACCTGCACGCGCGGCTGCTGCTGAGTCTCGCCGGCGTTGCCAACATCCTGGGGACGCTGGGAATCGTTCTCGCTCATGGCTGCGATCCTTTCGTCAAATAACCAAAGGCCCGCCAAACATGTGGCGGGCCATCATTGTTCACGTTGAGTTGTACCCCAATATGCGGGCGTACGTGTACGAGAACGCAATCTTTTAGGAAGGCTTAAGTTCTGCTGCAAACTCGAAAGGAGCCCGCACCTGCGTCAAAACCACCACAAAGGTGTCTGTCCCCTTTGTGGTGGAAATCTAGTCCTTAAACAGATAGCCCACGCCGCGGACGGTGGTGATGTGCGCCGCGATCTGCGGGCCCACCTTGGAGCGGATGCGTCGGATGTGCACGTCGACGGTGCGCGTGCCGCCGCAGTACTCAAAGCCCCATACGCGGTGCAGCAGCACCTCGCGGCTGTAGGCACGGTTGGGATGCGTCGCCAAAAAGCTCAGCAGCGAGTACTCCATCAGCGTCAGGTCGATGGGCTCGTTATCGAGCGTCACCTGGTAGGTAGCCAGGTTGATCTCGAGGTTATCGATGTTGAGCACGTCATCGGCGGTGACGGTCTCCTCCTCGCCCATCAGGCGCTGCGCACGAGCCTTGAGCTCGTTGGGCGCCGCCGTGGGGCACACGAAGTCGGCATGCGCGTGATTCGGCAGGCGCAGGGTGCCGAGCGCCTCGTCGTCGACGATCACCAGCATGGGAACGCCGCCGCGATCGTCAAGCCACTTGGCAATCTGATCGATACGGTCGCTCCGGATGCCGTCGGAATCGAGGATCAGCAGGTCAAAGTCGTGTGCCGCAGTCGGCGAATCGGGGGTGGCCAGGCTCACCTCGACACCCAGGGTGGTCGTCAGGCTGCGGGCAAACTCGTGGAAGCGCGTCGTGCGCGCCATGAACAGGGCACTCTTTTCGGACATATCGGCCTCCAAAGAAATGAGCTCAATCGTACTGGAACAAGCCAGCGCGATTAGGAGTTCGCCAGGTAGTGCTTGATTTCCCACTCGGTGATCGTGGACTCGAACTTATGCCACTCGTCGCGCTTCTTTTTAAGGAAGAAGCTGTGGATGTGCTCGCCGAGGGCATCCTTCATAAACTGCGAGTCCTCAAACACGTCGAGCGCCTCTTTGAGCGAGCGCGGCAGCGGCGCGTAGCCGGCCTCGACCATCTGACGGTCGGTAAGCTTGAGCGTCTCGGCCGTGGCCTCGGGCGGGAGTTCCAGCTTGCGCTCGATGCCGTCCAGACCAGCCGCCAGCGTGACGGCGTTGACCAGGTACGGGTTGGCCATGGGGTCGGGGCTGCGAAGCTCGATGCGCGTGGACAGCTGCTTGCCGGGCTTGTAGACCGGGATGCGGACCATGCTCGCGCGGTTGCGCAGGCCCCACGTGGCGTACTGCGGCACGGAGTCGCCACCCGTGGTGATGCGCTTGTACGAGTTGACCGTGGGGTTGGTGATGGCGCTGATCTCGCGGGCATGCGCCAGAATGCCGGCCATATAGTGCTTGGCGATTTCGGAGAGATGGTACTTCTCGTCGTCCTCGCCCCAAAACACGTTGTTGCCGTCGTGGTCGAATAGCGACTGGCACAGGAACATAGCGCTGCCATCCTCGCCCGCCAACGGCTTGGGCATAAAGGAGGCGTGGCAACCGCTCTCGTAGGCCTGCTGCTTAATGATGAGCTTGGCCGTGGTGATGGCATCGGACATGCTCAGGGCCTCGGCGTGGCGCAGGCTCATGCCGTGCTGCGAGCGACCGGCGGCGTGGAAGGTGTACTCCACGGGCACGGACATCTTCTCGAGCGTGAGGACCGTGTTGCGGCGCAGGTCGCGGGCTGCGTCACTCACCGAAAGATCGAAGTAGCCCACGTTGTCGAGCGGCTCGGGCGTGTGCTCGTCGGGGAAGTAGTAATACTCCAGCTCGGCACCCACGTTGAGCAGATAGCCAGCCTTCTCGGCCTTGCGGAACATGCGGCGCAGGGCATCGCGCGGGTCGCCGGCAAACGGCTTGCGATCGGGAGTGCACACATCGCAGAACACGCGGGCGACGCCGTTGTGGCTCGGGCGCCACGGCAGAATCTGGAAGGTCGAGGCGTCGGGGAACGCGAGCATATCGGCTTCCTCGGGCGTGGCAAAGCCCTCGATGGCCGAGCCGTCAAAGCCAATGCCCTCCTCAAAAGCGACCTCGAGGTCCTCGGGGCTGATGGCAAAATTCTTGAGGCGACCGAGAATGTCGACAAACCACAGACGCACAAAGCGGATGTCACGCTGCTCTACAGAGCGGAGTACGTAATCGATGTTCTGCTGGTTCATGTCGCTCCCCTTTCTTTCGGGCGGGTTTCGACTGTTCTATATCGCAGATACTATCGCAGAAAAATGTTTCCGCAGGGTTAAAGCGTGTCAGGCGCTCAAAAAACGTGCGAGGGCGGGTGAGTGCAGGTCGGTGGCTTAGCGCGAAGTGGAGGCGCGGGACTCGATGTGGCCGGGGATCTCGATGTGCTTGGGCGCGAGCCTTGCGGCCTCGCCTACCGTGGTGGTGACGACGTCGATGCGCTCGGATAGGCGCTCGACAACGCGCTCGGCAATCGCCAAGGTGTCCTGCGCGGCTGTAGTCACGCCGCCAAAGAGCACGTGGTTCCAAGGGTAGTCGTCGAACGTCGCGATCTTAAGACCAGCCGGCAGCGAGGGGCCAAGCTGGGCCAGCGCCTCGGTCAGGCGCAAGAAGACCAAGCCGTTGACGGCGATAAGGCCGAGCTTTTTACCTGCGAAATCGCGGATGGTCTCGTCCAGGCGACTAATGCCCTCGGCGCCACCGTCGGCCAGGGTGACAACCTCGCCGGCAAGACCGCGGCGCGAGAGCTCGCTAGTAAAGGCCTCGGCGCGCTCGCGGCGGACGGGGCTGTCGTCGCTTGCCTCGGTGAGCAGGCACAGGCGCTCGCTGCCCGCGGCAGCCAGGGCGTCGACCAGGCCGGCGACGAGCTCGCGGTTGTTAGACGTCACCAGATCGACACCGCCGTCGGCAACATCGCGGTCGAGCAGCACGACCGGCAGGCGTCCCGCAGCCGCGGCGATCGCTGCGTCGTTGCCGCCGCAGGTGTTAACGACCAAGCCATCCACGCCCGCATCGATAAGTCTGGTGAGCGACTCGGCCTCCTTGGCGGAGTCGTTGCCGCTGATGGCCGTCATAAGCGAGCAGCCGCGCGCGGCGGCGCTGGCGGAAAGGCCCTCGAGCATGGCGCTCGAGAACGGGTTGGCGATGTCGGCCAGAATCACGCCGATGAGGTTGGTACGCGAACTGCGCAGGTTGCGCGCGGCGGCACGGGGACGATAGCCCGTGCGCTCGATGACCTCGGCGATGCGGGCACGGGTCTCCTCGGTCATCTGCCCGGGACGGTTGTTGAGGTAGCGCGAAACGGTGGCCGGGCTCACGCCCGCCTCGGCGGCAATGTCTTTGATTCTCATCTGCGCCATGGCGCACCCCGTTTCCCATGTGTCGGCAATCTTAGCCATTTTAGGCATTTTTTTAAAAATCTCGCTTGCAAAACGCTGTAGGTGAGTATACTACAACTCGAAACGAAACCGATTTCGTAAACCGATTTCGGTAAGCGTTGGCACGGAGGTGCAAAGATGCACCCTACCGTCTTGGCACCTCCGTGCCAACGCCATAGCAAAGGTGTACGCACAGACAAGAAGGAGCTACGCGACCATGGGTAAAACGGTTCTTACCTTCGGCGAGATCATGATGAGGCTCTCGCCCAAAGACCATCTGCGTATTGAGCAGGCAACCGAGTTTGACGTTCGCTACGGCGGCGCCGAGGCCAACACCGCTCTTTCCCTCGCCTACCAGGGCGACAAGGCCGCTTACGTCTCCGTTGTCCCGGCCAACCGTCTGGGCGAGTGCGCTCTGCGCTCGCTGAAGGTCTACGACGTCGACACCACGCGCGTCGTGCGTCAGGGCGATCGTCTTGGTTCCTATGTGTTTGAGGTCGGCGCTTCGCAGCGCGGCAACGGCTGCGTCTACGACCGCAAGTACTCGGCCATCAACATGGCCAAGCGCGACGTCTTTGACTGGGACGAGATCCTCAAGGGCATCGACGTCTTCTACTTCTCTGGCGTGACGCCCGCCGTCTCCGACGAGATGGCCGCCGCCTGCAAGGATGCCCTCACCGCTTGCCGCGCCAAGGGCATCACCACCGTGTGCGACGTTAACTACCGCGGCAAGATGTGGTCGCCCGAGAAGTCGCAGGCAACCATGAAGGAGCTCCTGCCGCTCGTCGACATCTGCATCGCCAACGACGAGGATGCACCCGCCGGCCTCGGCATGACCTGCGTCTCCGGCTCCCTTGCCCACGGCATCGAGGAGCGCGACACCTACGTCGAGATGGCCCGCCAGATCTGCGCTGAGTACGGCTGCAAGAAGGTCGCCTCCGTCGTCCGCAACATCTCCTGCGTCGAGCGCTCCATCTGGATGGGCATGCTCTATGACGCCGAGAGCGGTGAGCACTGGTTCTCCCCTGCTCACGACGTGCACGTGCTCGAGGGCGTTGCCGCCGGCGACGCTTTCAACGCCGGCCTCGTCCATGCCCTCATCAACGACTTCGACCCCCAGGACGCCGTCAACTACGCCATCGCGGCCTCGATTCTCAAGCTCACCATCAAGGGCGATTCCAACCTGGTGACCGCCGACGAGATCGCCGCCGTGGCCAACGCCGCCGACGGTGGCACCCGCGTCGCCCGTTAATTCGTTCCCCATTCCGCGGGTTGCAGTTTCCCATACCCATACCTCTGCGGCCCGCTCCCCGATTCCTCCGGTCGGGCAAAACCACCAGTCCCATTCCGGTTTTGTCTGGCATTTCCTACACGACTGGTCGCGTAGCCGGTTTTGGAATTGCTTGTGACCCAAGCAGTGCCTCCGATAACCAATCCGGAACCGGCTCATGGCCAATCTTCTTTGGCAATCACGCGCCCGTGCGCGCCTCACATCGAAAGGAACACTATGTTCGATCAGTTCTACACCACGCTTGAATCCCTGGGCATCGTGCCGGTCGTCGTGCTCGACAAGGTCGAGGACGCCGCACCGCTCGCCCATGCCCTTATGGCAGCCGGCATGAAGTCCGCCGAGGTCACCTTCCGCACTGCCTGCGCCGCCGAGTGCATCGCCGCTATGGCCGAGGCCGAGCCCGAGATGTGCGTCGGCGCCGGCACTGTCCTGACCGTCGAGCAGGTTGAGCAGGCCCGTGCCGCCGGTGCCAAGTTCATCGTCTCGCCGGGTTACAACGAGGACGTCGTGAAGCACTGCATCGACATCGACCTGCCCGTCCTTCCTGGCACCGTGACCCCCTCCGAGGTCACCGCCGCCGAGAACCTGGGCCTCAAGGTCACCAAGTTCTTCCCCGCGGCTCAGTATGGTGGCCTGAACACCATCAAGGCCCTCGCCGCTCCGTTTGTCGGCCATCGCTTTATGCCCACCGGCGGCGTGAGCACCGCCAACGTCGAGGAGTACCTGAGCTCCTCCGCCATCATCGCCTGTGGTGGCACCTGGATGGTCAAGCCGGCCCTGTTCGCCGACGGCGACTTCTCCAAGGTCGAGCAGATCGCCCGCGAGGCCATGGACGTCGTCAAGAAGGTCCGCGGCTAGGTTTAGCTCTCTATCGTGAAAGGGGGCGTGTCCTAGACCTCGCCCCCTTTCTTTTAAAGCGGCTCGGAAGCGCGCCGTTTCCGTCACGGACAAGAACCGAAACCGTCTTGTATGCTGATAGAACGTGACGGAAGCGACACGCCCCCGAGCCGCTTTGCTTTCCCGGCCAATCAGCCGACTCAACATAATCCAGTCCACCAAAACAGCTGCGGCGCCGTCTGGAGGAATGGGCCCTTGCTTCCGGTCTTTTCCTCCAAGCGGCGCCGCAGCTTTTTCATGCCCCGATGCGTCCCAGCACTTGCGGTGAAATAGGGACTGTTTACGCCGTCAGAGCCGCAAAACAATCCTTATTTCACCGCAACTAATTAGGGGGACGGATTAGATGGCCAAGTCTTTGGACAGCTCAAAATAGTCGGGATGCAAGGCGATAACCGGACCCTGCTCCTCGGGCATTAGATGCAAATGCGTCTCTGCCAGATAGCTCGCCGTGTCGGTATCGCCCTTCTTAATGGCCTCGAGAATCCGGCGGTGCTGTCGACGAATCGGTTCCCAATCCAGATCCTGCGACACCATACGCAACCAGTTGTATCGCTCAAAATGCGTGTTGACGCTCTTCATCCAATCCCACAGCATGTGACGGCCGGCAATCTCAAAACATGTCTCATGGAACAGGTTGTCCAGGTCGAAAAAGCGACGCGTCTCGCTATGGTCGAGCGACTCGGACTCGGCAAGAATCTGCTCGAGCCGATGCTTTTGCTCGGGCGTGGCGGCAGAGCAGCATTTAATGAGTACGCTTCTTTCGAGTTTCTCGCGCAAGAAACAAGCGTTCTCGGCGCGCTCCATGCTGATTTTTGAGACATAGGTGCCGCTTTTGGGACGAGTTTCCACCAGCTCCTGCTCACGCAGGCGCACAAAAGACTCGCGAATGGGCGTGCGCCCGATTCCCGTCTCCTTTTCCAGACCAATCGCCGAAAGGCGCGTACCGGGCTTGAGCTCGGCATAAATGATCTTGGAGCGCAATGCGTTGTATGCCTGGTCTTGCAGACTCTGATAATGCTGGTGCTGTTCCATAAAGCCCTCGGTTAGTCGAATACCACCATGCAATACTATCGCATCCCCCGCCCCCCATAAGTTGCGGTGAAATAGTTCCTGCTCGCAGCCTTCAGCAGCAAAATCAGGCAGTCTTTTTGGGGCAGTCTTTTTGGGACGGGGCTCTTTTAGCTACCCTGGCCCGCAGATCGGCCCCCTTGCCACAAAAGGGGCCCATCTACTACGTTAACGCGGATAGCCCCGACCATGCCGAAAAATGAGAAAACAAAACCGCAGGTAGACGGCTTGCCGATTTTCAAAAAAGCCGGCTATGGTTGACCCCTACGGCTTAAACGTAGTAGATAGCCCATTTTCGTGGCACAGCACTATTCCATCCCAAATTGGCGCCCCGGGCCCACTATAAGTTGCGGTGAAATAGGGACTGATGGCGCCGCTGGAGCCGCTAAACAGTCCGTATTTCACCGCAGCCTATGAGGGACGAAGGGGTTTTACAAGTTGGCGATGATTGCCTGGGCGATTTCGTCGTACTGAGCCGGCTCGAGCGTGACGCGGCCGGGGTTCATGGCAAACACGTCACCAAACTCAAACGTGTCGTTCTTGTACTTGGGGACGATATGCACATGCAGATGATGCATGGTGTCGCCGTAAGCACCAAAGTTGATCTTGTCGGGGTTGAACGCCTTGTGCAGCGCGGCGGCAACGTGGCGGACATCTGCCATAAAGGCGGCGGCGTCTTCCTCGGACATGCAGGAGATGTCATCGACGTGCTGCTTGGAGGCCACGATTACGCGACCCTTGTGGCTCTGCTCCTTAAACAAGATGAGCTTGCTGGCGGGCAGGTCGAGCATGGGGACGCCAAAGGCATCGACGAGCGTGTTGTCGGTCCCGCACATGCAGTACGAGCAATCGGTGTGCTGTTCCATGGTGGTCCTTTCGATCCGGGTGAAAGCGTTCGCCGCAATGCGACCGACGGGCGCAACCAAGCTGCCCGGCAGTCCACGACGAACACACGATGCGCTCTCCAACCGTTGCGAAATCGGTTTCGAGTATGTCCTTGCCATGATACCGCCAACGAGTTGTTGCAATTAGGTGAACGTTCACCTTTTTATTATTTTTCTCTTTGCAAAAGGAATCCCGTGCGTATACTAAGGCTCAAACGAAACCGATTTCGTTAAGCATGGGCAATAGGATGCTAAGACGCACCCTACCATCTTGGCATCCTATTGCCCACGTCCTGTCATTCACTTTTCTCCCGTCTCGTTGGCCCTTTAGTCCCATTCCGGCACAGCGAGACACTTTCTAGACGACTGACCGTGGGGCCGGCTTTTCTGCTTTTACAGCAGTGCCTCCGATAACCCTCTTTTGCCGGCCCAGGTCAGCCTTTTTCTTCACAACCGAAAGGACGGGCAGCAATATGCGACCGCTCATCATCATGAATGGCGAGAAGATCGACTGGTGCCATACCGTCATCAGAATGCTGATGTATTTAGCAGGTGTTGCGACGCTTGCCCTCGGCATGAGCATTCAGACCGCATCGGGCCTGGGCGTCGCCGCGCTTACCTGTTTTGCCACGACGCTGTCCATGCTCACTGGCAAGACACTCGGCTTTTGGATCACCGCGACCTATGTCGCCTACATCGCCGCACAGGCAGCCATCTTGCGCCGCGAGTTTCAGCCGCGTATTTTGCTCGAGCTCTTTTTCTCAACACTGATCGGTGGCTTTACCGACTTCTTTATGAACGTTAACCCCCTGCATCCCACCGCGCTACCGGCACAGGTCGCGACCATGCTGCTCTCGCTTGCCATCACCGCGTTTGGCGTTAGCCTCGTCGTCAACATGGGCGTCGTTCCCAACGCGCCCGATGGCCTGGTGCAGGTCATTGCCGAAAAACTCAAACGCCGCTTTGGCGATGTAAAGGTCGTGTTCGATTGCTCGCACGTCGCCGCCTCGCTCGCGCTGTCGCTGGTCTTTATGCACAACCTGGGCGGCTTTGGTGTCACGACCGCCATCTCCGCGCTGTTCCTGGGCCATGTCATCAACGTCGCCAACAAGCTGTTCGCCCAGCGCTTTATCCGCGCGGCATTCGGAAAATAGCACCACCGCAAGAACCCGCGAGCAGCGCTATACGTTGCTATATCTCACTATACTTTGCTATATCTTGCTATACTTTGCTATAACTTGCTATATCTTGAGCAAAGGTGGCTCACATGCAAACAAACCCTTTTAAGCCCACGGCAGGCAAAACACCTCCCACGATTATCGGCCGCGAAGATGTACTCGAGGAATTCAATGAAGGCCTCGTCAACGGGCCTGGTGCCCCGGGGCGCCTTATGCGCATAGCCGGCGTCCGTGGAACGGGCAAGACAGTCCTCCTTGACGAGTGCTCACGTTTGGCGCAAAGCCATGGTTGGACGGTCATAAAAGAGGTCGCAACTGAGGGGCTTTGCCAGCGCATTCTCGAACAGCTGCAGCCCAAATTCCAGGCCAAACACGCCAGATTTGAGCCCACCGTAGCTGGCATATCCATCGGCAGCATAGACATTGAGCGAATCGGTCCATCGCTGCGCGACGCCATGAGGCAGGCTATATCCAAGGATGGAAATGGCCTGCTCATCACCCTCGACGAGGTTCAAGACGCAGAGCTCGAAGAGGTCCGAACACTCTCCATTGCGATTCAGCAGGTTATCGGCGAAGACCTTGATATCGCCTTTGTTTTTGCGGGGCTGCCTTCGATGATCGAAAGTGTCATCAACGGAAAGACACTTACGTTTTTGCGCCGCGCCCTCCCCTTTGACCTGAAGGCTGTGGCAGTAACCGAAGTGTCGTACTCCCTCGAGGAAACCATTGAAGCGTCTGGCATGGAGCTACAGCCAGGTATTGCCGGGCAGCTTGCCGAGGCAACGCAGGGCTATCCTTTCATGATCCAACTCGTTGGATATTACGCATGGCAGCTGGCAAGACGCGCCCATACAACTGTTATTGGAGAGGAAGAGGCAAGGCGAGGCATCGCAACAGCGCGCGAACGCTTCTGCGCCATGGTGATAGAGCCCGCGCTGCAGCGCATTCCACCCACGTGCATCGCTTATCTGCTGAGCATGGCATCTTTGGGGCAGACGAGCTCGACCAGCATGGTTGCCGATGACTTAAACAAGACGCCTCAGCAGGTGAGCTCCGTCCGTAGCCGACTGCTCAGAGAGTCGATTATCGAGGCACCTTCGTACGGCAAGATATCGTTTGCCATCCCCTACATGCGCGACTACCTCAACGAACACAAAGCAGAACTGGAAGTTGAACTGTAGAAGCGGCAACCGCCCTGCAAGACGAAAACCGTTTGCGTACGGTTTTTAACCAGACGCAAACGGTTTTCGTCTTATTTGCGTACGGAAATGAGACGCAAAATTCGATTTCGTCTGATTATTCGCCAGACGCAACATACTTTCGTCCGTCAATACGTCTGCAATCCAGACGAAAAGAGCCCCGAGCTCGTATGAACTCGGGGCCCTTTGTGCCACGCATCTATGAGAGGAAAAATTCGATGCGTACGGGCGCTACTCCATGTAGCCACCCTGAATGGCGGAGACTGCATGCTCGGTAAAGAACTTGAGCGTGCCGGAGGTATAGCGGTTGGCCTTGGGCTTCCAAGCGGCTAGGCGCTCGGCCAGGACGGCGTCAACCTCGGCCGGCTCCATCTCCTTGCCGGCGATGCCCACGATGGACAGCGAGCGCTCGGGGATGTTGATCTGGATAAGGTCGCCCTCCTCGATCAGGGCAATCGGGCCACCTACGGCAGCCTCGGGCGAAACGTGACCGATAGCCGGGCCCTTGGAGGCGCCGGAGAAGCGGCCGTCGGTGATCAGGGCAATGGAAGCGCCGAGCTCGGGGTCGCTGGCGATAGCCTCGGTGGTGTAGAACATCTCGGGCATGCCGGAACCCTTGGGGCCCTCGTAGCGGATGATGACGGCGTCGCCGGGCTTGACCTCGTGCGTCAGGACGGCATGGATGGCGTCCTCCTCGCAGTCGAACGGACGGGCCTTGAGCGTGGCCTGGAACATCTCACGCGGAACGACGGTGTGCTTGACGACGGCGCCCTCGGGGGCAAGGTTGCCGTGAAGGATGGCGATGGAGCCGTCGGTGCCAAAGGCCTGGTCGAACGGACGGATGATGTCCTCGCGCTTGAGGTTCCACTTCTCCAGGTAGCGGCCGCATTTCTCGTAGTAACCGTTGTTCTTGAGGTCCTCGAGGTTCTCGCCGAGGGTCTTGCCGGTGACGGTCATGACGTCGAGGTGGAGCATCGACTTGATCTCCTCCATGATGCGCGGCACGCCGCCCGCATAGTAGAAGAACTGCGCCGGCCACTCGCCTGCGGGACGAACGTTGAGCAGGTAGTGGGCGCCACGGTGCAGACGATCGAAGTCGTCGGCGGACATCTCGATGCCAAACTCACGGGCGATCGCGGGAATGTGCAGCAGCGAGTTGGTGGAGCCGGAGATGGCGCCGTGGACCATGATGAGGTTCTCGAAGGACTCCTTGGTCACGATGTCGCGCGGGCACAGGTTGTGCTCGGAGAGCCACACGGACTGACGGCCAGCCTCGCGGGCGAACTCGCGCAGGTCGGAGCTGGTGGCGGGCAGCAGAGCCGTGCCAGGAAGCATGAGGCCCAGGGCCTCGGCCGTGACCTGCATGGTCGAGGCAGTGCCCATAAAGGAGCAGGCACCGCAGCTGGGGCAGGCGTTGTGCTTAGCGAACTCGAGCTCCTCGCGGGAGATCTCGCCGCGCTCGTAGCGGGCGGAGATGGCGCCGAGCTGCTCGAGGGTCAGCAGGTCGGGACCAGCATCCATGACGCCGCCGGTGACGACGATCGACGGGATGTTGATGCGGCCCATGGCCATGAGGTTCGCGGGCAGACCCTTATCGCAGCTGGCGACAAAGACGCCGGCGTCGAACGGGGTGGCCTTGGCGTGAATCTCGATCATGTTGGCAATCATGTCGCGGCTGGGCAGCGAGTAGTTGATGCCGTCGTGGCCCTGGGCCTCGCCGTCGCAGATGTCGGTGCAGAAGTAACGAGCGCCGTGGCCACCAGCCTCGGCAACACCGGCGCGCACCTCCTCGACCAGCTCAAACAGGCCGGCGGAACCCGGGTGCGAGTCGCCGAACGTCGACTCGATGATGACCTGCGGTTTGTCCAGGTCCTCGATGCTCCAGCCAGAGCCCAGACGCAGCGGGTCCATCTCGGGGCTGATGGTGCGGAACTTGCCGGAACGCGGCTGCAGCTTGGCAACCAGCTCGGCGGCCTCCTGTCGAATCTGCTCTTTGGTCTTCTCGTCCATGGTGCACTCCTTTGGTTTAAGGCTTACTTGGTTTGGTATCGATTGATGTGAAGCGCTGGCTTGCGATTAGGCGAAGAACGAGATCACCAGGGCGCAGGCGAGGCCCGAAAGACCGATGATCGTCTCCATGATGGTCCAGGACTTGAGGGTGGTCTTCTCGTCGATCTCGAGGAACGAAGAGCACATCCAGAAGCCGGCATCGTTGACGTGCGAGAGTGCCGTGGCGCCACCGCAGATGGCAAGGCAGATGGCGGCGCGCATGAGCACCGAGGCGCCGGCGACCGCAGGCATGGCGGCCATAATGCCCGAAGCCATGGTCATGGACACGATGGAGCTACCGACCGAAGCGCGGACGAGCGCGGCGATGAGGAAGCCGACGACCACGAGGGGCAGCGGGCAGCTCTCGAGCACGGGGCCGATAACCTGGCCCAGACCGCAGTCCTGCAGCATCCAGCGGATGACGCCGCCGCAGGCGATGACCAGCAAGATCATGCCAACGGGCTTGAGCGAACGGTCGAGCAGGGCCTTGAGCTCAGCGCCGGTGTAGCCGCGGCGAGCGCCCAGCAGGTACATGGCGACAAGCGTGGCGATGGTGAGCGCGACGAACGGCTTGCCCAGAAAGGCGAGGATCGAGGCGACCTCGGCGGGCATGGGAATGTACGAAGACAGCGTGCCCAGCAGGATCAGGCACAGCGGGGTGAGCACGATGGCGAGGACCATGCCAAAGGAGGGAAGCTCCTTGTCGTCGCTCGCGCCCTCGGCGGAGGTGAAGTGCTCGGGGACGTCCGTGAAGATACGACCGCCCACGTTGCGGCCCCAGGCGACACCGGCGACAGCCATGGCGATAAAGGCGGTGGGGATGCCGACGAGAATCATGGTGCCCAGGTCGACGCCGAGCGTACCGGCAACGAGGACCGAGCCGGCCGAAGGCGGCACGAAGGCATAGCCGGCTGCCAGTCCCGCGAGCAGGGCAATGCCATAGTAGAGGGTCGACTTTTTGGTCTGCGATGCCACGCTAAACGCGAGCGGGATTAAAACGACCACGCCGGCCTCGAAGAACACCGTGGTGCCGATGACCAGGCCGGTGATGCCCAGCGCCCAGCTGGAGTGACCCTGGCCAAAGGTGTCAATGAAGGTCTGGGCGATCTTCTTGGCGCCGCCGCTCTCCTCCAGGATCTGGCCAAACATCGAGCCCAAGCCAATGAGCAGTGCGATGTTTTGCAGCGTGGTACCCACGCCCTTGGTGACGGTGTCGGCCACCAGGTCGAGCGGCATGCCGGCACCGATGCCGATCGCGAGCGCCGAGACCATCATCGACAGCACGGGGTGCAGCTTGAACTTAATGATAAGCGCAAGCAGCAGCGCAATGCCCACGATGGCGGCGATGACGAGCCTGGTGGGGTCTGCCATAAACGTTGGGTCTGACATCTTTCCTCCAATTCATCAGACCTTTTGAATTCGTCTGATGACTATAGCGTGTTTTTGAAAGGTCTGATGTTTCATTTTGAAATTTGTTCGAAATACATCTGATGTATTTGGCGAACGGTCGTATTTGCGCTGCGAACGGTATATCTGGGCCGCCCGATTCGGGTTCAACGGCCAATACCATACCCTTGGTGCGCTAAAATAGCTCAGATGAATTTTGTAATGAGAGGTAGAGCTATGGCCCGCGCCGAATTGGGACTCCCCGAGCAGATTTCCGAGAAAATCATTCAATTGATTCTTGATGAGCACCTTGAGCAGGGCGACCGCCTGCCCAAGGAGGCCGTGCTCGTTGAGCGCCTGGGCGCCGGCAGAAGCACCGTACGCGAGGCCATGAAGCTACTGCAGTCGCGCAATATCGTGCGCATCAAGCAGGGTTCGGGCACATATGTGGCATCGAACCCCGGCGTTGCCGACGACCCGCTGGGCTTTACCTTTATCGGCGATAAGCAGCGCCTGGCGCGCGACCTGCTCGAGGTGCGTTTTATGATTGAGCCGCAGATGGCAAGCATGGCCGCCGAGCACGCGACCGAAGATCAGATTATGTGCATCCGCGAGCTCTGCGACGAGTCCCAGCGCCTGGCAGAAGCCGGCAAGGACTACTCCGCCGCCGACACCGCATTCCACAACGCCATTGCCGAGAGCTGCGGCAACCTCGTCGTTCCCCGCCTGATGGGCGTGCTCAAGGCATCCGTTCCCCTCTTTATCGACGTTACGGGCAAAAAGCTCGTCGAGGAGACCATCCGCACACACCGCGGCGTGGCCGACGCCATCGAGGCGCGCAACCCCACCGCCGCGCACGATGCGATGTATCTACACCTGGTCTACAACCGCAACATGATCGCGGAAGGCGCACAGGCGAAAAGCGAGTAGAGGGCATCGCAACAACTAATTTCAACCGTTCACCTTTTAAAAGTGAACGTTCACCTATTTTTAGGAGAATAGGGGCGTTAATTCCTTAACTTCTCCTATACTGAGCTTGTATTAGAAGCAAGACTTATATAGATGAACGTTTCTTTTGAAAGGATCGCTATGCCTGATCTTATGGACAGCTTCCGCCTGGATGGCAAGGTCGCGCTCGTAACCGGCGCCACCTACGGCATTGGTATGGCCATTGCCGAGGCGCTCGGCGAGGCCGGCGCCAAGATCGCCTTTAACGCGCGTCACGCCGACAAGGTCGCCGAGGCCGAGAAGCACTACCGCGAGCTGGGCTTTGAGGCTCACGGCTACGTGGCTGACGTCACCGACGAGGCCGTCGTCGCCGAGCTCGTCGCCAAGATCGAGGCCGATTTTGGCACCACGCCCGACATCCTAGTCAACAATGCCGGCGTTATCCAGCGCACCCCCATGCTCGACATGAGCGCCGAGGACTTCCGTCGCGTCGTCGACATCGACCTCAATGCCCCGTTTATCGTGTCCAAGGCCTGCCTGCCGGGCATGATCGCCAAGGGTCACGGCAAGATCATCAATATCTGCTCCATGATGAGCGAGCTGGGCCGCGAAACCATCGCTGGCTACGCCGCCGCCAAGGGCGGACTCAAGATGCTCACCAAGAACATCTGCTCCGAGTTTGGCGAGGCCAACATCCAGTGCAACGGCATTGGGCCGGGCTACATCGCTACCCCGCAGACCGCACCGCTGCGCGAGACGCAACCCGATGGCAGCCGTCATCCGTTTGACCAGTTCATCATTGCCAAGACGCCCGCAGCCCGTTGGGGCACGCCCGAGGACCTGAAGGGTCCCGCCGTGTTCCTGGCTTCCGACGCCTCGAACTTCGTCAACGGCCACATTCTGTACGTGGACGGCGGCATACTCGCGTACATCGGCAAACAACCGCAATAAGGAGACTGGGCGAGGCGACGGGCGATAAAGTCTGCTGCTCGGGCAGTCCTGCTCGCACGGAAAGCACATTAAGTGCTTTCCGGCTCGTGCGGAACTCGCGACAGACTTTATCGCCCGCCGCCCGCACAGCTCATCGCGGGTTGGTTTTGCCGCCGCCCGCATACAGAAACAAAAAAGAAAACACTTGGTAGAAAGGTTATTTAGAATGAAAATCGCACTCATCAACGAGAATTCTCAGAACTCCAAGAACCCTATGATCGAGGCTGCCCTTAAGAAGGTTGTCGAGCCCATGGGCCACACTGTCTTTAACTATGGCATGTATGCCGACGCCGACTCCAAGCCTCTCACCTACGTGCAGAACGGCATTCTTGCTGCCGTGCTGCTCAACTCCGGCGCTGCCGACTACGTCGTGACCGGTTGCGGCACCGGCGAGGGCGCCATGCTCGCCTGCAACTCCTTCCCCGGCGTGCTGTGCGGCCACGTTGCCGACCCGCTGGATGCCTACACCTTTGCCCAGGTCAACGATGGCAATGCCGTCGCCATGCCCTTCGCGCTCAAGAACGGCTGGGGCCAGGAGCTCAACCTCGAGTACACCTTCGAGAAGCTCTTTGGCTTTGGTTCGGGCAACGGCTACCCCGCCGAGCGCGTTGAGCCCGAGCAGCGCAACAAGAAGATCCTCGACGGCGTGCGCGCTGTGACCATGCGCCCGCTCGTCGACGTCCTGGGCGAGATCGATCAGGACCTGGTGAAGGGCGCCCTCGCTGGCGAGCATTTCCAGGAGTACTTCTTTGCCAACGCCACCGACGAGGCCATCATCGCCAAGGTCAAGGAGCTCTTGGGCCTGTAATAAGGCCCACGGGGCGCACCGACCCCCAACAAACCGCCAGACAAAAGGCGCCGCGACGATCCATGTGTCGCGGCGCCTTTTTAGATTGCTATCGCTTGAGTCACCGCAAGGCGGCCGCTCCCCTATTTGCCAAGAGTCTACAGCTCGCAGGCGACCTTGTAGCCGTCGCCGATGGCATCACGGATGTTGCCGCACTTCTGGGCATCGCCCAGCACGTGGGTGGCAACGCCGGCAGCGGCAAGGTCATCGGCCAACTTGGTGTTGGGACGATAGCCCATGGCAAGCACCAGCGTATCGGCATCGGCGATGGTGTGGACCTCGCCGTCCTTCTCGTAGCTGATAGTGTCCTCGGTGATCTCGGTCACCTTGGCCTCGGTTAGCACGTGAACGCCCTTAGAGAGCATGCGCGTGATAAGTACCGCGCGGCCGGCGCCGCCCTCGTTGGCGGCGAGCGTCTTGGTCATCTCGATGACGGTGACGTCGCGGTTGGCCGGCGACAGGTCGTTGACCAGCGGAGCCAGATAGTCTGCCGTCTCGCAGCCGACGGTGCCGCCGCCCACGATGACGATCTTCTTACCCGGGAAAGCCTTGCCGCCCAGCAGGTCATCGGCCGTCATAACCTGCTTAAAGCCCTGCATGAAGGCCGGAGCGATGGGCTCGGCGCCATAAGCCAGGACAACCTCGTAGCCCGCGTAGTCGCGCTGAATGTCCTCGGCAGTAAGCTCGGTGCCAAAGATGCACTTTACGCCGGCCTCGGCAAGACGGCGATACTGGTACTTGATCACGCGGGTGAGCTCCTGCTTTGCCGGCGGAACGGCTGCGATGCGCATCTCGCCGCCCGGCTCATCCTGCTTGTCCACGAGCACCACGTTGTGGCCGCGCTTGGCGGCGATGTAGGCTGCCTCCATGCCAGCAGGACCAGCGCCCACAACGAGCACGTTCTTGGCCTCGGCGGCAGGCTCGTAGCCGGCCTCGTCGCGCTCAACATCGGGGTTGACGGTGCAGGAGATGCGCTTACCGAACATAATGCCGTTCAGGCAGCGCAGGCAGCCGATGCAGGGGCGGATGTCGTCGGCGTTGCCGGCGGCTGCCTTGTTGCAGAACTCGGCATCGCACAGATTGGCGCGGCCCATCATGCAGATGTCAGCGGCGCCGTCCTCGATCAGTTCCTCGGCAATCCATGCCTCATTGATACGGCCGACCGTGGCAACGGGAATGTTCACATGCTTCTTGATCTCGCGCGAACAGGCGGCATGCGAGGCCTGCTGGGTGCCGGCGGCGGGAATGGCGGAGCCGCGCTTGATGGTAGTGCCGCCCGACACGTGGATCATGTCGACGCCAGCCTTCTCCAGGCGACGCGAGACGTAGATCATGTCGTTGAGGGTCAGACCGCCATCGGTGTACTCGTCGCCCGAGATACGGACGTCGATGATGAAGTCCTTGCCACAGCGCTCGCGAATCTCGGCGATAACCTCGAGCAAGAAGCGCATGCGGGCATCGAGCGAGCCACCGTACTCGTCGGTACGCTTGTTGTAGAGCGGGGTCAAAAAGCCGCCGAGCATGCCGTGGGCGTGCGCCGCATGCACCTCGACGCCATCGACGCCGGCCTTCTGCATGCGCACGGCAGCGTCGCCAAACTGATGCGTGAGCTCGTGGATCTCATCGACCGTGATGGGGCGCGGTGCCTCGCGGGCATAGGACGGGCCCACAAAGGACGGGGCGATGAGGCGCGGCGTGCCCGGAATGTTAAAGGCCATGTAGGCGGGGTGGAAGAGCTGCGGCATGATCTTGCACCCGTACTCGTGGACGGCGGCGGCGAGCTTTTCCCAGCCGGGGATAAACGTGTCGTCGTAGCAGCACATGTCACCCGGCAGATAGGTATAGGTGGGCTCGACCGTCACGACCTCGGTGATGATCAGGCCCACGCCGCCCTTGGCGCGGGCGCGGTAATGGTCGACCAGATCGTCGGTCACATAGCCGTGGTCGGCCAGGTTGGTAGACACCGGCGGCATAAAGACGCGGTTCTTGACCTCGGTCGTACCGACCTTGATCGGGCTAAAGAGCATCGGGTAGGCAGAGGACTCCATGCAGACTTCCTTTCGTTTGAGCCGCTCGGCGGCAGTTGCTAACCTACCTATCGTAGCAGTAACCGCGCCGTACCCGACCGCGCACGCTCCCCCGGCTTTTACTCGACCCACAAAAAAGTTGCGGTGGAATACGGAGTAGATAAGGCCTTTGACAGCCAAAACAGTCCGTATTTCACCGCAACTGATGGGTGGGATGGGTTAAAGGCCCAGGTAGGTGGTCATGCCTTCGACGGCGAGCTTGGCGCCGGCCACGGCATGGACCACGGTGAGCGGTCCGTTGACCACATCGCCGGCGGCAAAAACGCCCGGCACCGTCGTCATGCCATGCTCATCGACCGAAAGAAGGCCGCGATGATCAGTCTCCAGACCGCCCGTCGTCAGCACGAGCTTGTCCTTGGGCACCTGTGAAGCCGCGATCACAACCGTGTCGGCTGACGCATGGTCGAGCTCTTCCTCGTAGCCCACCACGTTGTTGTCCTCGTCAAAGATAGCCGTCTCGAACACCGGGCCGTTATCGTCGATTGCACAGATTGCCTTGCCGCACACGATCTCGGCACCGTCGAGCTCGGTCAGCTCGACCTCGTCATCGATAGCCGAGATATGGCGCGAACGGGCATACACGGTAACCTTGCGGGCACCCGAGCGCAGGGCCGTGCGGGCGACATCCATGGCCACGTTGCCGGCGCCGATGACCGCCACGTTCTGACCGATCGCGACGCTTGCGGGATCGACCAGGTAATCGATTCCAAACAGCACGTTGCCGCGCGACTCGCCGGGAATGCCCAGTTTACGGGCACGCCAGGTACCGGTGCCCACAAAGACCGCGTCGTAGCCGTCACGCAGCAGATCGTCGATATGCAGCGCACCGCCGATGGTGGTCGAGGGGCGAACGCGCACGCCGAGCGAGCACATCATATGGCGGTACTTTTGCACCAGCGAGCGCGGCAGGCGGAACTCGGGGATACCGTACTCCAACACTCCGCCGATCTCGGGGCGCTGCTCAAACACCGTGACGGCACAGCCCAGCTGGGCCATCTTAATGGCCACGGTAATGCCGGCAGGACCGGAACCGACCACGGCGATCTGCTTGCCGCACGACGGCGCGGGCTTCCACTCCTTACGGTCCAAATACGCCGTCGAGATATAGTTCTCGATGCTCGAAAAATGCACCGGCGTGCCCTTGCGGCCTTGGATGCACGAGCCCTCGCACTGGCCCGAATGGTTGCACACCATGGAGCAGACCGCGCTCATGGGATTGTTCTGGAACAGCAGCTCGCCCGCCTCTTCCAGACGACGCTGCTTAAACAGATCGATGACCTGCGGAATAGGCGTCTGAACCGGGCAGCCCTTGATCTGGCAGAACGCCTTTTTGCAGCCCAGGCAACGATTTGCTTCCTCGACAATGTGGATAGTCACGCGATTCCCCTTTTTGATGTAATCCAATAGGGCGACGATAAAGACCCTTCATCGTCGCCCGAGTAAAACAAACTCAATCGACCGCCACGGCAAGAGCCGATGCTATATCTCGCGATGCGAAGCCCCGCAGCGAGCGGACATGCGCTCGAGTGTCGCCAGGCAGCCAGCCGCCGTCGCCGGCACGCTGTTCTCGACCACGCAGGGAATCCCCGTGCAGGCGGCAGCCGCCCAGGCCACCACGGGCTCAAAGTCGTATCGCCCCGTCTCGCCCACACCGTGGCACACCAGGCGCGAACCCGTACCGTCGCACCAACCGGCTTCGTCCTCGTTGTCAACGACCTCATAATCCTTGGCGTGCAGCACGCGGATCTTACTGCCACATAGGTAGAGCATACGCGCCGTGATTTCCTGCGCCTCACCAATAACGCGGGGATGCAGCAGCGACACCGGGTCGTAGATCACGCCGAGCGCCGGGCTCGAGACGCGCTCCAGCACCTTACGGCAGCGATCCGGCGTGTTGACCGTCTCGTTCCAACCGGGCTCGATCAGGATTTGCCCGCCCACGGCCTCGGCACGCTCGCAGACATGCGCGAGTCCGTCCATAAAAGCATCGAGCGCCTCGTCGGTCATGCGGTCGTCAGCGACGCGGTTCTGTGCGTTGGGACGGCCGGTCTCGGTGCCAACAGGGCATCCGCCGAGCATCTGGGCAAAGTTCAAGCACGCCTCGTACTCGGCAAAGTTATCCATGAGCTGTTGGCGGTCGGGCGTCGCCAGGTTCTTGTAGCAGCCAAGCACCGCCACCGTAATGCCCGCTTCGTCGAGCACCGCACGCAAGTGATCGGCAAGCTCGCGAGTCAGGCCGCCCCGGTCGATGCCCATCGATGCGTAGAGCACCTTGCTCGGCAGCTGAATGCACGAAAAGCCCAGCTCTCCTGCCATGCGAATGCGCTCCTCGACGGTTCCCTGCGGAAGGTCGTGCAAACGTACGCCCGGAGTAATGACCCCCACGCTATTCACATCCCTTACGAGCGTTGATGCCCGGGGTGTATCCGCCAAACGGGTCCTCGATGGAGCACACGCCCGAGGGGGCGAGCGGGTCGCGCTTGCCGGCCAGCTTGTCGTGGTGCATGGTCTCGATATAGGCAAGCACCAGCGGGGCCACGCCCTTCGCATCGTTTTTGACGATGGGCTCGCTCATGTAGTAACCAAACGTGCCTTCGCGGTGTGCGGTGTTGCCAAGACCCGCAACCAGGCAGATGTTGTCGAGCGCGAGCTGCCCGTCATGCTCGGACAGGCACGTGTCGCAAATGCCGTCAAAAGTGCGACGACCGTACTGGTAGTAGCGCTCGCCCAGCACGCCCAGGCGCACGCCCTTCATGATGGCGTTGGCGAAGATGGCGCTGCCCGACTCCTCCAGGTAGTTGGGGGCGATGTTGGGCAAGTTGATGACCTGGTGCCACATGCCGGTCTTCTCGTCCTGATACGGCAGCATGGCATCGATCAGGTCGTGGAACATCTTGCGGATCTCGTCCTTCTCGGCCGACATCGAGGGCGGCATGAGCTCCCAGGTGTCGATGAGCGCCATGGCAAACCAGCCCTCGGCGCGCAGCCAGAAGTTGGCCGAAAGACCGGTGACCGGATCGCACCAGAACTGCTTGCGGCTCGCGTCGTAGGCGTGATAGTACAGGCCGTTGAGCGGGTTGCGCATCAGGTCGTGCACGACCTGGAACATATGGAAGCTGTCCGAGCAGGCGCGGCGGTTGTGGAAGCTCAGCTCGTACTGCATGTAGAACGGCTGCGCCATGTACATGCCGTCGAGCCAGATCTGGTTGGGATAAACGGCCTTGTGCCAAAACACGCCCTCTTTGGTGCGCGGCTGGGTCTCGAGCTGACGGTAGATGGTATCCATGGCGGCGCGGTACTTGGGCTTGCCGACCAGGTCATAGAGTTTGTAGAGGGTCTTACCCGCATTGACGTTATCGAGGTTGTACTCCTGCGGATCGTAGTGCTTGATGGTGCCGTCTTCCTGGACAAAGAAGTCGATGTAGTCGTCGGCAAAGGTCAGGTAGCGCTGCTCACCCGTAATCTCGTACAGCTCGATGAGCGCCTTGATCATGCAGCCGTCGATATAGTTCCAGGTGTTCTCCTTGCCAGCGCGAATCTTTTCGATGTTCCAGGCCGGTGCCTGCGGCGTAGAGGTCTCGATCAATTGCTCGATATAACGGTCCAGGATTTGATTGCAACCCATTGCTGTCCCCTCTGACATAAACGATAGGTGAACGTTAACCCCAGTGTAACGCGAATGGGGATTATAGGGTGAACGTTAACCCTATAATCCCCGTAAACGGCAGACTTTTAGCGGCAAACGGCGGTGAGGCCCGCAGCGATGCGATGCGCCAGGCGCTCATAGCCGGCCGGGCTGTAATGCAGACCGTCCGGCATGTAGAGCTCGCGGTGCTCCGGCAAAAACGGGCTGATGCCGCTTTGCGCATACAGGTCGATCACCGGCACCGAGTAGCGGTCGCAGACCTCCAGCATCGCCCGCACATAGGCGTCCTGCGTCAGCCCCAGAAGGTTGGCCTCGTTGGTTGCCGGAATATCCTTCTCGTGCTTACCACTCGTCTTGCACGGCGTCATAAACACAAGCCTTGCCTGGGGCGAGCGCGCCGCAATGGTGCGGATCAGGTAGTCGAGTGCTCCATAGAACTCATGCACGTCGGTGCTGTCCGGCTCACCCAGCGGCACGTTACGGCTAAAGTCGTTGACGCCGCCAAAGACGACGTAGATATCGGCCGTATCGTCGATGCCGTCGAGGCGCTCGACAAACGAATCGTTACGGTCGGCCTTAACGGCAATGCGCGAACCCTTGATGCCAAAGTTCTCGACAGTGGCACCGCCCAGCAGCGCACCCAGATGCGAAGTCCAGGAGATATCGTTGCCTCCCCCACCGCAGCCGTTATCGCCCCAGGTGGTCGAGTCGCCAAAAGCGCAGATGGTGGATTCGTTCAGACGTTTGATGCCCATGTTGTTCTCCTTCGATGCTGCCACGGCAGCGTTGTTGTCGATCGGCCGTCTATGCACAGGCCCCGTCTTGTGCATGCGCGTCAACGAGCGCGTGCGCATCGAGCCACGCAATGTCATCTGCAAGGTGCGTGACGCCCAGATGGTGTCCGCCCGGGCAAACCTCGTGCGACAGGCCGTCGGCATGCCCCACGAGCTTATAGGCATCGCGAACGATATCGAGCTGCTCGTCCACGTTCGCAAGCCCACGGGCACCGTTAAGATGATCGCCTTCGCAGCTCTGCACCAACAGCGGGCGCGGAGCGATAAGCGAGGCGATGTCACCCATATCGAGCAGGCGCCACAGCCCCGGCACATAGTTGCAGCTGCAGTTGCCGTTGAGGTGCAGCAGAGAATCGTCGACACCGTACAGATAGCCCGAGACAAACGCCTTGCGCACGCGCGGGTCGAGCGCCGCCAGGTACAGCGTCATGTATCCGCCGCCCGAAAAGCCAAAACAACCCAGGTCGTCCATGGCAATGTCGCCGCGCGCCTCCAGGTAATCGATCAGACGCATGTTGTCCCAGGCGTTGAGGCCCGCGACCGTAAGGCCCAGCGGCTCGGCCATGCGCGCCTGGTTCAGGCACGTGCCGCGCAGGAAGCTATTCTCGTCGTCGCCCTGACCCTTCCAGTCGCGACGGTATCCCCAGCCGCGGGCGTCGGGGCAGACGGTCACATAGCCCATGCGTGCCAGACGCAGACCGTAGTCGTAGTTGAACTTACGCACGGCGTCGTCGACCGCCGGCACGCCCGTCACACCCGCAACACTTGCGGCTCCGGCGCCCTGGTGGCCATGCGGGCAGATATAGCAGTGCTTGCGGCCGTGCGCATCGAGCTTGGGCACCTGCGGCTCCAGTAGGTAGAACGGCATCCAAACGCCGCGCTCCACCTGCAGCATCGCATGGGTGCGCACGATACCGCCGGCAATCTGCGCCCGATCGAGCTCGCGCACTTCGATCGGCACGCAATCCATAAGCGATAAGCCCAACAGGTCACATAGGCGATTCCTGGTCGCGACCTGCCATGTCTCAAAGTCACCGGGCGTCGCGCCCTTAAACGCGGCGGAACGGCCCTCTCGCTTAAGACGGTCGCGAAGCGCCGGCTCATCTTCGTAATAGGTGTCGATATGCACCGTGCGACCGTTATCGGAAAGGCCAGCGGTCTCCACGTTGTCGCCCGAGCCGCCCTCGGGGTCCCAGCCGTCCGCACCGGCAAGCATCTGCTCGCGGGTATATCGGGCAGTGGCTGCAGCATCAAGCTCGCGGGCCCATGGCACCCAGCCAGCAACATCGCCTGCTGGGCCATGCAGGATTGCGCCGGCGTAGCATGCCCTCTCGTGCGCCGCCGGCTTATTCCAATCCCACCAGCCTTCACGCTTGATGTGCTGTCCCAGCCAGCAATCGATCAGCACGGTCTGGGCCCACTCGCGCCAAGGACGACCCAGGTAGACCGAATCCGGCGCCACGTCCTGCGGAGCCGTAAACGAGCAGCCATGGAACACGAAGCCATACGGCTCTCCCTCGGGCGTCGACGCCGCCGTCACGTAGCCGTTTACGTCCATATCGCGGTTAAGCGAGCGGATCTCGCACCCCTCAAAATAGGCACGCGCGCCGCCAAAGATAAAGTCGACGTCGCCCTCGATTCGACAGCGTCGGAAATACTGACGGCCAACCCGGCGCGGTGCGAACTGTTTGGGGCCAATAAACCCGCCCGGTTTGACTTCGCGTGGCGGCAGCGGGCCCAAAAACAGCGTATCCTGGCGCCCCGTAATGCAGCAGGCATCGACCACCAGACGATCGCCGTCGGCATACAGGGCAATCGCCTGCCCCACCTCGCGACCGTCTCCGGCATCGTTGACGATCGTGAGGTTCTCGAGCCGCACGTCATCGGCATCGACCAAAACGGTATAGGTCCTAAACGTGCCAAGCGTGCCGTCGACACCCGAGCCATCACTCGAGGGCATCTTGGCACCCAGGCCGCCCACAATGCGCACGCTGTCAGCCGTCTCGCCTACCAACGTCACATGCGGTCGATGAATCTCGACCCGCTCGCGATACTCGCCCGGATCGACATGAATCCTCACCGGTTGTTCAGCATTCGGATAGAGCTGATCGACTGCCGCCAAGGCCTCGGAAATGCTGCGGTATGCCCCCGCACGCTCGGTCGATACTTCAAAAACTTGTTCTTCAATCATCAGTCGCTACGCCCTTTCGTCGCGGACCGCCTACGCTGCAGTTCCGGCATATAAAGAGCACGTGCGATGGGTCGGGAAGGCCCCGTCCATCGCACGTCACAACATGCCGGATTCGATTGTTTAAGAGCAAACGCTTACGCGCGCACAACCTTGTCGACGTTTTGGAGCTGCAGTTCCTCGCCGTCCTGGCCTTCGATGCTCACATTTTGCAGGTCGAGCACCTTGACGTTTTGTGCGATGATGCCCTGGCGCACCATGGGCTCAACGCCGCAGGCCATGGCCGGGACAAAGGGCTCGGCGTTGGGCGAGAAGGTCACGTGGACGTCCTCGAACGTCAGGCGCGTCACCTTGCTCTCGGGCAGGCCCGTGATGTAGGCCGCGGCGGCATGGCAGTTGGTGGCCTCGATATCGCGGAACGTCGTGGCACCAAAGCCGGGCGTGCGGTCGTCGACGGGCAGCGCCTCGCGGTTCTGGACATAATCGGTCTTGCCGTCCTTGTCGCAGAAGTAGAACGAGTTGACCACGAAGGGCGTAAGCACCTTGTCCATGCGAATGTGCTCGAAGGTGATGCCCTCGTTGACGGCGTCCTTGCCGCGACCGCGACGGGTCTTGACGCGCAGGCCGCGGTCGGTGCGCTCGAACAGACACTTGCTCACGGTAAGGTCCTTGATGCCGCCGGCGGCCTCGGAGCCCAGGACCACGGCGCCGTGGCCATCGTGCATGTAGCAGTGCGAGATCAGCACGTCGTGCGTTGCGGGGCGAAGCTCGGGCTCAATGCCCAGCTTGCCGCTCTTGATGGCGATACAGTCGTCGCCCACCGAGAACTGGCAGCCCAGGATGCGGACAAAGCCGCAGCTCTCGGGGTCGAAGCCGTCGGTGTTGTGGGAGTTCTTGGGACCCTCGATCGACAGGCAGAGCGCATCGACGTTCTCGCACAGGATGGGGTGGATGTTCCATGCCGGGCTGTTGCGGACGGTGAAGCCGGCCAGGCTCACGTTCTCGCACTCGGACAGGAAAATCATGCGCGGACGGGCGACCTCGCGGCCCTCCTCGGGACGGAAGATGTTCTTAAAGTCCTTGTTCCACCAGTTGTCCTCGGCAAAATCGGTCTGGCCGTCAATTGCACCGCGGCCATAGATGCACACGTCGTGCACGCTTAAGCCCGTAAAGGTGGAGCAATAGGTTGCAAAGCTCTCGCCCTCCCAGCGGCCCAGCGGGGTCATGTCGGTACCGGCGTAACCGGCGCCCTCGTCGCCCTTGACCGTACCGGGGATGTAGGCAAGTGCCGCGCGGTCGTGGCGGGCCAGCAGCACGGCGCCCTCGACAAGCTCGATGTTGATATGGCTCTTAAGGAAGAGCGACTTGATGCGGTAGTTACCGGCGGGGATCAGCACGCGACCACCCTTGGGGCAGGCCATGATGGCGGCCTGGATGTTGGTGGTGTCGTCGTGCTCGGCATCGCCCTTGGCGCCGCAGTCGCGAACGTTAATGGTAAAAGGCTCTGCCGGCGTGGTGACGCCCACACTCAGCTCGCGCTCGCCGCAAACAAAGCGGACCAAGTTGCGTTTGCCGGGAACCAGGCCGTCAACATAGGTCTCGACCGTGTTCGTGGTGCCGGCGGGCTCATCGTTGACAAAGATCTCCCACGTATCGGCGCAGGTAAAGTAGCCGCCGTCGTCGAGCTCGATCACGGCCGCGCGGGCGTTACGCCAGATAACGTTCGTCTCCATGGATTTCTCCCTCAAAAAGATTCTCTAAAAGTTAATTGTACGCTGTTGCAAAAAAGGGCCGTACCTGCCGGCGGATATCCGGTGGCACGGCCCTGTGGTTTGGACGATAGGCTAGCCCTACTCGGCGGGCGTCACGCTGCCGTCCTGGAAGCCAACGTTGTTGTGAGCGAAGCAATCCTCATACTTGAAGCCGGAGAGCTCCTCGCAGAGCGCCTTGACCTCGGGCTGGACGTCGGCCATCTTGCCGCCCTCCTTGACGCGCTTGATCTCGTCGCAGAGGATGTCGCACTGCTCCTTGTCGATCTTGATGCCGCGGGCAAGGACGGCCGCGAGCAGGAAGAAGCCGGCGCAGCCGATGAGCATGTAGCCGCAAATGTACAGAGGCACGGTGGCGGGCTGGGTCACGGCGTCGCTGTTGCCGGCGGTCTGAATGAAGCCGGAGGCAGCCAGGACGATGGCCCATGCATTGACGGCGACAGCCTGGGCGATCTGCTGGCAGAGCTGCTGAGCGGAGCTGTAGATGCCCTCGCGGCGACGCAGGGTGATGAGCTCATCGACATCGGGGATGTAGTTGAGCAGAACATCGGGCAGGTACTGGAAGCCGACGTAGAAGAACTTCCAGATGGCGAAGATGATGGGGTAGGCGATCATGGCGATGGCGACCGTGGAGGTGCCGTTGATCTGACCAAAGGCGAAGTAGTTGTAGGCGATGATGCACGCGGCGCAACCGACGTTTGCCAGGTACCAAGACTTGTGGAAGCCCTTCTTGGCCATGAGGGCGACCCAGATGGCGGTGCAGACGATAGCGACGACCTTGCCGGGCATCTCCATCACGGACTCGTAGGACTTAGGAATCTGCAGGCAGTAGACGATGAAGAAGGACAGGCAGGCAGACCAGCAGGCAGCAGCGAGCTTCGTGGAGACCTGTGCATACAGGACCTTGCGGAAGGACTTGTTGCGGAAGGTGGAGACAACGTCGATGAAGAACTTCTTGATACCCTCGCCGACGCTCTCGATCTTCTCCTGAGCGACCTCCTCGGGGGTGTGCTCCCAGGTGGACAGGTACACGCAGAGCAGCGAGATTGCCATGACCGAAGCGTTGATCGAGGCGATGATGAAGTAGCTAAACGGGTTGGTCTCGCCGAAGGTGCCAAAGCCGAAGCCGACGAGTGCGGCCATCAGGAAGCCGGCGGCGTTACCAAAGAGGTGCTTGTAGCCGGTGAGGTACGTACGCTCCTTGAAGTCGTCGGTCATCTCGATGGTCAGCGGCGACAGGTTGGCGGTGCAGAACGTGTACGCGACGTTGTAGATCAGGTACAGCGCGAAGTAGTACGGGAAGCCAAACGGCGTGGCGACGAAGATAAGCGGCTCGGCGATCATCATCGGGATAGCCAGCAGAATCCAGAAACGGCGACGACCGAAGATACGGCCGATCTTGGTGGCGTAGAAGTTATCGGCCACGAAGCCCATCAGCGGGCAAAGGATGGCGTTGAGGTAAATGGCGAACGAGCTGATCAGAGCAGCCTCGCCTGCGGACAGGCCGCACTCCGTGGACAGGAACAGCACCATGTAGCTGTGCGTAAAGCTCAGGGCACCGGAGTTGAGCATACCGCCCATACCAAAGCCCAGGCGCGTCCAGAATGTGATCTTGCGCTTTTTGCCGATCTTGTTAGTCATCGAGCTCCCTCTCTCTTCTCGATTGTCTTTGAACAAGACATTGAAGTCCACACCGACGTCTGTCTGCATGTCGTTCAGGGTGAACGTTTAGCTAGATTATGCGCGATTCCTTACGTGAGGTGAACGTTCACTTGCATATTATCCCCGAACGGTCGATTTTTACCGCTGAACGGACACATTTGAGGCCCATGGCCCTATTTTTTGCTGGTAAAGATGTCATATTGGACAAATAGAAAAAGGTGAACGTTTATTATGATTCCCTTTTTCATGCACACCGTAAGCAAAACGGTCCCGCCGGGACTACTCCCGACGGGACCGTTATATAGGAACTATGCTCGGATGCGCTTGCCCCTACAGGCAGACGCCGTCCTTCCAGATGCTGATCTCGTGGCAGCCGCGACGCTCGGCACTTGTGAGCTTGCCGCTCGCCGTGTCCAGCACCAGCTGATACAGGTCACCGGAAGCCTCATCGAGCGTACGCTCACCCGTAGCCACCACACCGGCGTTAAAGTCCATCCAGTTGGCCTTGTGATCGCACAGGCGCTGGTTGGTGAACACCTTGAGCGTGGGCGCCGGTGCGCCAAACGGCGTACCGCGACCGGTCGAGAACAGGATCACATGGCAACCGGCGGCGGTGAGCGCCGTGGTCGACACCATATCGTTGCCCGGACCGCACAGCATGTTCAGACCATGCTTGGTGGCCTGGCCGGCGTACGGCAGCACGTCGACGATGGGCGCGGAGCCGCCCTTTTGCACGCAACCGCAGCTCTTGTCCTCGAGCGTGGTAATGCCGCCGTCCTTGTTACCAGGGCTCGGATTCTCGTAGACCACCTCACCGTGGCTGATGAAGTAGTCCTTAAAGCCGTTGAGCATGTCGGAGGCGGCATTAAAGACCTGCTCGTTCTCGCAGCGGTCGAGCAGGATGCTCTCGGCGCCAAACATCTCAGGCACCTCGGTCAGTACCGACGTGCCGCCGCGCGCGACGACCATATCGCTCACGCGACCGATCGTGGGGTTGGCGGTAATGCCCGAAAGGCCATCGGAGCCGCCGCACTTAAGACCGATGACCAGCTCTGAAGCCGGGATGGGCTCGCGCTTGGCCTGCTTGGCGAGGTCGGCCAGCTCGGCCAGGATCTTGTGGCCCTCGACCTGCTCGTCGGCAACGTCCTGGCAGGTGAGGAAACGGACGCGCTCGTGATCGAAGTCACCGAGCTCGTCGAGCACCTGCTGATGCGTGCAGTTTTCGCAACCGAGCGACAGGAACAGCACGCCGGCGGCATTGGGGTGACGCGAGAGCGCCACCAGCAGACGACGCGTCTGGGCGTGGTCGGCACCGGTCTGCGAGCAGCCGAAGGGATGTGGGAAGTAATAGACGCCCTCGAGCGAACCCTCGACCAGGTCCTGAGCCTGCTCGCACATAGCGCGTGCAACCTCGTTTACGCAGCCGACCGTGGGGATGATCCACAGCTCGTTGCGCGTAGCGGCGCGACCGTCGGCACGGCGGAAGCCCATAAAAGTCTCGGGCTCAACGGAATCCACGACCGGATGCGTGGGGTTGTAGGTGTACTCGACCTCACCCGAAAGGTTGGTCTTCACATTGTGCGTGTGGAGCCACTGACCGGACTGGATGTCGCTCGTCACGTGTCCGATGGGCAGGCCGTACTTGATGACGTCCTCCCCCGCGGCAATCGCGCGCACGGCCATCTTGTGGCCCTGCGGGATATCCTCCACGGCCACGACCTCGCCCACACCGGGGACCGCAACGGCGGTACCCTTGGCAAGCGGCGACAGCGCAACGATCACGTTGTCGGCCGGATTGATCTGGATAGTGTTCATTACAAAGAGTCCTAACCCTACAGGTTGAGCAAAAATCGAGCGGCGCCCACCGGTTGGCCGGCGAGCGCACAAAAGGATTTAGGCCTGGGCGTTGGCGAATGCCTGCTTGACGCCCTCGGCACGCACGATGGCGAGCGCGTTGACGACAAACTCCTCAAGGCCGGCGATCTGCGTCAGGTCCTCGCCCCACATCTGCTCGTTGCTGAGCACGTCGTGCACCAGCTCAGCATCGTCGACGCCGGCGTGGGCGGCATAGAAATCGAGCACGAAGGCATCGTCCTGAGCGGTGTACTCGGTGCCGTCGGCGCGACGCAGGTGCAAGCCGTCGCCCTCGCGGGAAACGAGCTCCTGCGTGTAGAACGCGATGAGCGTGGCCAGGCTCGTGGACAGGCACTTGGGCAGGTTGCCGGTCTCGGCAACGTAGTCCTTGAGCGTGGGCAGGTCACGGGCGCGCCACTTGGCGGTAGAGTTGAGGCAGATGGAGAGCAGCGCGTGGTCGATAAACGGGTTATCGAAACGGTTCTCGACGGCAGCGGCAAATGCCTTGCAGTCCTCGACATCCAGGTCGGCGGCAAGCGTCGGGATGACCTCGTCGTAGAGCATGGTGTTCATAAAGCCGCGGACGGTCTCGTCGTGCATGCAGTCACGCACGATATCAAAGCCGGCAACCCAAGAGCCCGGAACAAAGGCGGTGTGGGCGCCGTTGAGGATGCGGACCTTGCGCTTCTTATACGGGGTGACATCGGGAGTCACAAAGACGCCCGGCAGGCCGGCCTTCACGAAGGGCAGGCGCTCCTTGAGCGACTCATCGCCCTGGATGCCCCACATCTGGAAGGGCTCGCGCACGGCCAGGAAGGGATCCTCGTAGCCCAGACGCTCGGCAACCGCGGCGGCCTCCTTGGGGTCGCGGATGCGGCCGGGAACGATGGTGTCGACGAGCGTGGTGCAGACGGTGCAGTCATTGGCCATCCACTGCGCAAACTCGTCCTCCCAGCCCCAGTCGCTCACGTACTGGTTCATGATGCGCAGCAGCTCCTCGCCGTTGTGGTCGATGAGCTCGCAGGCGAGCACGATGACGCCCGGCTTGCCGGCGGCCCAGCGGTTGTGGAGGACCTGGACCAGCTTAGCGGGGAAGCTCGCGGGCGGCATGTCGTCGGCCTTGCAGGACGGGTCGTAGGCGATGCCGGCCTCGGTGGTGTTGGAGACGATAATCTCCAGGTCGTCGGAGACGGCGACCTCCATCATGGCGCGGTAGTCATCCTCGCGGTACGGGTTGAGGCAGCGGCTGCAAGCGCTGATCACGCGGGACTCATCGACCGTGTTGCCGCTCTCCTTGCCGCGCACCAGCACGGTGTACAGGTCGTCCTGGGCATTGATGCCGTCGGCAAAGCCAAAGGCACCGCTGATGGGCTGCACCATGACGACCTTGCCGTTCCAGCCGGTGGCCTCGTTGCCCATGTCAAAGAAGCGGTCCACGAAGGCGCGCAGGAAATTGCCCTCGCCAAACTGCAGAACCTTCTCGGGCGCGTCCTTGGGCAGCAGGTAGCCCTTGTAGCCGATCTTCTCGAGCGTCTCGTAGCTGATGTTCTCCATCTATGTATCTCCTTAGGCGTTTGTTAGCGTGAAAGCTTGCCGGAGGCACCGCGTGTGGCGACGGCGCTCCCGGGTTCGGTGTGGCTCGGTGCGGACTTAGGCCTCGACGGTCTCCAGGTCAAAACCGAAGTAGCGGACGGAGTTGTTGTAGCTGATGTCGCGCACGATGGTGCCCAGCAGCTCCATGTCGGCGGGATACTTGCCCTGCTCGACCCACTCGCCGATCACACTGCACAGCACGCGGCGGAAATACTCGTGGCGCGGGTAGGACAGGAAGGAACGGGAGTCGGTGAGCATGCCGACAAAGTTGCCCAAAACGCCCTCGTTGGCAAGAGCGGTGAGCTGCTCGCGCATGCCGACCTCGTTGTCGTTGAACCACCAAGCGGAACCGTTCTGGATCTTGCCGGCAGTCGGAGCCTCCTGGAAGCAGCCCATGACGGTGTCGATCATGGTGTTGTCGATGGGGTTCAGGCTGTACAGGATGGTCTTGGGCAGGCCGCAGGTCTCCTGGATGGAGTTGAGGAAATCGGCGAGCTGGTCAGACGGCGTGTAGTTGGAGATGCAGTCGTAACCGGTATCGGGACCGAGCTTGGCGAACATGGCACGGTTGTTGTCGCGCTTGCAGCCAAAGTGCAGCTGCATGGCCCAACCCAGGCGGACATACTCGCCGGCGACAAACTGCATAAAGGCGGTCTTGTACTTGAGGACCTCTTCCTCGGTGAGCGGCTCGGTGGCCAGGCCCTTGGCGAAGATGGCCTCGATCTCCTCGGTGGTAGCCGGGACATACATGACGTAGTCGAGCGCATGGTCGGAGGCGCGGCAGCCCAGCTCGTGGGCAACATCGTAGCGCTTGGAGATGGCAGTCTTCATGCCCTCGAAGTCGTTGACCTCAACGCCGGCGACCTCGGAGAGATGCTTGCAGTAGTCGGCGAACTCCTGGCCACGCTCGATGCGCAGGGCGGCGTCGGGGCGCATGGCCGGGACGACCTGGACATCGAAGCTCTCGTCGGCGGCAATCTTCTTGTGCCACTCAAAGCTGTCGGCAGGGTCGTCGGTGGTGCAAATCATGCGGACGTTGGACTGCTTGATGAGGTTGCGGCAGGTAAAGCTGGCCTCGGCGAGCTTAGCGTTGGCGAGGTCCCAGACCTCCTGGGCGGTATTGCCGTTGAGGACGCCCTCGTAGCCAAAGAAACGCTTGAGCTCCAGGTGGCTCCACTCAAAGACGGGGTTGCCCACGCAACGACCCAGGGTCTCGGCCCACTTCTGGAACTTCTCGCGAGCAGGGGCATCGCCGGTGATGAAGCGCTCGTCGACGCCGTTGGCGCGCATCAGACGCCACTTGTAGTGGTCGCCGCCCAGCCAAACCTCGGTGATGTTCTCAAAACGCTTGTCGTCCCAGATCTCCTTGGGAGAAATGTGGCAGTGGTAGTCAACGATGGGCATACCCTCGGCAAAGTTGTGGAACAGCTCCTCGCCGGTTTTGGTGCTCAGCAGGAAATCCTGATCGTCCATGAAGTTTTTCATCAAACAACCCCTTTGTTGGCGGAGCGGGCGCACGATACGCTCGTTATCCTCTAGGTGAACGTTCACTATACTAATTCATTGCGACTTAAAAGGTGAACGTTCACCTAACCACCACGGGGTGAACGGTCGATTTTGCCCGTTCAACGGTTACTGGAGCCGTGACTTGTATGTATTGCGAATTGGCAGGCGTCCCCGAATACCGAACTTGAGCGCTTTGGCCAGGTGGGTCATGTTCCGCCGTGCATTTTTGGGAGTATTCAGCATCGGAGCGCACCGCGCACCGTCTTCGAAGCCCTATCTGATGCTCATATTGCGCCCAATCGGCATAAATAAGTGCCCCCGATGGCGAATTACGCCATCGGGGGCACTTAAAACAGTCGTCCTAGCCTCTTTCGGGACACGCCATTGCTGAATACTCCAAAAAATGCACGTCGCAAGAGGGGGTACCTGACTAAACGGCTAAATTCCCGCAAGCTCGCAGTAGCGGTCGACGTTGCTGGCAAACACCATCTCCACAGCACCCTTCTGCACGGGCTCCGCCGGAGTTTTACCCCACAGCAGATACTCGCCCAAGGTCTTGGCACCACGGTAGGCCAAGCTCACCGGGTCCTTATAGACGATATTGGTAAAAATGCCGCGGCGTAAGGCCAGGGCGCTCTCGGGGAACAGGTCGTTGCCGATCACCATGACCTTGCCGGCCTTGCCGCTTGAAACAAGCGCGTCGGCGACCACCTCGGAACCAACGGCAAAAACGCTACAGATGAGCTCGGGAGCATCCGGCGCACTCAAGCGCTGCTCAAGCTCGCGCTCGAGCTGTTTGACTTGCGCATGGGCGCCGGCAAGGTCCTCAACCTGCCATGGAATATCGTGTTCGCGCAGGTAATTATGAAAGGCGCGGGCGGTCAGGTAGTGTGAATCGGTATAGGGGTCGCCCGCCAACAGGAGCACGCGGGCGTCAACCCCAGAAGCGTGGACCAGATTTGCCGCCTGCTCCGCCATAAGACTGCCCGCCGCGGAATAGTCCGCCAGACTGGCACCCAGGCGATCGAGGTGCGGGCGGTCGCCGTCTACGAGCTCGATTGTCACGCCCGCCTCGGCAATCTGCCTCAAGAGCTCGGTTGCGCGGTCATCGCCCGGAACATAGGCAAGCAGGCCGTCAATCTTCTCGCCTACCTGCAGACGCTCATCAATCTGCTCGAGCGCATCGGCGTAGCCACCCACGCCAAATTCAACGCGCTCAACCGTAATGCCCCGGTCGATGACCTCCTGCTCAAAGCGGTTGCAGCCTTCCCAAAGGTAACGGAAAAAGTACGCCCCCTCGCACGATGCGCGGGGCAGGCAAAACACCAGGTTGATATCCTTGCGGCGCAGGCTCGAGGCACTTGTGTTGCGGTGGTAACCCATGGCCTCGGCCTTAGCATTCACCTTGGAGCGCACGGATTCGCTCACGCCGGCCTTACCCGTCAGGGCCTTGTGCACGGTATTGATGGAAACGCCAAGCTCGGCGGCTATGTCCTTCATGGTTACGCGAGCGCTCATGGGGTTACTCCGTTATAGATAAGTTGCCAATTAACAGTACAGGTAACGATACCCCAAAATCACTCTTCAACTCGCCGCGCTCGCCGTCAAATGTGCAAAGCGCCCCGCGAACGGATGCTCGCGGGGCGCCTGGATGCCTGGACCTTATTTGATACCGCGGCCCAGGTCTTCGGCAATTTTGTCCACGCCCTTAAGCGCGGCGCAGGTTTTTTTATTGGAACAATGTCCCGTGCAAACGCCACCTTGAGCGCAGTCGGCGCAAGTGCCCTTACGATAAATGCGCACGCACACGGCGACAAACGCAATGCCGATAACAGCCAGTACAACAATATCGATAGGTGCCATAGCAAGCCTCCTCTAGTTAACCATCACTTACTTTACCCCATTCTCCACCTACCAAAAAGGGGCAGGTTTATTTTGGTCGGTTTTATCTGCGGAAACGCCACATCTCCCTCACCAAAAAGCCCGAGTGTCGCTGGGACACCCGGGCTCGTGGAAAGGGGCTAATCCTTATTCGGACTTAAGCGGAAACTGCGGCGGAAGCAGCGTTGGTCTCGTCCTCGTCGGTCCAGGCATGCTTAGGCATGGGACGGAAGATCTGGAAGAGCATCGCAACCAGCAGAACGATGGCTACAACCGTCCAAATACCAAACTGGCCAAGGACAAGCAGGTTGTAGAACTGGTTGATGAACAGGCCGATGACCCAAGCGAAGGCGCACTCGTAGCCGATGGCAATCGCGGTCCACTTGCCGGAGTCCATCTGATTGCGGATAGTGCCCATGGCGGCAAAGCACGGGGCGCACAGCAGGTTGAAAGCGCCGAAGGCAACGCAGGCGCCCATAGTCGGGAACATGCCGGCAAACGCGGTCCACAGGCTCGGGTCGGTCTCGGCGGCGTCAGCAACCGACAGCAGCGAGCCGGCGGTGGCGACGACGTTCTCCTTAGCGACAAGGCCAGAGACAGTCAGCGCAGTTGCCTGCCAGGTGCTAAAGCCGAGCGGGGCGAAGATCCAAGCGACCAGGTTGCCGAGCATGGCAAGCACAGAGTAGTCCATGAACTCCTCGGGGATGCCGTCCATCGCGGGCAGGAAGCCAAAGGAACCGTTGTAGCTACCAAAGTTGGAGAGGAACCAAACGACGACGGTGGACGCGAAGATGACCGTGCCGGCCTTCTTGATAAAGGCCCAGCAGCGCTCCCACACGTGCAGCGCCCAAGAGCGGATCGCCGGGAAGTGGTAGGCGGGAAGCTCCATAACGAACGGCGTCGGGCGACCGGCGAAGAGCTTGGTCTTCTTGAGCATGAGGCCCGAGGCGATGACGGCAAAGACGCCCAAGAAGTAGAAGAGCGGGCTGATCCATGCGGCGGTGGTGGAAGAATCGCCGATGATGGAGCCCATGAGCAGGGCGATGATCGGCAGCTTAGCGCCACAGGGAATGAACGTGGTGGTCATGACCGTCATGCGGCGGTCCTTCTCGTTCTCGATGGTCTTGGTGGCCATGACGCCGGGGACGCCGCAGCCCGAGGACACGAGCATGGGGATAAAGGACTTACCGGACAGGCCAAACCGGCGGAACACGCGGTCCATAATAAAGGCGACACGGGCCATGTAGCCGCAGTCCTCCAGGAAGGACAGCATCACAAAGAGCAGGAACATCTGCGGAACGAAGCCGAAGATGGCGCCTAAGCCGCCGACGATACCGTCGCAGACCAGCGAATCAACCAGGCCGCCGTCCTCGGTACCACCCGCCACAAGGGCGTCGTGCACCACGGTGGTAATACCCGGGACATAGGGGCCGTACTGCGCCGGGTCGACCGAGTCGGCGGCGTCACCCGCAGCCTCAACAGCTGCGTCGTAGGCGTCGCGGCCCTGGCCGAGCACATACCAACCGTCGGTGCCAAAGAGCTGGTCGTTGGTGAAGTCGGTCACCGTGCCGCCCAAGGTAGAGACGGCAATGTAGTACACGCAGAACATGATGACCACGAAGATCGGCAGGCCCAAGATACGGTTGGTAACCACACGGTCGATCTTCTCGGAGGTGCTCATCTTGGCCGGAGCCTTGGTGAGGCACTCGTCGATGATGTGGGCGATCACGCCGTAGCGCTCGCCGGTGATGATGGACTCGGCGTCGTCGTCGCAATCCTGCTCGCACTGGGCGACCAGCTGCTCGACGCGAGCGGCCTTCTCCTTAGTGAGGTTGATGAGCTTGCAGGCGTCCGCGTCGCGCTCGAACAGCTTGACGGCGTAGTAGCGACGCTTGTTGGCGGGAACGCTCGCCGGCAGATTGTTCTCGATGTGGTCCAGAACGTCCTCGATGGAGGAATCGAACTTGTGCTCCGGCACCTGGCCCTTGGAAGCAGCGGACTTCTTGACCTGCTCGAACAGCTCGTTGATGCCCTTGTTCTTAAGGGCCGAGATCATCATGACCGGGCAGCCGAGCTTCTTGGAGAGCTTGTCCGTGTCGATCTTGTCGCCGTTCTTCTCGACCAAGTCGGCCATGTTGAGGGCGACGACCACGGGCAGGCCGGTCTCGATAACCTGAAGCGCCAGGTACAGGTTGCGCTCCAAGTTGGTGGCGTCGACCACCTGGACGACGACATCGGGCTCGCCGCTCATGAGGTAATCGCGCGAGCACTGCTCCTCGGGGCTATAGGGGGAAAGCGAGTAGATGCCGGGGAGGTCCGTAATCGTGACGCTCTTGTCGCTCAGGAGCTTGGCTTCCTTTTTCTCAACCGTGACGCCGGGCCAGTTGCCAACGTAGCCGTTGGCGCCGGTGATCAGGTTGAAAAGCGTGGTCTTGCCGCAGTTGGGGTTACCCGCCAGCGCGACATGGATCTGAGAATCCGCCATTCAATCCTTCTTCCTTGTGTGCCTGCGCTGCTTTCTCCGCGCGGGCTGGATAATGTGCTTCAAAGATGCTGCATTAAGTTAGAAAAACCTAACTTTATCTGCAGAAATAACCGCGCAAAGATCCCTTACTGGACCTCGACGACGGCGGCCTCCTCCTTACGGATGGAAAGCTCGTAGCCGCGCACGTTGATCTCGACCGGATCACCGAGCGGTGCAACCTTTACGACCTTGAACGAAGTGCCCTTGATGAGCCCCAGGTCCATGAGGTGACGGCGAAGTGCGCCCTCACCGTGAAGCTTGACGATGGTAGAGCTCTCGCCCACCTTAACGTCACCCAACGTCTTCATTTACTTGTCCCCCTTTCAGTTTTTACAGAACGCTGTGGACTAACCGACGGTCATGATGTGCATGGCGACCTTGGAATCGATGCCAAAGCGAGCGCCCAGCACCGTGACGATGATATTGGCGCCACTCGAGCTCACCACGTGGATCTCGTTGCCCTCGACAAAGCCGAGGTCCTTGAGATGGTGCTTCATATCCTCATTGCCCTTTACGCGAGACACGCGCACGGTTTCGCCCGCTTTTACCATCGAAAGCGGCATAGCCGGCATCTGCGGTCCGCAAGACATGAGTGAGCTCCTAACGTCAGTTCGTCCTCAACATCGACGCAGCAAAAGTTAACCACGTCTATGTTCGCTATAGTAAACTAGCACGTGGTTAACTTTTTGGAAAGGGTCCCCATTTAGATTTCGAAAAAGTTTCCTATACGAAGCAAAAAGGCGCGGCAAAGAGCTGTCCTTTGCCGCGCCCTGTCATGCTTAGAGCGAGAGGTTTCTGATCGATGTGACGCAGGAGGCCTCATCCACGCCCGAAACGCGGAACACGATGTCTTCGCCACATTCGCCGTAGAGAGCCATGAGCCCCATCACATCGCGGCCGTCGGTATGGCGATCGCCGATGCTGACCGATACGTTGCTACGATGCTTGGCAATAATGTCATAGAGCAGCGCAACCGGGCGGGCATGCAATCCCAACGGATCTTTAATCGTCTTTGTAAACTCGACCATGTCCCCTCCCACGACGTCGCACATTCGGCCGGCAAACCCGGCCACGTGGTAGTTATTGTACGTTACCGGCGCATCCCCGTCCCACAAAAAACGAGGGAAGGCGCGCGTCCTTCCCTCGCAACAGGCAATATGTAAGCCGTTCGTCTACATCAGGCGCAGGCTAACGTCCTTGAGCTGGGCGCCGGAAACGGCACTCGGGGCGCCCGACATGAGGTCGGAGCCGCTGGCCGTCTTGGGGAACGCCATGACGTCGCGGATGGAGTCGGAGCCGGTGAGCAGCATGCACACGCGGTCCAGGCCCAGGGCGAAGCCGCCCATCGGGGGCGCACCAAACTTGAGAGCCTCCATGAGGAAGCCGAACTGCGACTCGGCGCGCTCCTCGGTAAAGCCCAGGAGCTTGAGCATGGACATCTGCATTTCGGCGTTGTGGATACGCATACCGCCGCCGCCGGCCTCAAAGCCGTCCATGACAAAGTCGTAGGTGCAGGAACCGGCTGCCAGCGGGTCGGCCTCGATCTTGGCGATGTCGGTCTCGGTCGGCAGGGTAAAGGGCTGGTGCTCGGCAGCATAGGCCTTGCGATCCTCGTCCCAGTGGAACAGCGGGAAGTTGACGACCCACAGGAAGTCGTGGCCCTCGCGCTTGACCTCGAGCGCATTGGCCATGTGGGAACGCATGCCGCCCAGGATCTCGTCGGAGAGCAGGCGCGGACCGGCGGCGAACATCACAAGGTCGCCGGGCTCGACGTCCATGCGCTCACGCAGAGCCGCCATCTCCTCGTCCGAGAAGAACTTGACGATGGGGCTGTTGATGGAGCCGTCCTCGCGGAATGCGATCCATGCCAGGCCCTTGGCGCCAAACGTGGAGGCCACGCCGGCGAGCTTGTCGATCTTGGCACGTGCCCAGGCACCGGCACCCTTGGCGTTGATTGCCTTGACGACAGAGCCCTCCTCGTTCGCGGCAGTCGCAAAGACCTTGAACTTGGAGTTGGCAAAGATGTCGGTCAGGTCGACCAGGTGCATGCCGTAGCGGGTATCGGGCTTGTCGGAGCCATAGGTGTCCATGGCCTCCCAGTAGTCCATGCGACGCAGCGGCGTGGGCATCTCGACACCCATGCGACCGAAGGCATCGGCCAGGACCTCCTCGAGCGCGCTCATGACATCGTTCTGGTCCACGAAGGACATCTCGATATCGACCTGAGTGAACTCGGGCTGACGGTCGGCACGCAGGTCCTCGTCGCGGAAGCACTTGGCGACCTGGTAGTAGCGCTCAACGCCACCGACCATGAGCAGCTGCTTCAGAAGCTGCGGGGACTGCGGCAGGGCGTAGAAGTTACCCGGCTGGATGCGGCTGGGAACGATGAAGTCGCGGGCGCCCTCGGGCGTGGACTTGAACAGGGAGGGTGTCTCGACCTCCATGAACTCACGGTTGTGCAGCGCCTCGCGAATGGCAAAGGTAAAGTCGGAGCGCAGCTTGAGGTTGGCCATCATCTCGGGACGGCGGAGGTCCAGATAGCGATAGCGCAGGCGGGTGTCCTCGCTGGTCTCGATGCCGTCCTCGATCTGGAACGGCGGGGTGACGGACGTGTTGAGTACCTCGGCGTGGTCGGTCAGGACCTCGATCTCGCCGGTCGCGAGCTTGGTGTTGGTGGTCTCCTCGCCACGGGCGCGCACGACGCCATGAATCTTGATGGGCCACTCGGGACGCATGGTCTCGGCAATCTTAAAGGCGTCGCCGTCGGAGTGCTCGGGGTCGAAGGTGAGCTGCGTGATGCCCTCGCGGTCGCGAAGGTCGCAGAAGATAAGGCCGCCGTGGTCGCGGCGACGGCTCACCCAACCGGTGAGGGTGACCTCTTCGCCCACGTTCTCGCGGCGAAGCTCGCCGCAGGTACGGGTGTGCATGGAATGCTCGTCGATGGGACGGGTCTGGCTCATACCAGTGATCCTCCTTTATGGATCTGTGCCGCCCCGTGTCGTTCCGGGCGGCGTCGTACAGATTTGCCCGGCCTGCGTAAACCGCGCAGCCAGACATGGCGTTCTATCTTATCGCACCTGTGCTGATGTGCCGCGGAAAAGTAGCTCCTGCCCAAAGACTTGACGGAGACGAAACAATTGACGCGCCGCGGCACCCGCCCGCGCTCGTCACGTGCGACAATGTGCCCCAATACAACTGCACTCGGAAAGGCCCGTCATGACCGCACGCCTCATCGTTATGGATATCGACTCCACGCTCATCAACCAGGAGGTCATCGACCTGTTGGGCGAGGAGGCCGGCGTAGGCGAGCAGGTGGCACAGATCACTGAGCGCGCCATGCGCGGCGAGCTTGACTTTAAGCAGGCACTCGAGGAGCGCGTGGGGCTGCTCGCCGGCCTGGACGAGAGCGTGTTCGAGCGCACCTTTGAGCGTGTGACGTTTACCCCCGGCGCGCTGGAGCTTGTGCGCTCGGCGCACAGCAAGGGCTGGAAGGTCGGCGTGGTAAGCGGCGGCTTTCACGAGGTCGCCGATAAGATCGTGACCGCCGCGGGCATCGATTTTTGCCTGGCTAACCGCCTGGAGGTCGTGGACGGCAAGCTCACGGGTAAGCTGGCGGCAGACATCGTGACCAAGGAGTCCAAGCTCATCCAGCTGCTGGACTGGGCAGTTGAGTGCGGCGTCGACATGGCCCACACGGTCGCTATTGGCGACGGGGCAAACGACATCCCCATGATCCAGGCCGCGGGCACGGGCATCGCGTTTTGCGCCAAGCCCAAGACGCGCGAAGCCGCCCCGTTTGCCATCGATGAGCGCAACCTGATGCTCGCCATGGACATCATCCTGCGCGACTAGTCGATCCGTCTAACAATTGAATCAGTCTGTCCTATAGTTTCCGAACAATTTTGTCTTAGTGTTCGGAAAAATGCTCTTTGAGTGCTAGACTTTGCGCCGTCGAAGGGAACATATATGGACAAGCGAGATCTTGAGCAATTGCTGAGCGATGTTGCCGGCGGAGCAGTCACCCCTGCCGACGCCCTCACGCGCATCCAGACGGCTCCGACCGCCGATTTAGGCTTTGCGCAGCTCGATCTTTCGCGCGGGGTGCGCCAGGGAGCCGGCGAGGTTGTCTACGGGGCCGGTAAAACCGCCGATCAGATTGCCGCCATTATCGAAGCACTGCGCGATGCCAGCCAGGAGCGCATCCTGGTCACGCGCCTGGATGCCGAAAAAGCCGCGCGCACCGCTAAGCTTCTTGGCAACGGCATCGACCTGGGATATGTCCCGGACGCACAGCTCGCCCTCGTGGGCGGCAAGCCCTCCCCTACCGGCAACGGGCGCATCGTCGTCGCCTGCGCCGGCACGAGCGACTTGCCCGTCGCCGAGGAAGCCGCGTTGACGGCCGAGTTCTATGGCAACGAAGTCGACCGCCTCTACGATGTTGGCGTCGCCGGCCTGCACCGCCTGCTCGCGCATGCCGAGGAACTTGCCCAGGCGCAGGTGGTCATTGCCATCGCCGGCATGGAGGGCGCTCTGGCAAGCGTTATCGGCGGCCTGGTGAGCTGTCCGGTCATCGCCGTTCCCACCAGCGTGGGCTACGGCGCAAGTTTTGGTGGCGTGGCCGCGCTGCTCGCCATGCTCAATTCCTGCGCTAGCGGCGTTTCGGTCGTCAATATCGACAACGGCTTTGGCGCCGCCTACCAAGCAAGTCTTATCAATCATCTGAGCGCTGGCACGCCCTGCGCCCGTTAAGGAGCATTCCATGTCTAACCATCAGCACACGCTTATCATTGACGGCACCTCGGGCATCAGCGGCGATATGACCGTCGCGGCCCTGCTCGACCTGGGCGCCAGCGAGGAGCACCTGCGCGAGCAGCTCGCCACGCTGCCGGTCGACGGCTTTTCGATCGCCGTGACGCGCGTAAACAAGCATGGCATCGACGCCTGCGATTTCGACGTCCAGCTTGCAGAGGAGCTCGAGAACCACGATCACGATATGGTCTGGCTCTACGGCAACGAAGCAGCTGCCGAGCACACGCACGAGCATGAGCACCACCATCATGATCATGGCGAGCACGAACACGAGCACTGCCACGAGCATGATCATGAGGCCCACGACCATGGCCACGAGGACCATCATCACGCCCACCACCATCACCACCGTTCTTTGGCGGACGTTACCGCCATCATCGATGGCTCGCAGTTAAGCGATGGCGCCAAGCGTCGCGCCCTCGCCATCTTTACCGCGCTCGCCGCTGCCGAGGCCAAGGCTCACGGCAAAACGCCCGAGACCGTCATGTTCCACGAGGTGGGCGCCGTCGATTCCATCGTCGACGTCTGCTCTGTCGCCATCTGCCTCGATGACCTGGGTATTGAGGACATCGTGGTCGAGTCGCTCTCCGAGGGTCACGGTACCATCCGTTGTGCCCACGGTCTCATGCCCATTCCCGTCCCCGCTGTCGTCAACCTGTGCCAGGCGGGCAATATCGTCCTCACGCCCGCACCAGTCGCCGGCGAGCTTGTGACGCCCACGGGCGCCGCCATCGTCGCCGCACTGCGCACGTCCGAGCACCTGCCGGCCCGCTACCGCATCGAGGCCGTCGGCTACGGCGCCGGTAAGCGCCCCTACGAGGGCTGCTCCGGCACGCTCCGTTGCCTGCTTGTTCATGTGGATGCATAGCCATGGATGCCCGCAAAACCAAAAGCCGCGCCGCTATTGTCACGGCGTTTTCCGAGCTCCTTCGCGAGGAGGACTACGGCAAGATCACCGTCGGCGACATCATCGCGCGCGCTCACGTAGGCCGCGCGACATTCTACGGCCTCTTCAAGAGCAAGGATGACCTACTGTCCGAACTCGTGAGCGACATCTGCACCCACGCCCTCGACGACGATGGCACACCGCTCGATGATCCGCTCGTACAAGTCGAGCATATCCTCAACAACCTCTGGGAACGCCGCCAGGGCGTACGAGCCCTCGTAGCCGGCGCCGGCTCACGCGTCTTCGCCGACTGCTTACGCAAGACCATCATGTCACGAGCAGCCGAAACCGTCCCCAACGGCCCCCAAGGGCCCGCCGGCACCATGGACCGAAGCTTCCTACTACACCACATAGCCTCAAGCTTCGTAGGAATGGTCCAATGGTGGGCCTGGCATAACTTCCAAGCCCCAAAAGAGGACGTAGCCAAAGACTACCTATCAGCCATAAAACCCCTCTTCAACTAAGTAAGAAGCTCATCCCAAAGCATCGCCCCAACCCAAGCCGCCACGCATCCCAAAGTGTCATTCGCGCTTCAACATCCATACCAGCAACAAGCCCCTCCCATCCAAATTCAGATATATGTTGGGTTGCTTGTACGAACGCAACAAAGACCCCGCAGCTGTCCGCATGGGGTAACTTCCCAGCGCATTCCGCAGGACGAAAGAACCCCCGCCGCACGAAGTGCGCAGCGGGGGTTCTTTCATGTCCGAGGACGCGCTGGGAAGTTACCCCATGCGGCCAGCGGACAACTATGTAGCCTCGGACTAGAACATGCCCAAGAAACCGTGCACAAACAGTGCGGCCAGAGCGGCACCGACAAACGGAGCGATGCCAGGAACAAGCAGGCCGTACTTCCAGTTGTTGTCAGCCTTGTTCTTGATCGGCAGCACCTGATAGGCCATGCGAGGACCAAGGTCACGCGCCTGGTTCATGGCGAAGCCGGTGATGCCGCCCATGCCCATGCCAACGGCCCAAACGATCAGGCCGACGCAGATTGCGAGCATCAGAACGTTCTCGCCGGCGCGGCTAGCGGCAGCAAGGATGGCGCTGATGAACACAAAAGTGCAGATAGCCTCGCAGAAGAAGTTACGGGCATAGTTCGTACCCTCGGTGGTGGGGTTGGTCGAGAAAATGTTGCGCTGGGCAATGGGGTCGACGACGCCCTCGGAAGCCTTGAACTCATCGGCATACATAAACCAGGCGATTACGGCACCCACAAAGCCGCCGAGCATATCGGCAATCATGAAGGGGATGCAGCTGCCCCACGGCACCAAGCCGACGATGCACTGGGCAAGCACCATGGCGGGGTTCATGCACACGGCGCCGCCAAAGACAAACAGGCAGACCGAGATGCCAAAAGACCAGGTGGTGATGGCAAACATATGGCCGGAGCCCTGATACTTGGTGCCCTTGAGCACGGTATCGCAGTGCACGCCCACGCCAAAGATGATCATGAGGGCAGTTGCGCCGAATTCGCAGAGGAGTTTGGTAAGCATAAAACCTTATCTTTCTTGTCAGTTAAAAACGATTCGTTTAGGCCGCGCACTAGTGCTGCGCAACAACAACGCCCAGGCCATCGGGAATGACGGCAACCTTGGCATCGGCACCCTTCATCTCAAAGGCGAGCTTGAGCGCCTCCTCGAGGGTGTTGACCGGCGTCATGTGCATGTCCTTGATCATCTGGTGATCGCACAGGTCGGTAACCATGATCACGGGGTGATGTGCCAGGATACGGGCGAAGATCTGGCTCGTCCACTGATCGGGCAGGGTCTCGTCCTTGGGACGGTCGATGCAGGCGCGCTCGAACTCAGCCGGATCGTTATCGGCGATGTTGTGGTAGAAGCCCTCGCCACCGTGGCCGTCGGCACAACCGGCAACGTCGATGATCACGCCGCCCTCGGGAAGTGTGGCCTCGGCAGCGCACATGCCCTTCA